>NZ_CANDOD010000007.1:0-231190 GCF_947387585.1 Grimontia sp. SpTr1
CACGGCAGACAAAGCAGTCGATGAAATTACACTCAGAGCCAGTGATTTGAAGCTTGGGCTGAACACACTAAAATCGGGTGAGGTTTTCGGTGTCGGCTTTTTTCTGGGCGGTACATCGATGCTGATGCTATCCAGCGCCCAAATAAGCTCAGAGAAATACCTGGCATCATGCGACAGCACCAAAAATATAGACTGCCGTTGGTTACGCAATAACAACATAGACGTTGCTACTATACCGGATGAAAAATTCCGCCCACTTCAGACTGAAAACAAACTGAGATCAGTTGTTGTTATCAGCCCAGAGCTAACTGCACCTTTGCTGACGATACGCTGACCGTGATAGACAATCCGATTACGTTGATTAAGCTGTCTGCCAATCAACACCCTGCATTGGTGCCTGCCCAATCAATGATTGAGCTTCCTTCAGTAACGCTTGAAGACATTCCAGGCGCGAACCAGTTTAGTGCATTTCTAAGTGTACTGAGAGTGGTTTCAGCATCCTTGCCTTAGAAGGAGAAGAAGCACTTTGTCAGGAACTGGGGCAGGTTTCCCGAGCGGAAAATCATCAGGAAATTTTAGATGCGATTTTGACTGCTCTGACTCGGTAGGAAACAAGGACCGAAAGAGCGAAAGAAGGACAGTCACTTTTAGCTATCATTAGCTTCTGGGCCTTAGCTAATTTAACCCGAATACACGAGGCTGCTGTGCAAGTCTTTAACAGACGATTTGGCCAATGGTTCATCATAGTAAATGGCCATTTGGACATAGCTCGTGTTTGATAAAGCAAAACAATAGAACGCTGGTTGTCGTTCATCATCCGTCGTTTCACTGAGGCTATATGAATAAAATGTCACACTTTCATTCGTATACACCGATTCTTCAAAAGCATCTTTTGAAGTACCTTCTTTAATCCAAGACAATAGTTCTTCTTGCGATTTGCCATCGTCATTCTCCCAAATAGATACCCAAATAGTCATGCCGGGCCGCCATAATACCAAGTCAGAGTCTTCTATCCTTCGATTGTATTTCTCGGCTAAAAAAACGCCCCAATCGCTGGTCATTTGATAATGTCCTTCAACAATTGGGAAATCTGGATGCAACATAATTTCGTTCTCCTTACTTTGAGTGGCGAAGGACAATATGAGTAAGATAAATAAAGGTACTCTGGTCATACTTAAGCTAACGTTGCAATAACGGGCGCTTACCAAACCACCCAAAACTGCTTTAATCCTTTGTATTCTCAAGACTTTGAAAAGCTGCCGCATTAACAAAGCGTCCCGTTGATAGCTTTTGTTATATGGCATTTCCAACCCTGAACCATTTGGCTAACTCGCCTGTCCTGCGGTCGGATTGAGTTAGTTTATACTCATGGATCTTTAGTTGACTCAAGATTCCAGTTAACCCTTCAGGCTGTTGAGTGGTAGACGAAATTCTTGCGTATTGAAGTGCCAAACAACAACAAGAATCGAACGCATAACCGTCTGCTTGTTCAAGCGCTAACGCTAAAGCAGGCATGACAGAATTGAATGCGTCAGTACTATCCACACTTTTAATTGAATCTTCACGCCACTCAGCAACAGACCATTCATTCAGGCTCAATGCATCAAGAGCAATTCTTAATGTGATTCGCGACTCTTCAATTACAAACATACTTTCACCATATAACGCCTCATTGAGAGGCTAAAAATAGTTGGTTAAAATAAGCGACGAAGGAGCAAAAACCATCTATTTTTTGTCCTACTTCAATGACTTGTTATGCAGCTACTCCAAAATACTTCGAATATATCCTTGGGCACATAAACTGCTCGCACTCTTCTCTAAATAGCCAATTGGATGAGCACTCAATATGACTGAATACATGATCTATAAAGTAAGTCATATCCTCCAAATATTTTCTAGAAGCGTTATTGGAAAGTCCTTTAGAAATTCTCACCTTAACTAGGTCGGTACTAATATCCTTCCTTGCTCTAAAATAAAATTTTACGCCTTCTTGCGAGAAATACTCGACACCAAAGGCTTCGCCTTCCAATTCCCATTCGGCTTGGTGAATTTCTTTCTGACTGGCGAAACCACGCAAAAATTTTTTAGCAATTTGTAAATTCTTTAGTAAACGACCGCTAGATCTAAATCTCACTAGTTTTGCGCAGCAGTCCAGCAAATAGCGCTTTACTATTTTCTGTTTGGCCGGATTTTCACTTACTTTCTCTAACTCTAACTTTATATTCATAGTCTGGGAATCAACTGGATGCATAACGTCGCAATAACGGGCGCTTATCAAACCGCCCATACTGATTTAATCCTTTGTATTCACAACACTTTGAAAAGCTGCCGCAGTGACAAAGCGTCCCTCGTTGATTGCCTTGTTAGTTGCCATTTGCTGCCCAATCCAAAAAAACATTTAACATTGCTTCGAGCTTTAGTGGTCCACAAGCCCCTATAAATTGGTTATTTTCCACCTTACAGAAGATCCAATTCTTATCAGATTCATAATCAACCTCTACTGTTGTAAAAGTTTGTTTATCCAATGAAGTTTCACTTAAGTCTATTTTTATTGACCATCCAGGATTATCTAAAGTGTCAATTTTCATCCCGAAAGAATGCTCCCAATCATCATTGCATTGAGAGAGATACCAATCTTGTAATTTTTTTAATGTATCCATGTATACCTTCGGCAACTAACAACTTATTAGCGGGCATAAAGCCCGTTTAGTACAAAATCGAGACGCCCGTTTAGTCCGCGTACACTTAAGTCACTTTACCATATAGCTTAGTAGAATCAGTGGATTAACTTATTGGCTTGTGGCCCAAAAATGAGAAATCGGGCGTCCCGTATTAAAAGCGTTCATATTTTTGCTATATACATACCCCTGTGTTTTTATGGCTCTTCACCGTTCGTGGTGGAAAGTCTTTCTTTCCAAACTATCGAATCAGCCCGAGAATAGAATGAAATTCAGCTGCTCGATTGAAAATGAAAGATACTGCACTTTATGAAGCCATACTGGGGCTTGTTTCACCATGGAGCGTTTCGTCGGTTCAGCTTGATGAATCGTCTCACAGAATCACTGTCACGGTTGTGTACGCCAAAGACACTGTTCAATGCCCAACTTGCCAGAAAACAGTCAGAAAACATGATTCACGTAAGCGGGTTTGGCGCCACCTAGATACATGCCAATTTGAAACCTACATCGAAGCCAAAATTCCTCGCTGTGACTGTCCAAAGCATGGGGTGCAAACGCTTCCAGTTCCCTGGGCATCTTCGGGAAATCGATATACTGAGTTGTTTGAAGCGAAAATCATTGAAGCACTCCAAACGACGTCACTACTTGCTGTAGCCAAGCTGTTTCGACTCAGTTGGGGAGCTATCGACCGGATAATGGGTAGAGCTGTTAGTAGAGGGCTTTCTCGACGGCAATTGGACAACGTTGAGCACCTGTTGGTTGATGAAACAGCGTTCTGCCGAGGCCATGACTATGTCACTGTGTTGTCGAACCGAGCGGGGCAAGTTATCGCTGTTTCCGATGGAAAAACTGCAGAAAGCCTTACAGCCTGTTACGCCGTGTTACCGATGAAGGCCAAATTACAAACCCGCTCTGTGTCTATGGATATGAGCCGTGCTTTTATCAATGCAACAGAAACCTATTTTGGTCACAGAGCCAAGCAGATCATATCTATTGACCACTTTCATATCGCTAAACTCCTGACCAAAGCAGTAGATGATGTGCGTAAGCAAGACGTGGAATCTCTTCCGTCATCAATGAAACGAGAGTGTCACCGAACGCGTTATGGTTGGCTGAAACGAAACGATCGCCTCAATAAACAGCTAAGAGTTCGCATCTGTGAATTATCAAAGATAATGGTAAATACTGGATTAAGTTGGGTTTTCAAGGAGCAAGCCAGACTCATTTGGAAAAGAAACCGAGTGAGAGGTGCCAAAAGCCAATGGCTAGAGTGGTTAGCTCTGATAAAACCCAGCGGGATAAAGCCGATGATAAATGCTGCCAACACAGTGAGGGAGCATCTACCGAGAATACTCAATGCAATGAGAATGCGCGTATCCAATGGGCTTGCTGAGGCGATAAATGCACAGATTCAATATATAAAGTTGCGTGCTAGGGGTTATCGGAACAAGAGCAGATTTAAAATGGCGATATTGTTCCACTTTGGACAGCTTGATATGTCTTTCCACCATAAACGGTGAAGAGCCGTTTTTATACAGAGGAAATGCATCAGAAAAATTCAGGCTTTGTGGGATGATTCGAGCACTCAGATGGCCTCAACGTTAACTCACGTTGAGGCAAAACCATATAAGAGCCCCCAAATCCTAACCTTCCCCTTAAAAAGGGGAAGTCCCCAAGAGCAAGTTAAGCCTTACTGAACGTTCTCGCACTCCACGTCGCTTCTACTGGCTGCTTGCCGCAACAGAGTGCCATGATGATGCCGAAACATGCGCCTTGGGTGATCATCGCCGTGCCGCCATAGCTGATAAATGGCAGCGGGCTTCCCATTACGGGTAGCAGGCCACTTACCATGCCCAAGTTGATAAAGGCGTAGAGGAAGAAACTCATCGCCAATGCGCCGCTGACTAGGCGGGAAAACGGCGAAGCCGTGTTGACTGCCAGCCATAAAGCACGACCTGAGATAAACAGGTATAGCGCAATCATGACGGCACTTCCCAGAAAGCCCCACTCTTCTGCAAAGGTTGAGAAGATAAAATCGGTGTGGCTTTCGGGGATGAATCCCAACTGCCCTTGTGTCGCGTGCATAAAGCCTTTACCACGCACGCCACCAGAGCCAATGGCAATCAGGGATTGGATGATCTGATAACCCGCGCCGAGTGGGTCTGATTCGGGGTTCAAAAACTGGGTGACACGCAGTTTCTGATAGTCCGCCATAAAGAAGAACCACATCACCGGTACTGTCGCCGCAACTGCTGCTAACACTGAGCCAATGATCTTCCAGCTCATACCTGCTAGATACAGCACGAACAGTGCGTACATCACGGTAAAGATCGCGCCGTCCAAGTCTGGCTGAATCACAATCAGCCCTGCCGGTAATGCTGTGACCAACGCGCAAAGTCCAATCTTTTGCAGACCTGGCCTGCCGGGGTCTCGCACTATCAGCCATGCGACAATCATAGGCACCGCCACTTTCACAATTTCAGAAGGCTGAAAGCGGATAGGGCCAAGCGCGAGCCAGCGTTTGGCGCCGTTCACCGTGTCTCCCGCCACAATCACACCAAGCAAAAGCACAATCGCCAAACCAAAAAGGTGCGGCGTGAGTGCCCGGTAGGTTTTGGCAGGGATCAACGAGAAAATCAGTAAGGCAAGAAGCGCAATCATGGCGCGGGCGACGTGTCTTTCAAGGGTAGGAACACTGTAGCCGCTCGCGCTCCATACGCTCATTGAGCCAAGGGTGATCAGCGAGACAATCGCGATCAGCAACGGAATATCCAGTCGTGGGCGCAGTATATTCATGGGTTAAAACGTCTTCGTTAAGATCAGAAAAGCCACGTCGGTTTTGCAAGCGACGTGGCGATGAAATAGGTCAGGATTAAGCTTGTGCTGAAGGGGGCTTACTGCCTCTCAGCAATTTGCGGACTCGCCAGGTAATCGCAGTCAGAATCGCGGCACAAAGCGTGATAACAGGAGCAGCCATCAGCCCCATGGTTACCGCTCGTCCAAGCGCGTCTGGCAGGGATGGCAACAGGAACCCGATGCCCGCCAGCAGGAATACCCAAAGGGTGGCGCTTAGCCATGCAAAGTAGTGGAAACGTGGTGCTTCTTTCACGCGGATGCCCATCATCATCGGTACAATCGAGCGGACACCCGGAATAAAGCGCGCTGCAAAAAGCGCCACTAAACCATGCTGACGCAGTAAAGCATCGACGGTTTTCATGTTCTTTTCCGGCACTTTCTTAAGCCAGGATTGCACCATCGGCAATTTGTTCAGCCAGCGACCTTGCATGAAGGCCATCCAGCTTCCCATTGAAGCAGCCACAATCAGCAGTGGGAATGCGATAGCTGGCGTTAACACACCAACGGCCGCCAAAGTGCCCACCAGTACAACCACGCTGTCGCAAGGTAAGGGAGCCGCCGGTAAAAAGCCGCTTTCAAGGCAAATCAACACAGCCACGATGATGTAAATTAGGGTCGCACTGCCGGGAGCCAGCAGCGCATCGAAATCCTGGTTCCATAAGGCCACCAGCACTTCCTGAATTGCTTCAAACATATTCTCTCCAAGAATCAAAATTAACAGGGTTAAGTGATGCTGGAGAAACCTTCCCTTGAGTGGATAAAACGGAACTGGAGATGGCAAGGTGCGAAGAAGCCTGTGATGTTCTGTCGGCTTTGGCGAGTGCGGAAATAGCCTGACGACAAAAGGCCAAAGAGAAGCAGAGAAATGCCTGAAACCGGAAACGCTGACAGTGATGAGGGTTCGTCATCGATAAACTCGACGTCATCGGGAAGAATGCGTGATGTCATGGTGCGAAGCAGCGAATACTCTTCCTTCGCCAGCGGCACGCCTTCCCTATCCTGCAAAGCTGCGTGATGCCCCTGCGCCAAATCGACCCCAATAACCCCCACAGCGCCGCTTAACAGCAGCACCATCATCAGGGCAACATAGAGGGAAAGTCGCTTGGTCGGCGTTTTCACAGCGTATTCTCAAAGGTCAATTCAGGCAGAATTTACTGCTAAAACCACAAAAAGAACACCACTTTTTATCGCTTATGACGACCTTGCATAAGGCGGCGATTTTCCAACCAAAAACCGCCTGAAAAGCGCGCTATTTTTCGCCATTTTTCGCCATTTTTCGACCAGTTTTGGCGTGCGGATTCGCTGAGAAAAGTCCATGCCACAATACGCGTTACTTTCTGCCCTTGCGCCATTTCGATGGTGCGGACATCTTCGACTTTTAACGCTTTCAATTGCTTGTAGATACCCGGCAGGTTTTCTTTCTTGGAAACCATGGTGGTGAACCACAGGCATTGAGTCTTGAAGTCGGCGCTTTGCTCTATCATTCTATTGATAAAAGCGGCTTCGCCTCCAGGACACCAAAGCTCTGCGTTCTGTCCGCCAAAATTCAGCACTGGTTTGCCCTTGCCTTTCATTGGCTGCGCTTTGAAGGGTTCTGAGCCTTTCTTGCGGGCATTGGCGGCAAGGTTCTTCACTTTGCGCTCAAAGCCTTTTGTTGCCTCTGCCATCGAAGCATGGAAAGGCGGGTTGCACATGGTGAAGTCGAAACGCTCTTTGTCGTTAATCATGCCCGCGAAAATGTGGTCTGGGTTCTTTTGAAGACGGCATTGAATGCCCCCTTTGAGGCTTGGGTTCATCTCCACCATCAGCTTGGCGCTTTTTACAGATACTGGGTCAATATCCGCGCCCACGAACTGCCAACCATAAACGCGGTGACCAACCATCGGGTAGACGCAGTTTGCGCCCATGCCGATATCCAGCCCCTTCACGGCTTTGCCTTTTGGAATTTCTCCGCCGTTGGATTCAGCCAGCAGATCTGCCAAGTAATGCAGATAATCCGCGCGGCCAGGGATTGGTGGGCAAAGATAGCCTTCTGGAATATCCCAGAAACTGATTTGGTAGAAGTGTTGCAACAGAGCCTTGTTGAGGGTTTTCACTGCTTGCGGGTTGGAAAAGTCGACAGACAAATCACCGAACGGGTTCTTCTTCACAAAGGCTTTGAGCTCTGGGGTGCCTTTCATCAGCGCCGGGAAATCGTATCGCGCACGATGGGGATTTCTAGGGTGCAGACCTTTCTTAGGTTGTGAAGTGGTTTTGTTCGGTTTTGTCATGATGACGCCTAGTCGACTTTGTCCGGAAATTGCAGGGCAGCGATTCTAGCACGACAGCCAGAAATTCCGAGCTGATTTCCGCTAGTTGTCAGGTCTTTCGATACTGTGTTCAGTCGGCTGCGGTGTCACTGTCATCACCTTCACGCCACTTGGCGTATCAAAGCGGTGCCAGACATTTTCCGGCACCACGACCAACTCCCCGGCAGACAAGGAAATGGGTGTTTCTTCTTCACCATTGAGAAGGAAGATGGTGGTTTGCCCTTCCAGCACATGCACCAGTTCGTCGCCCGGATGACGCTCCCATTCACTCTTTCCTTCGTAGTGGGCAATGAAAACGCCACCATCCCGGTAATCTGCCAGCGTCGCAAAAGCATCTTCCCCCTCACCGCTCAGCGAGTGTTCCGGCGTTCGATCTTCCAGAAACGTGACTTTCTCAAACGCATCCTTGAGGTTGACTCTGCTTCCTTTCATGCCCTTTCCTCTGGGTAAATTAATTGAGCTTCTTAAACCACTGATCCAGCTTCGCGCCTGCTTTCTGGCCGTGTTCTGCTTTCACGTGCATCACGACCGCTGCAGCCGCTGCCGCCAGTACGCCGAGGTCATCAGAGAAGCCAACGGCAGGTGTTAGATCAGGAATGGCATCAATAGGCGCGATAAAGTAGCCAAGCGCGGCGAAAATAGTGGTTTTCGCCCATTTGGGTGTGTCGTCATCTGTCGCGGAATAGTAGAGCTTGAGGGCATTTTCCAATACGTCGTAACCTGCCTTTTGCGCAAAGTTACGGGCTTTGGTCCAAAAGCCATCGTCAGAAAACTCATCGAGATATTTGTTGTCACTCATGGCGCGGTCCTTCTCGTCACTGATTTCAATCTACACGCTAATCAATGCTGCTGCCTAACCCGAATCTGAGAACTTTTTCACAGTCGGCAAAATTGAGAAATTTGCTGATGGATTAGACTGTTATAGTGGCACGCTAGTTTGAACTCTAAGAAGGTTAAGGAAAACGGCTGATGAACAAGTGGTACATGGTTCGCCGATGGATCACCTCTCAATTTCAGCGTTTAAGCGGGAAGCACGTTATTACTGCAGTGTTGGCCTACGCAGTCATAAGCTGGGTGCTGCTTCGCTTAGCGGGAGAGCATGCACTTACTTCTCCCTTCGTTGATTATATCTATTATCTGTTAGTGACCGCTTCTACAGTGGGTTACGGCGACATGTCTCCCACTACAACGGCGGGTAAATGGATTGTCGCACTGTTTGTGATCCCTTGTGGACTAAGTATTTTTGCCATCGGTGTAGGCCGCTTGGCGGGTATTACCATTGAGTATTGGCGCAAAGGACTGTTAGGAAGAAGGAGCATTGACGTGTCCGGACACATTTTGATTTTGGGTTGGAACGAAAGCCGAACCCTTCACCTCATCGACATGCTTCTGCACGAAGAAAAAGACAAGCGCCCCATCGTGCTGTGCGTGCGTGCTGACATTGAAAACCCTCTGCCGAAGGAAATCGATTTTGTCCGCACCACAAGCTTTACCGACGAAACCGCGATGAGCCGCGCAGGCGTGAGTGATGCGGACTGCATCATCATCGACAACCCGGAAGACGACATCACCTTCGCTGCTGCCCTGTTCTGCGCCAGCAAAAATCCGGATGTTCACATTCTCGCGTACTTCCAGGAGGAAGTCCTTTCTGACCTTTTGAAAACCCACTGCCCGAACGCAGAGTGTATTCCTTCTGTGTCGGTGGAAATGATGGCGAAATCAGCTGTGGATCCGGGCTCTTCTGAGCTTCATCATGAGCTTTTGAACACCCGCAAAGGCATGACGCAATACGCGGTCACCTACCCTTGCGATGCGCAATACACCACGGTTGAAGCGCTCTTTCTACGAATGAAGAAGGAGCATGATGCAACGCTGATTGGTTTCCGTCGTGACAGCAAGGTGCAGTTGAACCCTTCCCTTGATCAGGAAATCAAACCGAACGATTTGTTGTTCTACATTGCCGATGAAAGGGTGTTGGACTTTAAGTGGGATTGATTTAACCCCACAGATAGCAAATACAAAAAAGGAGCCATTCGGCTCCTTTCTCTTTAGTTATAGGCGCTTAAGCCAGATTCAGACGCTGACGCAGGTTACGACGAAGCAGATAACCTATTTCACGTCCCTGCTTACCCATATACGCACCAAGCAATCCGCCAAATCGTGCGCCGCCACGCGAGCCTTCGTAGATAGAATCAAACAGGGTGTTTTCCACTTCCACTATGTAATTCATGCGGTCATCGCTATCAAACCACGCCAGTGATTGCTTGTTAAGCGGCGTGTCGACCAAGGTGATTTTTTTCTCCGCTGGCAGTTTTGCCACGATTTGGTTCAGCAATTTGATGGTGTTGAACGGACGGCGACCTTCGCCGTTTGAGCGCTCAAAATCTGCCGCATAGCAAATTGGAGCGATCTCAAGACCGGACTCATCCAGCATGCAGTGACGAATCAAAGACGCCGTGCTTTCCGGCCAGATTTCCACTTCTGGTGACGGCGAATCGTTAAGGAAATCCCACTCATAGCTATGGCTGGCAATATCCACTTTGTTCAGTCCAACCACCAGACGGTTATCAAGCTCCTCGCCTAATGCTGGCACTATCACATCACAAATCAGTCTATAGCCTTGGTTAAGATTGCGCTCAGCAGCATCCAGCACCACGACGACCATGTCGATAAGCGGGTTACCCTCGCCATCGCTTTCGCTCAGCGTTGATCCAATCTGCATATCCAGCATTTTGTCATGTTGTTCATCGCCGTTATGACCGGGATAATCCCACACCACCAGATTGCCATTTTGGAAGCGGGTAATACCGGAAGAAGCATTGAATTCTTCAGTCAGGTTATCGCCAAACACCGCTTTGATGGTGGCGGTTTTACCTACACCTTTGGGGCCGGCAACCATAATGTTTAATGGCTGATCTTCCAGCTCATGCAGACGCAGTTGCAAGGTGGACTTTTTGAACTCGTCCACCAGCGAAGAGTGGCTGATGTCCCAGGCCAGTTGTTGAGAAAATGACTTGCTGTTTTGCATGGGTGTGTCCTCGGTAAATACTTCCTATACCCAAACATTTTTCACGCCAGCGACTTCCTGTCAGCTTGGGTATTACCATTCACGTAACCAATTTATCATCTGCAACTATACGCAATGCACAAGTGGCGATTTGTCTCGCTCTTGATAGCATTTAACAATTTGTTTACTTAAGGAATGATGTGCGGTTTGAAGCTGATGAAACTACGGAAGTTAAGGGCTCACCGAGTAGTGAGCCCTTTTGGGGATTTAGATGGAAATACCCAGTTGACCGCGGATTTCGTCTGAAACAATGTTTCCAAGCGCACGGCCATGACGTCCCAAAAACGCACCTAGCTGACCACCGAAACGATCACCATCGTGCGCGCCAAGATGGATGGCATCGAAGCAGGCATTTTCAATGAGCTGCAGATAAAGCAAGTTGTCATCATGCTCACGCCAGTGGTCATCTCCGCGACTGAGAACATGATTGAACAAGGTGAGTGATTTATCTTCCGGCAAGGTTTCCATAGTGCGGGCCAGAAGTTTAAGCAGGTTGAAAGGACGACCACTTGGGGACTCTCCCGCTTCGGCGCTGAAAGCCAAAGGACGGGTCTGAACACCTGCGTTGTCAATCAGTCGATACCGAAGCGTTGCAGCCGTGCAATCTAACCAGATCTCTGCATCCATCGGCATCACATCTTTTACGTACTCTCCACGAATGGCATGAGCAACTTTGTCGCACTTGCTGAAAAGTACCATCAATCGACCATCAGCGTTTCTGCCCATCATGGAGATGATCGTGCGGCAGATATCGAGGTAACTATCGTCAATGTTGCTGGAGGAGGCATCAAACACCACCATGACCAGATCAATCAGTGGTTTGCTGTGGTCATCGGTTTCAGACAATAGCGCAGAAAGTTCCTGTATTAGCGGCTTAGATTCTGGGCTGTAGTCAGGAAGGTTAGCTTCCCAAAGCGTCACTCGGTTGAGTTCTGTACGCTGAATCTCGTTGGCCGAGCGAGACCAATCCCTCTCTCCAAACATCGCTGACAACATGGCGGACTTGCCTGTTTGAGGCGAGCCGAGCACGAGAACGTTTAATGATTCATCGGCGAGTACCTGAAGGCGGCGCTTCAACCTCGCTTTGTACCCATGTTCCATTTCAACGCTGTTTTCGACCTGGCTAAGCACGCGGTCAAAGAAGGTATAGTCGGGCACAGATGAATTGGCATTCTCATCTTTTAAGGCGCTCAGTTTTTTGAACAACTGAGTATCGACATAGTGGTTTCCCTGCATGGTGGTGGTTCTCCTCTTCAATCAGATTCACAACGGAACCATCCACCACTATATGCATAAAATGTCGTAACCAAGTGTCTCGCTGTTGATAGAAAGTAAGGATTCTCAATTAATAATGTGTTCGAAAAATCCAAGCATTCAACGTATTGAAATCGTGGCGGCCGTAAATAATTCTGACTATTCAATATAATAATTTCCCAAACGCTCGGATACATCGCAATCCTGTACCGCCTTATTTGGTTCAATTAGCCACTTCACTAAGTGTTGAGGGAATAACATGAAAAAAGTCGTTAGTTTGGCTCTGTTTGCCGCCATTGCACTATCAGGTTGTGCGACTGTGCCTACCGTTTCGGATGCTGATACCAATGCCGCAAAACAATTCAATCCACCAGCCTCCTCAGATAACGCAGGCATCTACGTATACCGTATTGATTCTCCAGTAGGTGCAGCACTGAAAAAAGATGTTTTCATTGAAGGGGAATGTATTGGCGAAACCGCTCCAGGCGTCTTCTTTTACCATGAAGTATTGGGTGGTGCTCAGGTGAAGGTATCAACTGAGTCTGAATTCTCACCCAATGATCTATTGGTTGATACCGAAAAAGGCCAACTCTATTTTGTAGAACAGTACATTAAGATGGGCGCTTTTGTCGGCGGCGCAGGGGTCGAGCTTGTTGATGAAGCAACGGGTAAAGCAGAAGTTTCTAAGTTGAAGATGGCAATAAAGGGAACATGTTCGGCCAAGAAATAGAATTGAAAGGAAAAGCCCGCAAATGCGGGCTTTTTCTTCAGTACTCTCCGGCGCTCAACTTCTGTTGCGCTTCAGAAACGGTTATTCGCCCAAACAATATATCCATCATGGCCTGAATACGTTTGTTGTCATCACCATACTTCGAGAATGTAGCGTGGTTCGGCGCTTTAAATTCTACTTCTCCTACTTGGGCATCATTCTTGTAGGCTTTGATTTTCGCATCAGCAACAAAGGTTCGAATATCCCAACTCCAGCGGGAGATATATGTCAGGGTCAGTTCACTTGGATCGGGCGTGGTATTGGGTTTCGCCACTTTGCATTTTTTGCCTTCATCCATACACCACGTCAGCATGTTATCGAGAAACACACTGCGGGTCGCTGGGTGCTCTACGATGGTAACCTCGGTGCTTTGATTCGCTTTGCTGATTGGCGTCGCTGTGTATTTGGGACCAGAGCAACCAGCAAGTATGGTTACCAGAAGCAAGCCAAGGGTAATCTTCTTCATTGTCATTCATCCGTGTTATTTATTTCCTTTTGTAGAAATAATATATGGGTATAGCCATGTTCCAACCCCTTACGCGTCGATTTAATAAGAAAAGCTCACCGAAGTGAGCCATTCCAAAAGACAATTGTTGATTTGAGTTTGGTTTAGCGTTGTCGCCTTATCGCCCCAACCAGCGCCTTCAAACCCGCTTCCACTTTCGAGCGCGGACAGCCCAGATTCAGTCGGACATACCCTTCGCCCGACTCGCCATAAACGCTGCCGTCCATAATGGCGACATTGAAGTGTTCAATCAGATCACTTTGTAACTTCTGCATATCAAGGTTTAAAGGCGACAAATTAATCCATGCCAAATACGTCGCATCAGGAACCACATAGTTCAGCTCAGGGAACACGCTGAGTGTATCGCGCACAATCCCGTGGCTTTCGCGCACATAAGCATTCAATGCGTCTAGCCATGCTTCACCATGGTTGTAGGCGGCCATCATCCCTATCACACCGAGAATAGAAGGCGATGACAGCCCATCCACTTCTTTCAGTTTGAACAGGTAATCATTACGCACTTTGTCTTCAGCAATGAAAGCGTAAGCGCCATTCAATGCCGGAATGTTGAAAGACTTGGAAGCTGAGGTCACCAGCGCCCAACGCTGCGTCATGCCAAAGCCCGTCCAAGGGGTATGCGCTTTGAAGGCGACATCCATATGGATTTCATCGGAGATCAGCGCCACATCATGCTCATCGCAAAGCTCAGCAATGCGCTGTAATTCCTCTTTTTGCCAAACACGGCCGGTTGGGTTGTGAGGGCTGCACAGCAAGAAAATCGTGGTGTCCGCTTCTGCCAATTGCGCTTCCAGTAAGTCCCAGTCTATTTCCCAGCCGGATGCTGTTTTGACGAGTGGGTTTCGCACACAGCGACGCCCTGCCCCTTCCACCAACTTGTCGAACGCATCGTAAGCGGGCGTTTGGAATACCACGCCATCACCTGCATGGCTCCACTTTTCAATCAGCTTGGCGATGATGTAAATCACTGAGGGGCCGTAAACGATGGTGTCTTTGTCGATTTGCACGTCGAAGCGGCGTTGATACCAGCTTTCAATCGCGCCTTTAAAGTCATCGTGATTCCAGCGCGAATAGCCCAAAACAGGATGTTCCAAGCGCGCTTTCAAGGCTTCCATCACAGGTGCTGGCGCTGCGAAGTCCATGTCTGAAATCGTGAATGGCAGCAGCCCTGCTTTGCCGAATCTGTCCTGCACATAGTCCCATTGAGTGCAGTAGGTGCCCATGCGGTCAATGGGGGTATTAAAATTAAATGTCATGTGTGCCTTCTTGCCGTTTTTTATGTTCTAGACAAACAGGAAAACCCCCGACTTATTAAGTTGCGGGGGTTTAGGGGGATAACAGATTAGCTTGCTGTTGCGGTCATCAGTGCCTGCATTTCATTTTTCACCAGGTGAACCTGAGTACCAATCACGACTTGCAGGTTGTGAGCGTCCAACTTAACCACACCCAGCGCACCGTATGATTTCAGCTTGTCTGCATCTACCAGTTCCATGTTGTCGACAGACAGACGCAGGCGGGTAATGCAGTTGTCCAGCGCGGTGATGTTCTCTTTGCCGCCCAGTGCTGCCAGAATCGCTGCACCTTTACCAGATTCGTTGATGAACGCTGCTTCCAGTTCTGAGTCTACTTCTGCAGTATCCACTTCACGGCCCGGGGTTTTCAGGTTGAACTTGGTAATCGCGAACTTGAACACGGTGTAGTAAACCGCAAACCATGCGCCTGCCACGACTGGAACCAGATACCACTTGGTTGCTGTGCCTTGCAGAACACCGAACACCAGGAAGTCGATGATGTTGCCGTCGGTGTTGCCGATAGTCACATCCAGCAGACCCATAACCATGAAGCCAAGGCCAGTCAGGATAGCGTGGATGAAGTACAGTGCCGGTGCCACGAACAGGAACAGGAATTCCAGAGGCTCCGTGATACCGCCAACCACACACGCCACCACACCAGAGATCAGCAGCGCTTTAATCTTGCTGCGGTTTTCAGGTTTCGCACAGTGGTACATCGCCAGTGCTGCACCCGGCAGACCACCTAGGAATGCTGGCATCTTGCCTTGAGACAGGAATGCGGTCACTTCAGGACTGAAGCCGTTGGTGTCTGCACACGCCAGTTCAGAGTAGAAAATGTTCAGCGCGCCAGAGACTGTCTGACCACACACTTCCATGGTGCCACCCGCTTCAGTAAAGCGGATCAGCGCAACCAGAATGTGGTGAAGGCCAACAGGCAGCAGCAGACGTTCACCAGTACCAAACAGGAACGGACCGAACGCGCCAGCACCTGCAATCAGGTTACCGATACCGTTGATGCCTGCTGCAAAGTAAGGCCATACGAATGGGATCAGCACACCCACAACACCCAGCGTGATTGCTGAAATGATCGGAACGAAACGTGCGCCACCAAAGAACGCCAGTGCATCCGGCATCTTGAAGGTGTAGAAGCGCTGGTGCAGTTTGGCGACGATGATACCCACCATCACAGCACCCAGAATACCGGTGTCGATAGATTCAATGCCGATAATGCTCTTCACGCCGTAGGCTTTGCGTTCCAGTTCGTCACCCAGCACGCCGTTGACGGTCAGGAAGAAGTTAATCGCCAGGTTAAACGCGGCATAACCCACGAAACCCGCAAAGGCTGCCACGCCTTTTTCTTCGCGTGCGAGACCCAGCGGAATCGCAATCGCGAACATCACTGGCAGATAGATGAATGCCACCAAGCCAATCTTGGTCATCCACATAAACAGGTATTGAAGCAGGGTGTTATCTAAGAAAGGAATCGCTTCGCGGATGGCATTACTCGATAACGAGCTACCCACACCGAGCAAAATACCTGAGAACGCCAGCAGCGCGACAGGCAACATAAAGGTTTTACCAAGACTTTGGAGGAATTCCCACATGGTGGTTTTGGTGGCTTTCTTCGTCATTACAACTCTCCGAATTATGAGCATATGACTGGTGTGGAGTCCTCAACCAAAGCATGAATCGGTTGTCTGCCCCACACACGGGACTATGTGTTTTCGCCGCTCATATTAGGGAAACAAAATTTTGGTAAAACGTTTTATCAAAACATTTGTGATCTGCGCATCGATGCTTAATCCACAAATTTGATCAGGTTTAAATATTGGGAATTTGGCAGTATCCTTTCTTGGTAAAACGTTTTACTAATGTCACGCTAACCCCATATTCAAAAGACATGAGGATGCTCGCTGAATCCTGCATTTTCACGTCGTCTGGTTATTAAATATCAAATAAGGAATTCACTTGAAGAAAGTGACGATCACGGATGTCGCTGAGCACGCAGGCGTCTCAGTCACCACGGTCTCAATGGTTTTGGGCAACAAAGGACGTATCTCTCCGGATACAGCTGAGAAGGTCAACAAAGCCGTGACTGAACTTGGCTATGTCCGAAACCGTGCTGCTGCTAACCTTCGCTCCAACAGCAGCGAAATTGTTGGCCTGATCCTGAAAGACATCAGTGACCCTTATTACGCGCAAGTCGCCGCCGGCCTTTGCGAAGAAACCGAAAAACAAGGCTACATGGTGTTTCTGGCGCAAAGTGGTGATGCTGAAAAATTTGAACAGTGCATGCTGACCATGGCGCGTCAGGGTGTGGGCGGCATTGCCTTCTGCCCGACCAATGAAAACCAGCAGGTTGATGCGGATGTGCTTAAAGCGCATAACTTGCCGTTGGTGTGTATCTCACGCGCATCGGTCAATCACCAGATTGATTACGTCGGGCCGGATAACGCCAGTGCGGCGAAAATGGCGACGGAATACCTGATTGAACAAGGTCATCGTCGCATTGCTTATGTCGGTGGGAAAAGTAGCTCACTTTGTCGCGCTGAACGCGTGGGCGGCTATTGCAGCACGCTAATGCAGTTTGGTTTGCCATTTAAACCGGAGTGGGTGGTGGAATGTGAACCTGGCCAGGCACCCGCTGCAAAAGCAGTCGAAGCATTGCTTGCCAGCCATCCGCAAATCAGTGCGGTACTTTGCCATTACTCCTCAACGGCAGTCGGCGCGGTGCAGGGCGTTCACCGACTTGGCCGAAACGTCGGGAACGACACCATTTTCAATAAAGAAATCTCCATCGTAGGTTTTGATGCCGTTCAAGAGGCGGAACTCACCGAGCCGCCCATCGTGTTTGTGAATTCAGATGCCAAAGAGATTGGGCGACAAGCCGCAAAACGCTTGATTGAGCAGTTAGAGAAAAGCGATTCCGCCCCGCGTAAAATCATTGTCACACCTTCATTGATCAATCAGCCTACCTAGAGAAATCCAGCGCTAATGCTGGTACATTAGCGCCAACGTTTTCTGATGAAGCACTAACACTTTGGAACTATTCAACATCACCTGTCTCGGTAAGCCTCTGCGTCTTGAAGGATCGCTGGCGGGCTGGCAAGCACTTTACTGGGACAACCAACTCGTTTCTCAACTCGCCGCAAGCGCCGATAACGACGGCGAGAAAGTCCACACTTTCCAACTGACGGCCAACGACCAAATCATTACCGTCGATGTCTCCTCCAGCCTCAGTTGGCAGCCGTTCAACATCGACTACAAAGTCGCGGTCGACGGAGAAGTAGTGGAGTCTGGCTCGCGCAATGAAAAAGACATAGAGCGCCAGCAGCCGGAAGTGAAACCTCAAGCCAAACAGAAATTCAGCCTGATTGGTCTGGCGTCACTGGGCTTGAAACTCTTCAAGAGTGCCAAGGTCATCAAAGTGGTACTCGCGGGCGCAAGTGTCGCTGCCTATTCCTGGTTGTTCTCCTGGCAATTCGCCCTGGCGTTGATTGCTTGCCTAGTGGTGCATGAATACGGCCACATCCGCGCCATGAAGTACTTTGGCATGAAAACCAAAGGCATTTACCTCATCCCGTTTATGGGCGGATTGGCGCTTTCGGATGAGAAAATAAATACGCGCTGGCAGGATGTGGTGATTTCCATCATGGGGCCAACCTTCGGCCTGTTTATGTCTTTGGCGGCGCTCATGGCTTATTGGGTAACAGGGAATGTGTTCTTTGCCGGTCTCGCGACCTTTAATGCATTATTAAACCTGTTCAACCTGCTACCGATTTTGCCCCTTGATGGCGGACACATCCTCAAAAGCATCAGCTTTTCGATGAACAGCGTTGCAGGCTTGGTAGCCTGTATTGCCGGTGCGGCGGTGGGGGTATATGTCAGTTACGCGTTCGGATTGGCCCTGCTCGGCTTCCTATTGCTGATTGGCAGTGCAGAAATTGTTTTCGAATGGAAATACCGTCATCACTCGCATCTGTTACCGCTGAGCCGCTACGGCCAAATCTTCAGTACCGTGTGGTATTTCTCAACGGTTGCTGCTTTGGTTGGCGTGATTATCTACTTCGCCACCAAAGGCGACGAGATGTTGGCACTGCCGCTATTGATTCTACAGAGCTAACTGAAAGCACTTCTCATAAAACGCCAGCCATTGCTGGCGTTTTTTCTTTCCAGCTTCAGCAAAAATTCATGATGTGATTTATATCGCACTAAAATGAAAACCGATGTACGATGCGCCACCTTTTTCATTTCGGTGTGTTTTACGTGATTACTCCATCATCAAATGCGCTGTATACAGATCTCTCGGGTTATTACGATCTGATGTGCGCAGACATTAACTATCAGTCTCAAAGTGACTGTGTGCGCAGGCTTCATCAACTGTTTGGTAACCAAGGGAAACGTCATCTGGATCTGGCGTGTGGTACAGGCCCACACATTCGTTATTTTATCGATACCGGCTTCTCAAGCGATGGTCTTGATCTGAACCAGCCAATGCTGGACCAAGCGAAACTGCGCTGTCCGGAAGCACAATTCTCGCTGCAGAACATGTGTGAGTTTGTGGTAGATGCGCCTTATGATCTCATCACCTGTTTTCTTTATTCGATCCACTACAGTGGCAATATCGAAAACCTCAGCGCTTGTATTCGAAGTGCTCACGCAGCGCTTAAGCCTGGTGGTGTGTTCTGTTTTAACGCCGTTGAGAAGAACCTGATCAACAACAACTCTTTCGTGCGCCATATTGTTCAGCACGAAGGCAGTGAGTTTGCTTTCAAATCAGGCTGGTTCTATTCCGGAGAAGGCGACAGACAAGCACTGAAACTCAGCATCGAAAAGACCACAGACAAGGTGACCGAGGAATGGCATGACGACCACCCAATGGTCGCCGTGAGCTTCAACGAGCTAAAAGAACTGCTTGATCCATACTTCGAAGTCACTGTGTTTGAACACGACTACGAAAAGCTGGAGATGTGGAACACCACGTCAGGCAATGCCATTTTCGTGTGTGTAAAGCGATAAGATGAGAAAAGGCCGGATTGAATCCGGCCTTTTTTGATTAGATTGGATTGCCATTGATGGTGGCGGAAACCAAGGTTTCTGAGCTGGTAAAGGTTGTCCCACTCTCAACTGTCGAGACAACATCTTCCCTGATGGTTATCCCATTCCCAACACCAATATATTGAGTGAACACCGCTCTGATTCTATCACCCTTCGAGTCAACATTATCCGCTACCAGTTGTAATACACAGGTTTCAAAGGTGCCAGCAGGGACAGTGATATTCTCTGTACGTAAATACTCCAGTGAATAGTCAGTTGTGTTACTTAGAACATCATTTTCATATTCTGATACTGTCGGGAACGTTTTCTTCTCACCCAAAGCTAAGTCGAAGTTAAGCGTCAATCCATTAGGGCGATAGGTGCTCTCATCACTATCGATGACTTGACCCAGCGTTGTAATATTTTTATCTGTCGTATCAACCAAGATGTAAAGCCGATTATCTTTACCACTACCGTCTGTGATTTTTTCTTCAATCGCATCTGGGTAGCCACGATAGGTTGTTTTTTGAATGACTTCTGTGGTTTCAGAATCATTTGACAATGATTCACCGTCAAAAATAACGGCATTAACCTCATTGACCACAGTACCCACGCTGTAAAGCGATTCGTTAAAACAAGCCGAAGAATTGGCACGCTGGGCCACTGTGTTTCCGTCTCCGCTACTGCCTCCACATCCTCCTAAAAAAAGTGCGCCACTTAAGAACAACAGATACGACTTCATACTTCATTCTCCAACTGCAATCCATGGGCAGAATGCCCTTCGCAAGCGAAATATCTATCGATTCTATCGACCGTATTTCGGAGAATTTGCTTTGAAAACGAGACGAAATATAAATAGAAAAACAGCAAGCCCAAATTTGTTCTTTAAAGCAGAGCTACTGCACACTTTACAATATCGACACAACAAGAAAGCGCTTTCTTGTTGGCGCCAATTTTTATTGAGCGCCTTTGTAATGAGCCACTATCTCCGCATTGCCAATTGAACGCTCTGACTTGGAACCAAGAAAAAACACGCCATTGGCTGCATCTACGTTGTATTTTTCAGGAATCAAACGATCGAACAACATCACCCAAAACAGCGAAAGCTTGATTGCTTTCCCCGCCCAGTGCGAACGGAAAAGTCCACTGAAGAAACCTTCAAGCGCCCACAATAGCTGCGTACCAGCGCCGGAACAGACTCCTGACTTAACCAAACTGAATTGACGGAATAACAAACGGTGTCCACTTTCGGTAAAACGCATGAAATCGTAGGGGCCTTCATGGACGTGCTGTAAAAAGGGGGTTTCCGCATACACCAAACCATTGGGTTTCAGTACACGATGGATTTCAGAGACGACCATTCCCGGATCCATAACATGCTCTAACACGGCCTGAATGATCACAGCGTCGAAACTGTTGTCGCTCAATGGAATACAATGAGCATCAGCCACAAATTGAACGTTTGGAGACGCGTAAACATCAAAAGAAACTAATTCGATATTCTCGTCTTCATAGAAGCGTTCCATGCCTTCACCAATAGTACCTCCCCCTATTATCAACACGCGTGGCTTTCTGCGTAACTCAAACAGTGTGGATATTAGCGTGTCGACATTCTTCTTCGTCACACCGGAAGGTGGCGAAACCAGGCGCTTCATCACCTTCATTGCACCAGAATAGGTGTGTCGTGGTACAGCGGAAGCATCAGATGACAATTGCCATCCCAATCCTTTGCAGCGTTCAGAACACAACAAAATCGGGTAACCTCCCACTACTTCGTAGTGTGTGTCCCCCGTGCTTGACGCCACCTTGGCGTTTTGATCGTCCAATTTATCAAGCTCAGCGCCACTACGCGGACAGCGCAACAGTGCTAAAACTTCTTTTTGATCCAAAAGCATTATTAGCCCTAATCCCTTACTGCAAAATACTAAGCGTTTGAACCTTTGTCTAAGTCTAAAAAATCTGAACTTTTAGCATTTCATTATTATGTGATAGACCTTATAGACTTTATGGTAAAGGATCTAGGGATAATCATCCTTTAATAAAAAAATAGGACTTAAAGACTAAATAATCCCCATATACAAAGAAAGGAATAGTTGTAGAAAGGATGTATACAATTGAGAGGAACTTAAATTATTTCCTTTTAATACAATTGATTAAAAGGATAGGTAGGGAATTCTTTACAATATTAGTAATGCATAAATTAGAAAACATTATTTTCCGAGACACCATACGGAAAACTTTCAATTTTCTGACAGCGCCTTGACGGCAATATTTTATGCGGAATAACCCGTGAATACCGATCAAGACACCGTGCATAGAAATGCATTCAATTCGATAAAATCCATTATGCCATTTCAGCCTGGCAATGTGTATTAATTATGCATGACACCTTATTGAAAATAAAATTATTCAACGAAACAAAATGTTAGCGAGTTTAGTCAACCACCATATAAAACAGGCAGTCTGATAGGGCAATATGGTGTTTGGTGGTGATCATGAAAAGCTTGGAGGCATGTTTTAAACGAAGCTCACCATCATGTTCATAGAAAAGTGCATCGATAGGGTGTCCACCTTCGCCATCATTGGTCGTCATGCCATCCAGTCCTTTCTCTCCGAGCCACCCAATCATGCTATCTGCCGCCATCCAACCGAAGTTATGGCGGTCAATATCAGGTGGAAGGGTCAGGTCTGCATCCTCGACCTTCCGGTCGTGATAGCAAAGTTCCAACTCTTGTTTCAATTGCACTCGCACAGGGTGGTAAAGCAAGTCCAGTGGCCAGAAGCCAGAATGATTGGCGAAGATATTGTCGGCCGTCAGGAAATGATGAAGCCCATTCTTTGCCACTTCATGGGCGGAATGATCGGCAGCGCCTCCACATTCGACGGTAACGATAGGTGACTCGTCAGTGGTTTGCTCCATCAGCGCGCCCAAACGAACACTGGTGCAAAGCATTCGCTCAGTAAACAGTGAGGCAATCTGCTGGTGTTTTTCATCATCAATGATAGAGACCGAGAATGAAGGACTGGTGCCGGAGGTGTTGTGGAGGTCGACAACCGCTTCAGGTTTTAACTTGGCGATACGTGTCATGATTTCAGCCGCGATGCCATAGCTGTCATCCTCGCCCGTTTTCCCAAAGCAGCGATTCATGTCCGGTTTATCAGCGAAATGTCGGGTGGTAAAAGGCTTGTCGTAGAGCGCAGCTTTCACATTGGCCAAACAAAAATGCGTAGTTACTGCACAGTCAGGAGAATTCTGGGCAAAATGCCAGAGTGCCTTGGCTCCGGAAGGTTCATTGCCGTGAAGTAATGTCACCACCACACGATGTCGTTCAGGATCCCGGCCCGGCAACGTCAGCCAACTGGCTCCCGGCAGCGTATCCAACCAGGCAACCAATCCGCGTCGTAAATCTTCATCGTTAGGCCAGCTAACATCATGCAGCATCATGACTTTCTTACACTCCTTGTGAAATTCTTAGGGTCTGTTAACACTAGCACCCACTGCATCATAAAATCGGCCAGTGTGAAACTGGTGCGCCTGATAAATATTGCTTTTGATACAGGGCGAACATCTTGTTCAGGGCGACTTCACGACCGTATTTTCTTTCCAGCTCAACCAGAGTCGAAAGCTGCCAACTCGCTCCGTTCTGACGTTTTGCCAAACGGTGCTCTATCACCACCATCAACATGTCAGCCTCTACCCTGGAAATGCCCAGTTCAACCAACGAATCGGCAACGCGTGGTAACAACTTATCCAACACATCCACCAGTGGATATTCTTGCAACGTGCCATTTTCTGATTCCCAAAGGATATTGGCATTCACACCATATTGAGCTGCTCTATAGAAATTATACTTTGCAAATTCAAAAGGTAGCCTGTCCATCAGCCTGTCCAGGTCGCGTTGAAGCGCATGAGCCAAACCAATGCAAAGCGCCGCGTTCGCTACCATGTCAATGGTGGTTGGCCCGGCGGGCAAACTTCTGAGTTCAATACGAAGATGTCCACCGTCTGCATCGTCATACACAGCGCGATTCCAGCTCCAAATTGTGCTCTGGTGAAGACGCAGCGCGTCAAGCCTTGGGCCACAGCCTTCCTTACATTTAGATTCCGGCAGATCAGGCAACAACACTGGCTGAAGGCTGACACCCTGTCTGAACAGTTCCAGCGCGCTTTTTCGCACATACCCTTTTCCGAAGGATACCCGTGCAGGCGTGTGCCAGTTCATGCCACAAAGATTGCGGCTGTCTATGGACTGCTTAAACAGCGGTACCCGGGTTTCATGCCAGAGTTTTTTCTGTAAGAAGACGGGGGAATTCGCTGCCATCGCCAAGGTGAAAATGGTGGCGATTTGAATACCGTTGTACCACTGAGCAAACTCATCAGGTTTGACACGATAATGCACCTGAAAAGACGTATTGGCGCCTTCCAGCGTGAGATCATCAGCATCCACTTCCAGGCTTTCTGCGCCATGAATACGGATATGGAATGGCCCACCGCGGGATTCGCAAAGAATATCGGTCAGAGCGTGATAACGGGGGGAGTCCGTCATAGACGCCAGTCCGAAGTCGCCATCTTTCAGTGTGGGCAATATCCCAATCGGCGTGACATCTATACCGTCTGCTTGTGCGATAGCCTGCAGCGATTGCAGTCGTTCGTCCATTTTTTGCTTGAGGAAGGTGAAAGGCGCGCCACTAAATTCGGTATAGGGGCAATTGTATTCCACATTAAAGCGATTGATTTCAGCCGTCATAAGTGGATCTGAGGCTTTGTCGAGAATATCGAGATTGTAGTGCGCGGGTCGATGATGTTTGTCGGTGAGATAAAGCTCCAATTCGGCACCTAAGGTGCATTTCCCTATTCCCCAACCCGGCGTTTCCAGTAACCCTTCGAGTTGGTCCAATTCTGACTTTAGCTGCTTGGCGAATTGCTCATGATCGCTGGCGCTAAACGAGGTTTTATTAATATTCTGTCCCACTGTCTTACCCTCGCTTGACTTCAATGTTTAACATAGAACAAAAAGCGCGCAGTTACAGGCAAGTAGCGACTTCCAAGCCGAGATTCGCGCCAACATTCGCATTCCTGAGCTAGTATACGAGTGCGGATTATGCACAGCATTTCCGTGAAATCAGACTATCTGATACACTCGCGCCCCTTCTTTACGGCGGAACTTTTTACCCATGTCAGACAACGTATTTTCACTTCTTCATCCCACGCTTCAGCAAACGCTGAGTGAACTTGGTTACAGCGAGCCCACTGATATCCAGCAGCAAGCGATTCCAAAAGTGTTGGAAGGAAAAGACGTGATGGGTGCTGCCCAAACAGGCACAGGCAAAACCGCCGCTTTTACGCTGCCTCTGATCCACCAACTTCTGGAACGTGGTGTGAAAGGTTCTGCGCGAGTGTTGATCGTCACGCCAACCCGAGAGCTTGCTCAGCAGGTGTATGACAAAGTTGCAGAGTATGGCCAGCACACTTCTCTGAAATGTGTGGCGCTATATGGCGGCGCGAACATTAATCCTCAGAAGAATCAGTTGGCGAAGAAGCCGGAAATCATTGTCGGCACGCCGGGTCGCCTGCTCGATCACCTTCATATTGGTACCTTGCAGCTTAACAGCCTGGATACGCTGGTTCTCGATGAAGCTGATCGCATGCTCGACATGGGCTTTATTTCAGACATCAAGCGCCTGATGAAGAAAATGCCAAAGGAACGCCAGACGCTGTTTTTCTCCGCCACCTATCCAAAGCAGGTTATGGATTTGGCTTACCGCCTGCTGAACGACCCTGTACGAGTGGAAGTATCAACCGCTAACAGCACAGCTGAAACCGTCAATCAGTTGGTGCATCCGGTTGACAGAAAACGTAAGCGCGAACTGCTTTCCTACTTGATAGGCAGCCGTAACTTGCAGCAGGTATTGGTATTCGCTAAAACCCGCCAAAGCACTGAAGCGTTGGCAAACGAACTCAAGCTCGACGGACTGGCAGCAGAAGCGATTCACGGCGAGAAAACCCAAGGCGCACGTAACCGCGCATTGGAAGGCTTTAAAAACGGTACTGTGCGCGTATTGGTAGCAACCGATGTGGCTGCACGGGGGTTGGATATCCCTTCACTGGATACCGTGTTCAACTACGAACTGCCACACCAGCCGGAAGACTATATTCACCGAATCGGCCGTACCGGTCGCGCGGGAAAATCCGGCATGGCGATATCGCTGGTCAGTCGTGAAGAAGAAGGCATGCTGAACGCAATTGAAACCTTGATTGACCAACGCCTCCCTCAGGAGTGGCTGGCGGGTTTCGAACCAGATATCAACGCAGATAAAGAGCACCATGAAAAGCGTGGTGGTCGCGGCGGAGAGAAGCGTCGCCTTAAGCGCCAGCTTTTGAAAAAAGCAGGGGCTAAAAAACGTTAGGGGCTAAGTAAAAGAGAAAACGGCGCATTCAGCGCCGATTTTTTGTGTTCAGTCCACCAATTCTATGCCGAGGCTTTCCAGCAAATTCAACGCTTCATAGCGAGAAAACTTGGCGCCTTTAAGCTGATTTTCCAACACATTGATGGCGTAGTCTGTCGATTCACTGAAATCGACCTCTTGCAGATTGGTGCGCATAAACTGAGCGTGGGTAAAATCGCAGTATGTCATCGAAGATTGCTGGAAGTCTCCCTCCCTGAAGTCCACTTCATGCAATTTGCACTCTTCGAGTTTGAGCTCGTGAAGCGTCAGCCCAAAGAATGACGCATCATTCAAAATGCATTGCTTGAACCTGAGTTCGAAATCCACATGGTATGAAGGCCAGTCTGCCTTGCTCCAATCCACGCCCACCAATTTGCACTCTTCAAACTGCACGGTAAAAAGACGCGTGCCGGAGAGGTTCACCAAACTCAGATTACAGCGTGAAAACTCACAATTGATGAACTTACAGTTTTTGAAAATGGCATCGGAGAAGTCGCACTCTTCAAAACGGCACTCTTCAAATTCAATGCCCGTGAACGATTCGCCTTGAAGGTCTTTCTTCGCGAACAGCTCGTCGTAAAAACTTTCGCCACTTTCAATCATTCTCAATGTTCCCAAATATGGCCAATAGACAGCATTATGCCTGACAATCCGCCTCTATTGCCTGAGTATTCTTGCTTTGGTTCAAAAGCACATTCACTTTTCTAACCACCGCATCCACGACAAACTCATCCAGAAAAATGTCATGACCACCGGGAATTAAATCGACGTTCACTGTCTTGCCTTGCTCCTTCAACACGTCACCATAGGTTTCAGTCAGGTAAGGCTGGGTGACATCGTCTTCCATGCCGCAAATCAGATGGATATCTGTCTTGGCATCGATTCTGTCCACCAGCGCAATCGGTGAGGTTACCCGAAGGCTGCCCCAAAACAGCGGATTTCGGCGTTGTTCATACATGTCTTTGCGCCAACGGTTAATATCCGCAGGGCAGGAAACCATCACCGCTGCATCAGCAAGGCTTGGATAATACGCGATGATCTTTCCCGTTATCGCCGCGCCACCGGAATGACCACAAATGACCACTTTTGATGGGCTATAGAGATCTTTTAGCGCTTGAATGGCCAAGACAATATGCTCGATACGTTTGCGGTTGTAATTGTCCCCAACGGTAAAACCTTTCCAACCCCCGGATTTTCGTCCCAGATTATCTTTATAACCCGGCCTCATTAACCCGACAGATACGACATTGCTAGTGCGCTTAGCAATGGCTTTCGCAAACTGGTTTTGATAAGTCACCGCACCAAAAGGACTGTCGCCATGAATTGCCACAACCAGACAAGGATGAGCCCGCACACCATTTTCGTGAATGTCGACAATGGTTCTGCGGTTATCTATGTTGAGTTCCAAGCGAACGCTCCTTGAAAGGTTGGATTATGTATGAGCAAAACGAGCCAGCCTTAGACTGACTCGAGGTATAAATAATGAGGACGAGCTAGTTTAGCTAAGAACCGCGTAACTGACACAGAGACCAAACGCGGGCAATCCCGCGAAGAAGAGCTTGAGAAACATTCGGCTGTCGTAGAACCGACGCACTGCATTTAATTCTGCTGCAATGGTGTTATCTACCAAGCTGGAAGCGGCCACGCTTGCTTTATCTGCATCAACGAGAGAGTCACTATCGTCGAGCCAAAGAAACAGTATCGACAAGCCCCACAAGCTCGTCACCGCGCCAAACACATAATCAATCCAGCGCGTGATACCAAATAAGCCTGTGACCTGGTCAAAGCCCCAAATTCCTGCAACCACTATCAAGTTACTTACCAGCACAAATCCCGCCAGCTTTAACATCGTGACCTCCCTCTACGATGGCTATTTCTCTAACCCATTCAATCTATTGCATAGTTGTAACAACAGTCACGTCTGGCATTCACAATGCGCTAAGATGATTCCATCTTTTTCCAAATTTTCGCGACGCATATGGCAATTCCACTGATCGACTTTAAACAGCGTGAAGCCGCCCTACAGGACGTGGAGATCATCGAGCTTTCAAAACTCTATACCCGCAAGTTCAAAGATCACGATCCTCAAGCACCGCACCGCCTTTCCTTCTTCATGACAGTGATTTTTGAAAAAGGGGAAGGTAAGCAGATGGTCGATTTCAAGGAACACACCTTCAAACCCGGCACGGTAATCAGCGTGCAGCGTGAACAAGTGACAGCATTTGATTTAGGGGATAAGCCCGAAGGGAAAATCCTGATATTTACACAAGAATATCTGGATGCGGTTCACGCCAACATGAAGCTGCCCAGTTTCACGCCGACGTACCTCAACAGCCAATACTCGCCGGCCTTTGAACTGGATGAAGAAAACCGTAAACGCACATCTTCATTACTTAATGAAATGATCGCAGAGCTCACCTGTGAAGGTGGTGACCCATTGATCGTGATGTATTTATTCTCAGCGTTGACCTTACTTCATCGACGTTTGAAAACTGTCGGGGAAGTCGACAACCTTTCTCCTTCGCAAAGTCGTCTCCTCTCGCGCTTTGTCGCACTCCTACAGGAACATTTTGAACGTACGCGCGATGCAAACTGGTATGCCGACCAACTTGCTACCACCTATAAAACTCTCAATCAGGTTTGTAAGGCATCTACGTCTCTCACCGCCAAACAAATGATTGATGCCTTCACCATTACAGAAATCAAACGGCGTTTGGTGGTGAGCAAAATCACCTATCAACAACTCGCCTATGACTTCGGGTTCGAAGACCCAAGCAACTTCGTTAAATACTTCAAAAAGGAAACCGGACTCACGCCTAGCAAGTTCAGAAATCACTATCGATGACTATTGGTGTATAAAGGGCTTGCACTGAACTTAGTTTTCTCAGGTTCGATATTGACCATTTTTCTGCCTATTTCCACTCTGCACGGATTCAGTGCAACGTCCTAACATGGCTTCAACACCGAACAAAAGGACGAGACAATGAAAACAATGACAAACAAACTTCTTCGCTCTGTTGCTGTAGCCAGTGTGATGGGAATTGCTGCATACAGTGCCCAGTCAGCGTCGGAGTCGCTCTCAAACAAGGACAAAGCCGTCGCACTGATCAGCAGTATTGAAACCGGTGACCACGCGCCAATCGCTTATGTAAACCCGAACAAATACATTCAGCACAACCTCGCAGTTGGGGATGGTCTGGAAGGATTCGGTGAATTAATGAAAGCCTTGCCTGAAGGTGGCGCGAAAGCCGATGTGAAACGTGCATTTCAGGATGACGATTACGTGTTCCTGCACACTGAATACGACTTCTTTGGCCCTAAAGTTGGCTTCGACGTATTCCGCTTCGAAAACGGCCAAATTGTTGAGCATTGGGACAACCTGCAAGACATCGCCCCGACAAACCCTAGCGGTCGCACCCAGCTCGATGGCCCAACCGTAGCGGTTGATCTGGATAAAACTGAAGAGAACAAAGCCATTGTTGCAGACTTCGTGAAGACCATTCTGATGGAAGGCAACATGGCGCGTATCAATGACTTTATCGACAACGAACCAGAGGCCTACCTGCAACATAACCCGATGGTAGCTGACGGTTTGGCAGGTTTGGGGGCAGCACTGCAAGCGCTGGCTGAGCAAGGCATGCCGATGTCTTACACCAAAAACCACAAGATCCTGGGTCAAGGCAACTTCGTGTTGACGATCAGCGAAGGGAAATTCCTAGATGAGCACGTCGCGTTCTACGATTTGTTCCGCGTCGACAACGGCAAAATCGTTGAGCATTGGGATGTGATTGAAACCATTCCACCACGCAGCGAGTGGAAAAACGATAACGGCAAGTTCGGCTTCCAATAAGCGTATCTTCCACTGTCAAACATCCATCATGAGGCCACAAACGTGGCCTCAGTTATTCGGAGGTCAGCATGAGAAAATTGACTGTCAGCGACTACGCCGATCGCATCTCGCTCCATCGCCCGTATGTCCCAACGCTATTGCAACGCCTGACGAACACTGCATTGGTACTCAGAGTATTGCAGGAACTGACACCCGTTCTGCAAAAATCTGGCATCAAAGACGTTCGCGAGTTGGGTTCCGATAAGCAACGCACTCTGCTGGACTCCGCCATTACTGTTCTTCCGCCAGGTTATCTCAGTGAAAACGGTAAAAGTGCGCTGGATACCCTGCTATATGCAGAGCGCCAAAGCCAATCAATCACAGATGTCAGCGAATTAGCGCCATTTCTAAAAATCGGTGACACCAAGGTAGTGCTCTGGCGTGGAGACATTACCACACTGAAGGCAGACGCAATTGTAAATGCCGCAAATAGCCAGCTTCTCGGGTGTTTTCTGCCCCAGCACAAATGCATTGATAACGCGATTCACAATCGAGCGGGTGTTCAATTACGTGAAGACTGCGATGTCATCATACAGCTTCAAGGTGGAGAGGAACCAACAGGCGAAGCAAAAATTACACGGGGTTATAACCTGCCTGCAAAATACGTCATCCACACAGTTGGGCCAATTGTACAAGGCAGTGTGACTAAAGAGAGCGAGCAATTACTCGCCGCCAGCTATCAGCACATTTTGGATATTACTCAGGAAGTCGAAGATGCACGTAGTGTCGCCTTCTGTGCGATTTCTACCGGTGTATTTGGCTACCCGATTGAACAGGCAACACCAGTGGCGATTCACACCGTCGCTAACTGGCTGAAAGACAACCCCAGCAAACTGGATACGGTAGTTTTCAACGTGTTCAGTGAACAGGATTACGATGTTTACCAATCAGAACTGGAGGAGTTTGTATGCAAAAACTGAATCTTCAAACATTGAGAAATGTCTCCACTCTGATCAAAGACGCCGACGCGATCTTGATTGGTGCAGGTGCCGGGCTGACGGCAGCTGCGGGGATCAATTACCTCGATCGCGACAAGTTTGCCAAAGTGTATCCGGGCTGGAAAAAGAAAGGCTTCAACGCCCAATACGAGCTCATGGGTTATCCCTATTGGTCGAAACAGGAGCAATGGGGTTACTACAAAGTCCATCTGGAGTACGTGTATTTCTCTCAGGGTGCGAACCCGCTGTATGAAGCTTTGTATGATCTCGTGCGCGACAAAGACTACTTTGTAATGACCTCCAATGTGGATGGTCTGTTCTACAAAAGTGGATTTGCCCGCGAACGTTTTTACGCACCACAGGGCGACTACGGAAAAATTCAGTGCACCAAGCCGTGTTCACAGGAAGTGTGGGACATTAAACCCTTCCTCGATCGCATGGAGCCCTATTTTGATCCTGTCGAACAGGTGCTGACATCAGAGCAAGGTGTGCCGAAATGTCCAAACTGTGGCGAAGACATGTTCATTCATGCCCGCGTCGACGGTTCATTTATCGACACCGTGCATGAAGACGAGCGCCAAGCATTGATCCAATGGCTGGACAACAACCGAGAGAAGAAGGTCGTGGTGCTGGATTTAGGTTCAGGTTTTAACACGCCAACCGTTATCCGAATTCCCATGGAGCACATCACCCATGCGTTTCCGAATGCAAGTTTGGTCAGGGTGAATATGGATAATGCCTCCACGCCGCCAGAGTTAGGGTTTAAAGCGACGTCTATAAAAGGAGATATCGCAGAATTTGTTCATCAAACCCGCACATTGATGGTTGCGTGATCACCTCCATATCAGGGCAGAAAGTGCTGCCCTTTTCCTTCCTCTACAGCGACAGTTTTCTGGGTTAAGATGCCGCATCTAATGTGACAAACGGCAATAAATATGTCTCAGAACAACGCTGTAAATACCATTGAAAACCAAGTCATGCTGGCCTTTCAGGTCATTCCACGCCTCAAAGAAGGTAACAATTTCGAAGTGGTCGACAAAGCCATCGACGTGGTGAAAGCTGCCAATGTGCCATATACCCAAACGACCTGAAGATGCCGATTCAGCGAGTTTGACTGGCGTTGTGATCGCGGCGTCACTTTGCAGGTGTAGTCATCTCCATCAAAAAGGGACAACAAAGAGCACGACGTCAGTCAACTCGCCCGAAGGGAGGCCCTCAATGCGCCCACTTCATCGTTAAATTCCACGGAAATAGAACCACTATTCCTCGCAAAATTTGCCTCGAATTGAACGCATTGATGACCTCTGAATGCGAGCATCTTCAGGTCGTTTGGGTATATAAGGTCGGCGCGATGGAAACCACTATGAAAGGCGAGCTGGATTACTTACTGGAAGTGGTCAAAAAAGCGCAGCAGGCTTGCTACGATGCAGGCGCAGTGGAAGTGATCACCAATATCAAAATCCACAGCAAAACAGACGCTGCGACAGATACCTTCTGCACCTATCACCGTGGCGTGACAGAAGCGAACCATATGTTTGTGGAAAAGTAAGAAAGCCAGAAACACAAAATCCACCCGAGGGTGGATTTTTTCGTTTCAATATTCCCGATAAATACTATTTCAGGGCGTAGACATAAGCCTCAACAACCTTGCCATTTTCACAGGCTGCTCGAGTCAATACTCGCTGATATCCCTCGCCTTCAAACTCATCTAAGCGTTTCCAGTATGAAGGTAAGGCTTCAGAACTGAAGATAAACCCTTCCACGTTATCCGATGATTCTTCAAGCATAATACCGGGGTAACCTTGTTCTGCCCCCCAGCCTTCCTGTAGCAGCTTTCCTTTCACCGATGCGGGCTCCCACGTGCCTGGAACCAGTGCTAATACATGCTCGTTCGGACGCCCGGGTGCCAGCGTTCCATAGACAAATAGACGAGAAACCATCTTCAACTCCTCCAATGGTTTTTTCGCTATCCTAGCACCGGAATTGCTAGCGGATTTTATCGAATTTTGGACGGAATGAAGTTTATATCTGGAAGGTGTTACATCCTGTCCCAACATCAAATAAATGAATAATAATCAATCATATAATTGGATATCACTCGCCTTTTTATGCCCCATACCCCGCGTCTTCACTAGCAAACGTTAACATCTCCCCATTACTCTCACACCACAACCACTTAGTGTGTTAAGAACGGGCTCATGACCATGAAGAAACTAATCATCGCTGCTGCTATAGGCCTCACGGCTTTTATCATCTACTCAGAAGCAAACCGTGAACAAAGAGAACGCATTAATTATGCGCAAGCTCTGCCTGAAGCTCCTGCCTTTGAGGCCTCATCAAACTTCGACGGCCAGTGGGAAGGTAAACGTATTGATATCAGCGGCGACAACATCTGCCTCGAAACCCGCATTCTCGGAAGCATTGAAGAAGGCAAAGTATCCCTTCGCTTGATGTATAACAACACTCTGCTGAAGGGTTGGATTGCCGATGATGGAAAGCTTGAACTCTACAGCGATAACGAGCGCTGGGGTTACGATTTCAAAGGGACGGCGCTAAACGGTCAAATTGATGGCGAGTGGAAGGTATCAAATGCGCCCTGCCGAGGTTCGTGGAAAGTGGTGAAGGTTTAATCTTCAGAGCCTCAGCACTGGAAAACTGTTCGAATGAGCAGATTAATGAGAAAGTAAAAAAGCGTTCGCAACTAGGGATAAAAGGAAAAAGAGCATGAACTATCTGGTTTTAATCGCTGTGATTCTTCTTGTCTGTCTGGCAGCCGCTCACTCCTACTTGGGCGAACGCTATATTCTGCAACGTCTTTTCAGAAGGGATAACTTGCCCAAGTTGTTTGGGAATGATGATTTTACCAAGCGGACATTGCGCTTCGCTTGGCATGTCACGTCTATCGCCTGGCTGGGTTTTGCAGGCGTTATCATCGCCCTGTCTCTCCCAACGGTTAATGTCTCCCTTATTGCCACAATCATTGCTATCACCTTCCTTATTCATTTCGTTATTGCGCTTGTCGGCTCTAAAGGTAAGCACCTCTCCTGGATAGCATTTTTGATTGTCACTTTGGCCGTGTATTTTGGGGTTTCACACTAGCTCCGGCATGAATTGATAGCGCCACAATTTCATATAAACCTCTTATCGCTGTTTCCCAAAACCCTTTGAAAGCACTCCACACATTATCCGTCTCACCCTTGCATCATCTTTGTTTTGTCTTTTTTTCTTTACTTGAGTGACACAAAGCTTCAATAGCTTAGTCCGCTAAAGAAAGCGCTATCTTCACTAAGGAAGGAACGAAGAATGAAAACCAAGGTTCTCGCTGCGGCTGTCGCAGCGCTGTCTCTCCCGCTCACGGGCTGCTTTGAACGTCCAATGGATCTCACCATCGCACATATCAATGACCATCACTCTCATCTGGAAGCTGACGATGGTTTAGACATCACCGTTGGTGGTGAAAGCACACGTGTAGAAGTGGGTGCTTTCCCGCGCGTCGTAACCAAAATCCGCGAAATCGACGAATCAAAACAGAACGTTCTGAAGCTACACGCGGGCGATGCCATCACTGGCGATCTCTACTACACCCTGTTTGGCGGTGAAGCCGATGCAGCCATGATGAACCAGGTGTGTTTCGATGCTTTCGCGCTGGGTAACCATGAATTTGATGACGGCGATACGGGCCTGAAAACCTTCCTGGATCAGCTGGCAAGCGGTGACTGTAACACCTCAGTAGTCGCAGCAAACGTTCGCCCAGAAGTCGGTGTATCTCCACTCACACCAGAAGGTCCTTGGGACTCTTTCCGCCCATTCGTGGTGAAAAGCTTCCATGGTCAGAAAGTCGGTATCATAGGTATTGATATCGCCACCAAAACCAAGAACTCATCTAATCCGGATTCAACCACTGAGTTTTTGGACGAAACGGAAACCGCGCAAAAGTACATCGACAAGCTCAAGAAAAAAGGCGTGAACAAGATTGTTTTGCTGACTCACTACCAATACGGCAACGATCTGGAGCTAGCGAAGAATCTGAGTGGTGTTGACGTGATCATCGGTGGTGACTCTCACAGCCTGCTGGGCGATTTCGATGCGGTCGGTCTGAACAGCGCGGGCGACTACCCAACCATGGTGACGAACAAAGATGGCGACCCGGTTTGTGTCGCGCAAGCTTGGCAATATTCCTCAATCGTTGGCGAGCTGGATATCAGCTTCGACCGCAAAGGTGTCGTTGAAGCGTGTTCGGGTACCCCTCACCTGATGCTGGGTGACACCTTCAAGCGCCGCAACGCTGAAGGTACCCGTGTAGAACTGGAAGGTGCTGACCGCGATGCCGTTTACGCAGATATTGACGCAAACCCCGTGCTTTCAATTGTTGAGCGTGATGCAGAAACGCAAACTCTGCTGGACACTTACACACAACGCATCGAAGAAGAAACCCAAACTGTCATCGCGAACGCGACCTCTAATCTGTGTCTTGAGCGTGTTCCAGGGCAAGGTATCAGCTCGCTCTGTGATGTGACTGAAACCCAGTCTAACGGCTCTGATGTTTCAAATTTGGTGGCGAAAGCTTTCATGTTGCAGAGCCTAGAAGCAGATGTTGCCATTCAGAATGCGGGAGGTGTGCGTGCCGACGTCCCTATGGGTGATGTGACTATCGCGACCGCCTATCAACTGCTGCCATTTGGTAATACCTTGGTGAACCTGAACATGAGTGGTGCTGAAATCAAACTGGCTCTGGAACAAGGCGTGGATTATGTTCTGAACCCAGACAGTTCAAGCGGTGCCTACCCTTACGCTTCGGGTCTGCGTTTTGATGTGGATATTTCGAAAGCGTTTGGTGAGCGTGTCACCAATATCGAAATCAATTCGCGCTTAGCAGGTGATTGGGTAACGCTGGATACAGCAAGTACCGAAACTAATATTCAGGTGGTAACCAACAGCTTTGTCAGCGGTGGTCGCGACGGTTACTTCGTGTTTGGTGATGTCACCAATGATGGTCGAGCAGTTGATACTTACCTTGACTACGCAAAAGCTTTCGTAGATTACGCAGAAGCGGTTGGCACACTGAGCAAACTTCCTCTCGAAGAGTACAGCACCCAGCGTTTTTACGACGCTGACGGTAACCTGCAGTAATCAAACACCTATCTAATCAACAAAGCCCGCAAATGCGGGCTTTGTTATTCTAGGCCTTTGCAGGCTCAAACCAGTGGGTTGTTCTGTTTGCAAACCACACTAGAGATAGCATCACGGGGACTTCCACCAGCACGCCCACAACCGTTGCCAATGCCGCACCTGAATGCAAACCAAACAACGAAATCGCGACGGCGACTGCCAGCTCAAAGAAGTTAGACGTACCAATCATCCCAGCAGGAGCTGCAACGTTATGTGGAAGCTTGAGCCATTTGGCTGCACCGTAAGCAATCGCGAAGATGCCGTAAGTTTGAATAAGCAGAGGTATTGCAATCAACAAAATGGTTTGAGGCTGGCTGACGATGGTCTTCGCCTGAAAACCAAACAGCAACACAACAGTGCCAAGAAGTCCCACAATCGACCAAGGCTTTACAGCCGTCAGGAAGCTTTGCAGTTTTTCCTCACCTTTCGCGAGTAAGTGTTTACGAGCCCAAGCACCTGCGACCAGCGGAAGAACAACATACAAGGCAACGGAGAGAATCAAGGTTTCCCAAGGCACCTGAATATCTGTCACACCCAGCAAGAATGCCGTGATAGGGGCGAAAGCAAACACCATAATGAGATCATTCACTGACACCTGAACCAAGGTATAATTGGCATCTCCTTTGGTGAGCTGGCTCCATACAAAAACCATGGCGGTACAAGGCGCCACACCAAGAAGAATCATACCCGCGATGTATTCGCTTGCACTTTGTGGGTCAACCCAATCTGCAAAGATTCCTTTGAAAAACAACCAGCCCAACGCTGCCATGGTGAAAGGCTTCACTAACCAGTTGATTACCAGCGTCAGAGCCAGACCTTTTGGCTTTTTTCCCACGTCTTTGATGGCGGAGAAATCGACCTGAACCATCATAGGAAAGATCATCACCCAAATCAGTACCCCAACTACCAAATTTACGTGTGCAAATTCCAGATTGGCCACCACTTCAAAAGCAGAAGGAGCAAGATTTCCAAGCAGTACACCCGCACCAATACACACTGCTACCCACACGGAAAGGTAGCGTTCAAACATCCCCATCATTCAGTCCTAAGTCAGTTTAATATATGAAAATTCATATATATTGAGCCATAAAAACACCATCATCCTGGCTCTCTACTCTTAACAGCAGGTAGAAACGCGCTCTGGGCGATCGCCCATTTTGCATAGGCGGGTCATACATTCTTGCAGGAAGACCGGATTAGAATCGGTCGTCACGGCAAGCACCTCTTTCGCCCACGCCGGCAATGCTCTGGAAATGCTGTAGAACACCCACTGGCCCTGACGGCGATCGGTCAGCAGTTGGCATTTACGCAATTGAGCAAGATGACGGGATACTTTTGGCTGGCTTTCTTCGAGCGCTTCCATCAACTCACACACACAGAGCTCCCCTTCCTGTTGCAGCAACATCAGGGTTTTCAAACGGGTTTCATCAGCTAAGCATTTGTAGAAATTAACGGGAGAGATCATTCATATTCACCAGATTATCGTTCACCCAGCATACTTTATATATGTTTTTCCATATGTAAAGTGACATTTGGATGTCAGCACTTTTCCTTCACTGAATCAGGCGCAAAGTTGGTTTCGATAATCTCTCGGCGAAGCGCCACTCCACTTACGAAAAGCATGACGGAAGTTAGCGGGATCTGAAAAACCCACCCGCTCGGAAATGTCTTCAATGCTGATTTGGGTTGAGCGCAGGTAGTGGCGGGCAAGACTGAACCGCACATGATCCAGAATGTCCTGAAACCCGGTGTTTTCATTTTTCAGGTGACGGCGGAGTGTTCGGGAAGACATACCAAGCTCTGAAGAAACCACTTCAATCGACGGATACCGACCGGGGTTTTCCAACAACATTTGTGTAATTTTTTCATTCAACGTCAGCGCACCCGAGACTTTCTCCAGCATCTCATCACAGGATTTAAGGCACATACTCAGCGTCATCGGATTTGCGGTTGGCAGCGGCTCATAAAGCTTAGTAGCGTCGAAATGCCATTCAAGGTGTTTGCTGTTGAAATAAACCGGGCAGTGAAAGGTTTCTTCATAGAGTTCGGCATATTCCGGCGCAGGGAAGGGAAAATAAATGGCTTTGGAAGGGAACGGTTGCTGAATCACCTCTTCACACAAACTCAAGATCGCCGCAAACCAGTATTCAGAACAAAACGGCAGCAATGAATCCAGCTCCACCAGCTGATCAGCACGGAAGTAGCCGACATCGTCTTCTACCCACATGGTTTTCTTGAGCACGGGTCCCGCCAAGCGAAGGTATTTGAAACCCATCATCAAGGCGTCAAGCAAAGTACTGCTGCTGAATACGGCGTAGCCCAGGACGCCAAAGTCGCTAAACCTCGCCTGTTGACCGACCTTCAACCCGAGCCCCGGCTCTGAGGTGTTATTGATGGCATTGCTGAAGGTAGCGAGTTTTTGCATCAGGGTAATGTGAGTATCAGGCGCGTAAAGCCTGTCTTGTTGCAATCCGGTTCCTTCAAGAAGGGTTTCCATCGGCACGCGATCTTGCAGATAACGGCTTAAAAGCTGCAAATCCAACACGCCACAGGACTTCATGTCTGGCTCATAAACCGCAGTGTACTTCATGGCGCTTCCCCAAGCTGCTCGTCACCGGAAACAGTGATAGGTCTATAAATACCGCAATTTTGTCCGAATATCACCGGATTTTGTCTTTTTGTCACCTGTTCGGGGGTTTGACCGGGTGTTGTAATCAATGGGTAAATGACAAAACCATCAGGAAATCGGGAATGAACAGTCAAAGCAGTACCGCACCTTTCTCCCAACACACTGCGCTTAGTGAATTAGAGACGTGGTTTTACGCGCTGAAATCAGCCTATCAGCAAGATACCCAGCCCACACTGGAAGATAGAAAAGCTCAGCTTTCCGCGCTGAAAACCCAGCTTCGCCGTTATCAGAACGTGTTGGCTCAGGCCATGAGTGAAGATTTTGGTGGCCGCAGCCATTCTGAGTCTCTGATGGCAGATGTGCTGGGGCCGATCCTCGACATCAATAACGTACAAAGTCACCTTCGCCGCTGGATGCGTCCGAAACGCCGCCCAACGGAATGGCTGTTCAAAGGCAACAAACTGGAACTTCGTTACCAGCCGAAGGGTGTGGTTGGCATTATCTGCCCTTGGAATTTCCCGCTTTATCTCTCATTGGGTCCCTTGATCACCGCGCTCGCTGCGGGTAACCGCTGCATGATCAAAATGCCGCCAAACTGCCCAAAAACCACCTCCGCATTGAAAACCATGCTGGCGGAAATCTATTCAGAAGATCGTGTTTGCGTTGTGCCGGGCGATCATCCTCAGGCAATGGACATCAGTCATCTACCGTTTGATCATCTGGTCTTTACCGGATCACCAAACAGCGGAAAGATCATCATGGCGAACGCATCAAAGAACCTCACGCCAGTCACCCTTGAGCTGGGTGGAAAATCCCCTGCGGTGATCTTTGATGATTACGACATCCAGCAAGCAGCCAACCGCATTGCCCACGGCAAGAGTTTTAATGCCGGGCAAATCTGTATCGCACCGGACTATGCGTTCGTGCCAAACGAAAAAGTGGATGCCTTTGTTGGAGCGCTATCCCGCGCTTACAACAAGATGTATTCAGGTATCGCGGGCAACGCTGATTGCACGTCCTTGGTTGATGATGCCCAGTTCGAACGCTTTCAGGCTCTCGTTGAAGACGCCAAAGCCAAAGGTGCCAACATCATCAAATGTCGCGATGACAGCGATAAACGCAAAATGCCGCTGCACATTGCAACCAATCTGTCGACGGACATGCGGATTTGTCAGGAAGAAATCTTCGGGCCCCTGCTGCCCGTTCATGGCTACAGCAGCCTTGAAGAGGTCGCTGATTACATCACTAACCGCCCAAGACCACTGGCTTGCTACCTGTTCAGTCACGATAAAGAACGTCGGGAATGGATGCTTGAGCGCACCCACAGTGGCGGCGTCACTATCAACGATTGGGGCTGGCATGCCCTGAACCATGCCGTGCCGTTTGGTGGCATTGGTAACTCTGGCATTGGGAATTACCACGGCGAAGAGGGCTTTCGCGAACTTAGCCATGCCCGGACCGTTTTGCAGATGCGCCGTTGGTTCCCAATCAGCCTGTTCGCGCCGCCATATGGCAACCTCGCGCAAAGACTGGTGATGCGACTATTCATCGGCAAACCCGATCCCATGCTTTCCACACAAGACAATGCCAACGCCGCTATTGAAACCCCAGACATCGCTTCTGGACGATAGTGCTCGATAAAAACAAGGCAAACTAAAAGGAAGATAAGGAGTACAAGGATGCACAATCTTGCTGTCAATCTGGAGCGCAGTGCGGCGCTCTTTTCCGATAAAGTTGCTGTTCGAATGGCCGACACCGCCTTCACCTTCGAACAGCTCGACAAACTCGCCGCCAACGTCGCCCATCACCTTGTTTCACTCGGCTTGGAACCGGGAGACAAAGTTGCCCTCTCCTGTCCCAATATCCCCTACTTCCCCATCGCGTATTACGGCATTCTGAAAGCAGGCTGCGTGGTAGTACCGATGAATGTATTGTTCAAGCCCCGCGAGGTTGCTTATCACCTTAATGATTCCGACGCTAAAGCCTATCTCTGTTTCGATGGCACAGAAGAATTGCCGATGGGCACCTTTGGCCAGGAAGGGTTTAAACACGCGGAAGGCTGCGAGCACTTTGTGTCCATGCCAGGAAATGATTCGTCAGCCCATTCCCTTCAAGCCTGGCTGTCAGAAGCATCACAGCCATTTGAAGCGGTTTCCCGACTGGGCGATGATACGGCGGTTATCCTCTATACCTCTGGCACCACAGGCCAGCCCAAAGGTGCTGAGCTTTCCCACACCAACATGATGACCAATGCCATGGCGTCGCAGAACCTGATGCGTTTGGAATACAGCGACACCACCATGGCGGCGCTGCCACTGTTCCACAGCTTCGGACAAACCGTGATGATGAATGCCAGCATACTCACTGGCGCGACTGTGGTGCTGGTGCCCCGCTTTGAACCTGCCAGCGTGATTGAACAAATCATCGAACAACGGGTGACTGTATTTGCTGGCGTTCCTACCATGTATATCGCCCTGCAACGTGCCAGCGAAGCCTGTGCAGAGAAAGCCGAGAAAGTGCGCCAGAGTCTGCGACTAGGCATTTCTGGCGGTGCCTCTTTGCCTGTTGAAGTGTTGCGCCAGTTTGAAGCGGCCTTTGAGCTTCCCATTCTCGAAGGCTATGGCTTGTCTGAAACCGCACCTGTGGCGACTTTCAACCATATCGACAGCGACAGACTTCCCGGCAGTGTCGGCCAACCGCTGTGTGGTCATATGATCAAGATTATCGACTTGGCCGGAAACAGCGTCCCGACGGGCGAGCGTGGTGAAGTGTGCATCAAAAGCCCAAGCGTGATGAAAGGCTATTACAACCGCCCAGAAGCGACGGAAGAAACCTTTGTCGACGGATGGTTCAAAAGTGGTGACATCGGCTATCTCGATGAACACTGCAATCTCTTCATCGTTGATCGCGTGAAAGACATGATCCTGCGTGGTGGCTATAACGTCTATCCGCGTGAAATCGAAGAAGTGATGATGTGTCACCCTGCTATCGAAATGGTAGCTGTGGTGGGCGAACCCCACGAGAGACTTGGCGAAGAAATCCATGCTCATGCACTGTTAAAGCAAGATGCTGAGGTCTGCGAAGAAGCCGAGATTATTGCTTGGTGCAAGGAACAACTGGCGGATTACAAATACCCGCGCCGCGTCATTATCCGTAACAGCTTCCCAATGACCGCAACGGGCAAAATCCTCAAGCGTGACCTCCACCCTTCCAATGATGGAGACGCATAAATGGATAGCTTTGATTACATTGTTGTCGGCGGTGGCTCAGCTGGGTGTGTGATGGCATCCCGCCTGTCCGAAGACCCGACAGTAACTGTCTGCCTGCTGGAAGCCGGCGGCAAGGACACCAGCGCCCTCATCCACACCCCTGTTGGCGTGGTGGCAATGATGCCAACCAAAATCAATAACTGGGGATTTGAAACCGTTCCCCAACCGGGATTAAACGGACGCAAAGGTTATCAGCCGCGCGGTAAAACCCTTGGCGGTTCGAGCTCAATCAATGCCATGATGTACTGCCGCGGACACCGTTTCGATTACGATCACTGGGCAACCTTGGGAAACCAAGGCTGGAGCTATGATGAATGCCTGCCGTATTTCAAGAAAGCGGAAAACAACGAAGTTCACCACGATGAGTTTCATGGCAAAGGTGGCCCGCTGAACGTTGCTGAGCTTCGCTCGCCAAGTCCATTGATTGAGCGTTTTCTGGATGCCTGTGAAAGCATTGGCGTACCAAGAAACCCAGATGTGAACGGCGCAGAGCAATTCGGTGCGATGGTGACTCAGGTTACTCAGCTTAATGGTGAACGTTGCAGCGCTGCCAAAGCCTATCTCACGCCCAATCTTAAGCGCCCTAACCTGACTGTGATCACCAATGCCACCACTTGTCGTGTGCTGTTCGAAGGCAAAAAAGCGGTTGGGGTGGAATACGAAAAACAAGGACAACGCGTTCAGATCCGCTCTCAGCAAGAGGTGATCCTGTCAGCCGGTGCGTTTGGTTCACCGCAAATTCTGATGCTTTCAGGTGTCGGGGCGAAAGCTGATATGGATACCCACGGCATTGAGCAAATTCACGATCTTCCCGGCGTGGGTGAAAACCTGCAGGATCATATCGATCTGGTGCATTCTTACCGCTGCACCGCTAAACGCGACAGCTTTGGTGTGTCGCTGCAAATGGGTATCGAAATGGCGAAAGCCCTGCCCGAGTGGATGAAAGAACGCAAAGGTAAACTGAGCAGCAATTTCGCGGAAGGTATTAGTTTTTTGCGTTCATCGGACGACATTGATGTGCCGGATTTAGAAATCGTATTCGTCGTTGGCGTCGTCGACGACCATGCCCGTAAAATTCACGCCAGCCACGGTTTTTGCTCGCACCTCACCCTGCTTCGCCCCAAGAGCATTGGTACCGTAAAACTCAACAGTACCAATCCTTCGGATTCTCCGCGTATCGACCCCAATTTCTTTGCTGACCCTGATGATATGCGAGTGATGATTGAAGGCTGGAAGAAGCAATATCAGTTGCTTGAAAGCGACGCATTTAAAGACATTCGAGGCAAGCCTTTTTATCCGGTCGATGCCACTGATGATGCAGCGATCGAGCAGGACATCCGCAACCGCGCTGACACCCAATATCACCCGATTGGCACCTGCAAAATGGGAACGGAAGACGACCCAATGGCCGTGGTGGATAACCAGCTTCGTGTCTACGGTTTGGAAGGATTACGCGTGGTGGATGCGTCCATTATGCCGACGCTGGTAGGTGGTAACACTAATGCCCCGACCATTATGATTGCGGAGAAAGTCGCCGACATCATTAAGCAGCAGCGACAAACCTTCACAACCATCGCCAAGGCGAATTAATCACCTTTCAGCGCTTTCTCCACGGCTTTCGCGTTGAAGCCGTGGAGAACTTTGTCACCAATCTTTATCACCGGCACGCCGCGCGCTCCCAGCGAGGCGTGCTCTTTTCTGCCTCTTGGTGTACCCACATCGCACAAACGGTAGGCGATTTTCTTGCTATCGAAAAACTGTTTGGCTGACTGGCAATGCGCGCAATTCTTGCTGGTGTATAACACGATGCGTTTCAAAAAGGAGCCTTTGTTCAATGATAATTTTTGAGGAGGTTACCACCGAACAAAGGCGGGGAGAACATTCAGATCAGATTCAGACGAGTCCTTTTTCTTTCAATAGAGAGAGAATCGCTTCTGCCGCTTCCTGCGGGCGTGGGTTCATCATCACTTTGCCACCTGAAGATGCGGGCGCTGCGGTAGCGGCTTTAAAGCGGTCTCGACTGGAGGCTTTCGCAGCGACGGTTTTGGTGCGCTTCGGACGTTTCTTAGCAGGCTGCCATTCCCAGCCCTGTTGCTCCAAATCCATTTTCACTTCAACTTCCAGCACATTCACTAAACCATCTCGCGCTCTGGTAAACGCACTTTGCCTCGCTGCCGGTGCTGATGAACTGGCAATCAGCAAGGCAGGTAGTTCGACCCTTAGTTTTCTGCGCTGACCACCCGCCAAAGCCTGAAGCACTTCAACGTGGGAATCGGTTTGTTCCATCACATCGACCACTTCCGGCACAACGGCTGCACCTAACCCATCAGCAACAAGATACGGCACCATACCGGACGATTCACCGTGCTCTGCCCGGGCACCGCAGAAAACCAGTTGGGGCTTCTGGGATGCAACGAAATCCGCCAGTGCCATGCTAGTGTCTGCTCCTTCAGGTTGCTTCAACACATTGACCTTGGAAACGCCCATACCAAGATATTCCCGAATAGCAGGTGATTGCGGATCTCCGGCAAACACAACCATTGCTGATTGAGACTGGGTCAAAGCCATTTCCAGCGCCTTGGCATCTCGCTCTGCCCGTCTTGGGCGGCCAGAGAGCGGGTGTTGACCGGCTGAAACCAGTACGAGGATGTTTGGGTTATCCGACATCATCAAGCTCTCCTTCACCACCAGAGGTTGCGTCAACCAATGCCTGCATCACCTCGCTGCTGTCAGCGATAATGCTGAAATCAGCGCGCTTGATCATGTCGCAGTTGGCATCGGTATTGAGTGCGATGACAGTTTCACAGGTCGTCATCCCCTGCAAATGCTGAATCGCGCCCGAAATACCTACCGCGACATAGACTTTGGCATTCACGTAAGTGCCGGTTGCACCCACTTGAGTCGTTCTCGGCATGTGTCCGTTATCGACAGCGACGCGGCTGGCCCCTTCTGTTGCGCCCAAAGCTTGCGCACATTGATGGAACAAGGCCCAGTTTCGAATTCCGTTACCACCGGAGAGAATAAAGCGGGTTTCCGCCAAAGGAATGTCAGCCGGATCAACGGCAACACCACCAAGATCAGTGACTTTCGGGATCACGCCCGCCACTTCTGCGACATCCAGAGAAGACGCCTCCGTGATAAAGCCCGCGATGGGGTCGGCCACTTGTTCTTCCACCAGCAATATTCTGGAAAGCTTCCGGTTAACGCTTTTCGAAGCGTCACCACCACAGTTCAGCTCGCCATCTGCAAATTGTTTGCCGCGGGTGATTGGCCGGACACCCAACGAGACCGCCAATCTTCTTGCTAAATCTCCACCGACTAAGGTGCCATCCGCGAATATCCAATGTTTGGGGGATAGCTCTGAATCAATGGTTTGTAATATCGCGAGCCAACTGTCAGGTGAGTAACTGGCTGCATCGAGCGTCAGCGCCCTGTCTGCGCCGGCCGAAGCAAGGTCATCTTCACGGCTGTGAAGGTTAATCATTACGACGGCTGTGCCATCGTCAGCCAGCGAATGCGCAAGTCCTAACATGTCTTTATCCAGCACCGTCAGCTTGGCACTGTCAGAATCCGAGAACACCACAATATAGTTGGAAGGATTAACAATGGTCCTGAGTGGCAGGCTTTGTTCTTGCTGTTTTTTCGCCACGCCAGCCGCGGCGATCGCAGCACCAGAGCGGTCAATCCGTTTGATGCCTTCCGCCGATAAGTACCCCTGCTTGTGGGGATTTTTGCGGTTTGTACCGCCTGACAGCAGCAAGTCATGGTCAACAGCCATCTCATCATACTGAGGATGCAGGCGATTTCTCAGGATATGTTCTTTACGGGGATCGCGTCGTTTGATGTCGTCCATTTACTCCCCCACCGCTTTTGCTTGGCCAGCGTCGGCGTTTTCTGCCACGGCATCGAGCAGCATGACCGCAATGTCTTTCACTTCTGGCCTTGGCATCACCACGCCTTCGAGCATTACTGCACACTGCGGGCAGGCAACCGCTACCATTTCTGCACCTGTCTCCCTGGCATCATCCATCCGCATATCTGCAATACGGTGTTCGCCCGGAATATCGGTGACTGGCGCACCACCTCCACCGCCGCAACAACGCGAGCGATAACCTGAACGCTCCATCTCACTGACAGTGAATCCCATACTACTCAAGAGGTAACGCGGTGCGTCATAGCCACCGTTGTAACGCCCAAGGTAACAAGGATCGTGATACGTCACCGATTGGGCTTTGGCCTGATTCAGCTTGATATCACCTTGCTCAACCAGCTTCGCCAGATACTCGGTGTGATGGAAAACATCATAGCTGCCGCCAAAGTCCGGATACTCGTTTTTCAACACATGGAAAGCGTGAGGATCCGGCGTAACAATCGATCGGAATTGGTATTTGTTCAGGGTTTTGACATTGGCAATCGCCAAGCGCTGGAAGGTCGCTTCATCGCCCAGACGACGCGCCAGATCGCCGCTATCCAATTCTTCATTACCCAAAATGGCGAAATCGATATTGGCGTTTCGAAGCAGTGCTACAACCGCACGGAGCGTGCGTTGGTAAGCTAAATCAAAGGCGCCATCACCTGCCCAAAGCAACACATCTGTAGTACCTACCTCTGACAGATGATTGAGCTTCAGATCGACGGACCAGTTCGCTCGGCTGTTGGGCGACAGGCCATTCGGGTTATCGGTTGCAATCAGGTTTTCCAATACCTCTGCGCCTTTTCCGACTGTTTCACCTTTTGCGAGCGTCAGGTGACGGCGCATATCGACGATGGCATCGACGTGTTCGATCATCATTGGGCATTCTTCAACACAGGCGCGACAGGTGGTGCACGACCAGACGGTTTCTGCATCCAGCAGACCTTCAAACAAAGGTTTATCCGGCGCTCCGCAACGGGCTTCATCAGATTTGCCAGGGTACTGGCTGCCTGCGTAATTTACGGTGTCACCGCCAGCCATGCCAACCACCATATCCTGAATCAGTTTCTTCGGATTCAGCGGCTGACCTGCGGCAAACGCGGGACAGACTTTTTCACAGCGCCCGCATTGCACGCAGGCATCAAATCCCAACAGCTGGTTCCAATAAAAATCGGATGGCTTTTCGACGCCCAGAGTTTGCTCGTCAAGATTGATTGGTTTCAATCCCGTTGATCGGCCACCGCCAAAACGTTCCTGACGACGGTGAAAACCAAGATGCAAGGCACCCGCAAAGGCGTGTTTCATTGGGCCGCCCCAGGTCATGCCAAACAGCAGGTCTGCTAAACCTAGCAGAATGCCAACGATAAGCAGTGCCGCGACGATGATGGGCACATTGCCGATGCCCAATAACAACAGCAACGACATCATCAAGCCAGAGAAGGAGAAAACCAGCAGACTGTTAGGTAGCCTCTGCCAAGGCCCTTTGGAAAGGTTCGCAGGCGGGTTTTCGCGACGTTTTTTCACTTTCACTGCACCAAACGCCATCGCAGCAAACGTCGCGCTCATCAGTGCGAATGTCAGTATATTGTCGAACCCCAGAATGAAAACCAGCACCATTAAAATGCCGGATGCCACAAAGCCCCCAGCAGTGGCGACGTGCGTGTTCGCAAACGCTTTGTCACGTGCAACCACGTCGTGAAGATCGACCAAATAGCGTCTGGGGATGGCAGCAAGGGCTTTCCCGATAGGAAGGCTGGCTGGCTTCCCTTGCTGCCAGAGACGAATCCGTTTGACTGCGCCCGCAATCGCCAGCGCAATCATGATGACTAACAAGGGACCGATAAGCGACGTCCACATCACAGATACCCCGCAGTCGGTCAGAGGTCTTTAAACAGACGCAGTGAATCGTAGATGGCAGCGTGAATATTGCGCTGCGCGCTGCAATCCCCGATGCGATAAAGTAGATAACCGTCCGCCTGCTCAGCAAATGCGGGTTGTGGCTCGAAGGCAAACAGAGTGTCGATATCTACCTGGCCGCGGTTGCGGGAGCCTTCTTTGAGCGCATAGTAGAGCGCCTCGTCCGGTCTGACGCCGTTTTCAATCACTACCTGATCGACCACGCGCTCTTCGCGCACACCTGTGTATTCGTTTTCAAAGCGGGCAATCAGTTTGTCGCCCTCTTTGTAGACTTCGTCCAGCACCAGATCCGGCGTCATCACCACATCGCGCTCGTAAAGGCTGCGATAGTATGTGGGGAAGCTGGTACCGCCCACAGCGACACCCGGCTTGATATCATCAGTGACAATTTCCACCAACGAGCCTTTCGCCGCGAGATAATCCGCCACAGACATGCCCGCAAATTCGCAAATAGTGTCATACACCACCACGTTTTTGCCCGGCTCAACTGCACCGCTTAGAATGTCCCAACTGCTCACCACCAGACCGTCATCACCGCCCCATTTGGCTTCCTGATTGATAAACGGTTTACCGCCGACAGCCAGTACCACAACATCGGGCGATTGCGCCAAAATAGTGGCTTCATCCGCTGCCGTGTCGAATACAAGGTTCACCCCCAAACGGCGCAGTTCCAGATCGAACCAGCGGGTAATACCTGCGATCTGCTCACGTTGCGGTGCAGCCGCTGCCAGCGTGATTTGCCCACCCAGTTCGCTGTTTTTCTCAAACAAAGTGACCTGATGACCACGCTCGGCGCAGACACGCGCGGCTTCCATGCCACCGGGGCCACCGCCAACAACAACCACTTTGCGAATTGGGCCGTCGGTTTTGCTGATGATATGAGGTACTTTGGCTTCGCGAGATGTCGCTGCGTTTTGGATACAGAGGACATCAATACCCTGATATTGGCGGTCAATGCAGTAGTTGGCACCGACACACTGACGGATTTGATCTGTCTGGCCCAGCTTCACTTTGGTGATGAGATGAGGATCTGCGATGTGGGCGCGTGTCATACCGACAAAGTCAATCAATCCGCTTTCCAGCGCACGCGCAGCCTGTACCGGATCTTTGATGTTTTGTGCATGCATCACAGGCACATTCACCACGCTGCGAATTCCTGCGGCAAGGTGAATAAATGGCTCTGGCGGGTAAGTCATATTCGGGATGACGTTCGCCAAGGTGTTGTGGGTATCACAGCCCGAGCCGACCACGCTGAAGAAATCGATCATGCCGAGCCCATCATAGTAAGCCGCGATTTCTTTCATGTTCTCGTGGTCAAGGCCGTCAGGATGGAATTCATCCCCCGTCATGCGGATACCCACTGCGAAATCCGGCCCCACTTCCGCACGCACCGCTTTCAGAATTTCTACGCCAAAGCGCATGCGGTTTTCGAAGCTGCCACCCCATTCATCGGTACGACGGTTAACACGCGGACTCCAGAACTGATCGACCAAGTGCTGGTGGGCAAATGAGAGCTCAACGCCGTCCAAGCCACCTTCTTTTGCACGACGGACGGCTTGCGCGAAATCATCGATAATACGCCAGATTTCTTCAGGCTCGATGGTTTTACAGGTCGCACGGTGAACCGGTTCGCGGATACCGCTCGGGCTCATCAGGGTCGGCCAGTTGCCACCATCCCAACGGGAACGGCGTCCCATGTGGGTCAGTTGGATCATGATAGCCGCGCCATGTTTGTGCATGGCATCAGCAAGGTTCTGGAAGTGTGGAATGACTTCATCGGTACTGACGTTCACCGAACTCCACCAATGCTGTGGACTATCGATAGACACTGGGCTTGAACCGCCGCAGACACAAAGGCCAATACCGCCTTTGGCTTTCTCTTCGTAGTACTTGATATAGCGCTCAGTCGGCATGCCATTTTCCGTCGCATACACCTCGGCATGTGCCGTACTGATCACCCGGTTTCTGATCGTCAGCTTGTTGATCGCAAGCGGCTGAAAAATAGCGTCGAACTGAGACATTGCACTTCCTTTTTTAGTTTTTAAGGTCCTAGGTCCTAGGTCCTAGGTCCTGCACAGATTTAAGAGGCCTAGATTCAGATTCAAACTCTTTGCTCCCCCTAGGACCTGCTTTTCCTAGGATCCAGGATCTTCTCTTAACCAATCGGTTTCACTTCAAACAGTCCAAAATCGCAGCCTTCTTCAGAGCCGCTTTGTAATTGCACTGCCTGGGTTTTGAACGGAAAGCCGACACTCTCCGTCACCTGATCCATGGCACCGGCAAACCAGCCCGTGAACATGTAATCCACCTTGCGGTTGACCTTGCCGTAGTAATACACAAACGCGGAGTTTTCGAGCCGCACTCGTGCCGTTCCCTGAGAAACATCCAAATGCTCGATAAAGAACTGTCCCCAACCGCGCTGGGAAAGACGCTTCATGTAATGGTCGAACACTTCTGCACCTGAGATGCCGTGGGTTTCCCCCTCCTGCTCGCACCAGAAATAAGCGGATTTGTAGCCTGCTTTGTAGAGCAAATCCGCGTATTGATCTGCGCCAATGGCGTCTTCCACCGCTGCGTGGTTATTGATGAAAAAGTGTCGGGGGACATAGAGCATGGGCAAGCCATCGGTGCTCCAAACGCCAGTTTCGTCGTCGACCTGAATAGGGATTTCCGGTGGATGATGACCCATTAATGCTTCCTCTCTTTCTGGCTTACTCGCCCCAAACGTCTTTAAGAACTTTGACCCAGTTGCCACCCATGATTTTCTGCACTTTCTCTGGCGACCAACCGCTGTCGAGTAACGCTGCCGTCAAATTCGGGAACTCACCGACAGTACGGATACCTTTCGGGTTGATGATTTCGCCAAATTTGGTCAGCCTTCTTGCGTAGCCTTTGTCATGGGTAATCCATTCAAAGAATTCCTGATCGTGGCCTTGGGTGAAGTCAGTGCCGATACCAACACAATCTTCACCGACCAGATCAACGATGTAATCGATGGCTTCGACGTAATCTTCGATGGTGGAATTGATGCCGTTTTTCAGGAAAGGGGCGAACATGGTGACGCCGATAAAGCCGCCGTGGTCAGCAATGAACTTCAGCTCTTCATCGGATTTATTACGGGGATGATCTTTCAAGCCAAGCGGCAAACAGTGGGAATAACAAACCGGCTTTTTCGATTCCAGAATGACTTCTTCCGAGGTTTTTGGCCCAACATGGGAAAGGTCACACATGATGCCGACACGGTTCATTTCCGCGACGACTTCACGGCCATAACCGGATAAGCCACCATCGCGCTCGTAGCAACCTGTACCGACCAAGTTTTGGGTGTTGTAAGCCATTTGCGCGATGCCTACACCCAGCTTTTTGAAAATCTCGATGTAGCCAAGTTTGTCCTCAAACGCATGAACATTCTGAAAGCCCAGCATGATGCCGGTTTTACCTTCACGCTTGGCTGCAAGAATATCTTCTGTGGTGTGCACCGGACGAATGAGGTCGCTGTTTTCACGCAGCAATTGGTTGAATTCGACAATGTTATCGACGGTACCCTGAAAACCTTCCCATACCGAGACCGTGCAATTGGCAGCGGTCAGCCCACCTTTTGCCATGTCTTCAAACAGTTCCCGGTTCCATTTGGCGATAATCAGACCATCAATGATGATGGAGTCTCGATGCAGCGCTAGAGCGTCTGACATGGGTGCGTCCTTAGTTGGTTTTTCCTTTTGTATATTTAGCCAACTTAAACAACACTCAGCTGATCCAGCGATGCGAATGCGACAGGATGTATTTTGAATGCGCCGCGAACGGCGCATAGAGGAAAATTATGAATTTATTTTTGCTTTTTAATCAGTGCAGTAAGCGGATACAGAGTTTGTCCGATGACGCCCTTCGGCATGGGTTTGGTGGTGCCATATTTTGCCGGCCAATGCTGTTTAGGCATGTGCATGGTGCCGAACAACCAGTCAAACAACACCAGATGCGCACTGTAATTGGTATCAATTGCAGGCTTTTCTGAGCTGTGATGCCAGTGATGAAATTGCGGCGTCACAAAGATGTATTTCAGAAAACCAAAGTGCATTCGGGTGTTACAGTGAATCAATACCGCTTGCAGCGCTGCGAATGCGACGTACGCATTCAATGCTGCCTCTGAAGGCCCCAGTAAATACAGCGGCACCATCACCATCGCACGCTCTGAAAACACTTGAATGAAGTGACCTCGAGAGCCTGCCAGCCAATCCAGTTCTTCCACCGAGTGGTGAACCGCATGAACCGGCCACAGCACTTTTACTTCGTGGAACAGGCGGTGTTCCCAGTAAAGAACAAAGTCTGCGGCAATCAGAATCAGTACGAATTGAACAATGACAGGCAGGGATTGCACTGACTCTTGCAATGAAGCACTCACTGCCCAGTCAAAGTGGGACGTATGGTAGTTGGCGTAAATCAGGATGGCGGAAATCGCCAGATGGTTGAAGCAGAAATAGAAGAAGTCCGTTTCCCACTCTTTACGCAAGATCACTTGGTTCTTGTACTTCGGCAGTAGCTTTTCCAGCGTCATAAAAATCGCCGCAGAGCCCAAAAACGCCAGGATTAACCAATCCACTCCCAAGGAGAGTTCTTTCGGCTCAACCGGGCCAACGGGAACGGTGTACCCACCCAAAGCAAAAGCCACCAGCGTCAGCAGTATGCCGATGCAACCCAGACGACGATACCTTTTCAGCAGGTGAGTCATGGCACCAAAGAAAAGAGAAAAATACATGCCGTATTTCAAAACATGTTGCAGGCTTTCCGCATCGTAGGTTTTACGAAGTTCAGTCGTGGTGAGATAGGAAGGAAAGAGATAAGCCAGCACGGCAAGCAGCGACAAACCACCCAAAATCACGGACAGATAGCCGCTGATTTTGCCTTCACCAAGACGAAACGCGCGGTCGGTATCTAACTCAACCCGACGTTCCTGATACTGATACGGTTTGTCCTTTTTACACATCACTTGCTCCTGCTGCCAAATCGCTTGGAATTGAATGACATGTACTTTACGTGCTTCAAGGCAGGAGAAAAACGTTCAAGGAATAAGTAACAAAAAGCGCTACTCAAGGTAGCGCTTTTTGACACTTAAATCAGATGGCACTCAGAACAGTCCAACAATCTCGCCATCATCATCCAGTGAGATGCTGAGCGCGGCGGGCTTACGCGGTAGTCCTGGCATGGTCATGACATCACCACAAATCGCGACAACAAAGCCTGCTCCCGCCATCAGGCGCAGTTCTCGCACAGGCAGTATGTGTCCTGATGGTGCGCCAAGCTCCGATGGCTCAGAAGTGAAGCTGTAAGGCGTTTTCGCGATACACACAGGGAGATGTCCGTAACCCAACTGGTGAATTTCATCGAGCTGCTTTTGTGCCGCGATGTTGAACTGCACGTCTTCCGCGCCATAGAGTGAGGTGGCAACTTTGCGGATTTTGTCATCAATCGGCAGGTCATCTTCGTAGAGGAATTGCACATCTGGCGCTTCACCATCCAAGATGGTTTTCACTGCTTCAGCAACCGCTTTGGCGCCCACACCACCTTCTGCCCAATGCTGTGCTTCTTCGACGCGCGCCCCCAGGCTCAGGCAAACTTCTTTGATGATAGAAAGCTCCTTGGCATCATCAGTCGGAAAACGGTTGATCGCAACCACTGGCGTCAGGCCAAACTTCTGCATGTTTTCGATATGGCGTTTGAGGTTGGCTGAACCAAGCTTCACCGCGTCAACGTCAACTGCATCAAGATTGTCTTTCGCGACACCACCCTGCATTTTCAGAGCGCGTACGGTGCATACCAATACCGCAGCATCCGGTTTCAAACCAGAAATACGGCATTTGATGTCGATGAACTTCTCTGCGCCCAAGTCCGCACCAAAGCCCGCTTCCGTCACCACAACATCGGTTAGACCCATGGCTGTGCGGGTCGCCATCACGGAGTTACAGCCATGAGCGATATTGGCGAACGGACCGCCATGAATCAGCGCCGGATTGTGCTCCAAGGTCTGGATCAGGTTTGGCTGAATCGCGTCTTTCAGAAGCACCGTCATTGCGCCTTCTGCGCCTAAATCACGTGCGGTCACTGGCTTGTTGTCGCGGTCACGCCCAATGATGATATTACCCAGACGACGCTGAAGATCTTTTCGGTCTTCTGCCAGACAAAGGATTGCCATGATTTCAGACGCCACGGTAATGTCGAAACCAGATTCGCGCGGCTGACCATGAGCAGGGCCGCCCAATCCCACCAAGGTATGGCGAAGCGCGCGGTCATTCATGTCCATCACACGTCGCCATGATACTTTGCGCGCATCCAGATTAAGCTCGTTACCCCAGTGGATATGGTTATCAATCAAGGCTGCCAACAGATTGTGCGCGGAGGTGATCGCGTGGAAATCGCCGTTGAAGTGAAGATTTAAATCTTCCATCGGGATGGCTTGCGCGCGGCCACCGCCAGCTGCACCACCTTTCACACCAAAACAAGGGCCCAATGACGGTTCACGCAAACAAACGCTGGCGCTAACACCGATAGCATTCAGGGCATCTGCCAGACCAATGCTGGTGGTTGTTTTGCCTTCCCCTGCTGGGGTTGGCGTAATCGCGGTGACCAGCACGAGTTTGCCCACTTTCGAGGTGGTATCAATCTGTGACAAATCCAGTTTGGCTTTGTAATGCCCAAACGGGATCAAAGCATGTGCGGCCACGCCGAGTTTACGCTGGGCCACTTCAAAGATCGGCCAAGGTTTGACGGCACGGGCGATTTCAATATCCGGCGCGCCGGGTGGAGGTAAAGCTGTCATATTTTCAGTCACTAATACGGTATTATTTTGATTATTCATTAGAGTGCCCCAAATTTCACTATTTCAGAGTCTCGGCATCAAGATTAAATGCCGGGTTACTACCAGTGAATTGGATTATCTGGCTTTGTTAGCGAGCCATTCAGCGGATTGTTTCAGCCCACCAAACGGAAACAAATGGATCCCCTTCAACACAGATTCCGACCTATTCGATTGATAAATTGCCAGCCCTTCCAGCAATGAATCTGGCGTCCAAGGCCTCAGCAGCCTGACGGCATTTAGGTTCTTGGTCAGCGCCTTTGCGGATGTTGCTACCCCGCACTGCGCCGCGTACGAAAGCAGGTTTTTCAAACGCGTAGGCCCAGCAAGTCCGAGATAAACCGGAATGCCAGCAAGTATGGTTTGGTGTTCATCGAGCCACTGCTCCAAAACCGTCTGTTCAAACGAGAATTGCGTCACCACCCAAAGACTCAGCCCATGTGTTTTGGCATAGTTACGCTTGAACTCAAGTGCGCGTTTCAATGTGGCTTGCTCAGCGTGGGGGTGTCCTTCGGGATGCCCCGCAACACCAAAGCTTTCAATGCCATATTCCTGCAACAGACCAGATTGCAGAAGTTGCATGGTATCCGCATAAGGTCCCTGAACAGTTTCAATGTCCCCGGCGATAAGTAGTAATTGCTTTACGCCCAGTACTTTGAGCGCTAACAACCATTCACGAAGTTTCTCTTCGCTCGGGACAGCGCGTGCAGGAAGATGAGGAACCGGAACCACACCCCAAATCAACAGGGTTTTACAGGTATCGAAAGCATCTTCAAAGTTTGAGGAAGGAAGAAAAGGCACGTACACACGGATACCCTTTGGCAGCCATTCCGGACGGCTTTCCAATGCACTCACTTGACGTGGTGTCGCCTCTATAGAGGCATGACAAATAAGCTTTGCCGCAGCAAAAACAGGATCGGGAAGCTGAGGCATACAATCAACATTGCCTTGTTCAAAATTCATGGTCATGAGCATTTCGCCAGAAGGAGGCGGCGCATTGCACCGCCAGCATATAGGTCAGGAAACAGGCGCACTGGTGCGCGATTTCTCCACTTCCCGGGAGTTAGGGTTCACCGAAGGCCGGAAGGGTATACTGACGACCTCGGCTCCGACAACCTCTCCGCCAAATTCCGTTGGCAACGCTACCCTGTATTTGGTGCCGACATCCCGTCCATTCCAAGGCACATGGCAAAGCGCGATGTTGGTTTCCAGTTCTGGGCTGTACCAAGGCGATGTCACGTAGCCGACTGCATCATCACCCTCTTCGCCATAAATCAGCCAAAAATCGTTGGCGTAATCAATCACTGGCTCGCCACCAAAGACAATCCCAACCATACCAAGGGGATACGGAGATTCTCCGGCTTCGATTTGCGTTCTGGCTTTCTCTAGTGCTGATTTGCCTATGTAGTCGCCCTCTTTGTCTTTCGGCACTTGATAGGCGAGGTTACATTGGAAGGGAGACACCTCCTGATCAACATCCTGCCCCCAGGAAAGAATGCCTGCGGCAATGCGGCGGTGATGGGCGACGGCGGTCACTTTCAGGTTGTGCTTTTCACCTGCTTCCAGCACGCCATACCAGACTTTTTCCGCGTTCAACGTCGCGTCCAAACAGTAGATTTCGTAGCCTTTTTCTCCGCTGAACCCGGTCTGGGAGATAATTACGTCCGCGCCATTTAGCGTGCCTTCCATCAAGCCATAAAAAGGAATGTCACTGACTGCTGAGCCAAACAGATCCGTCATCAGCGCTTCGGATTTCGGCCCTTGGATTTGTACCGGACAGACATCAATTTCAGCAATGGTGACATCAAAGCCTTTACCAATGTTCACGCCACGAAGCCAAAATTCGATGTCACTGTCTGAAATCGAAAACCAGAATTCATCTTCCGCAATGCGCAAAAGCACGGGGTCATTCATGATCCCGCCTTCTTCGTTACACAAGATCACGTACTTTCCGCGCATGGGTTTGATGATGTTCGCTGGGCGAGTGATAACAAAGTCGACGAACTTTTCAGCGTCCGGCCCTTTCACCTGAATCTGGCGCTCAACCGCAACATTCCACATTGCCACATGATTGACCAACGCATCATACTCTGCCATCACACCGCCTTGCTCTTTGGGAATATGAGCGCGGGGGTGATACATGCGATTATAAATCGTGGCCTGCCAGCAGTCAGATTCATAAGACAGATGCCAATAGGGAGATTTCCTAACCCGTGTGGAGATCAGAAGCTCGACCGGTGTGGGACCCGACTGCCTGAGATTAATCGGCACTCGTCGGTTAGATTGATCAACAGAGGTTGTGTGCCTGGCTGCTGCCGCTCGCTTCTGCATGGGTGTTTTTTCATTCATTGCATCTGAACTCCTTGTATTCGGAACCCTATCTGTCCAAAACTCTGACGTTCCTTAAGGCAGATCCCCCACCGTCCGTTGATTGGATGCTTCGCCCTTTGTTGAAAAGCGCTTTCTAAAACGGATGATTAGCTAGCCTCATCCTGTTGCCTAAACTGAGGCGTTTTAAACATCCAAGCCATTCAACACGCGACACGGTAAAAATGAAAAGCGTCAAACCATCGCAGTCAATTGACGACGAATCCCATCAATCATCGTAAAATGGAAGCAATCAATATAAAGGGATATCTCAATGCCACGGATTTTATGTTTTGGTGATTCAAATACTTGGGGTTATAACCCTTCAAATGGCTCGCGTTGGGGCGAAGACATTCGCTGGACATCACGCCTTCAAGACGCGCTCAACATTGACAAAGACGACGGCTCCGAAGACCGTTTTGTGATTATTGAGGAAGGGCTCAATGGACGCACCACAGTGTGGAATGACCCAATGAAGCCTTACCGCAATGGAAGCGCTGCTCTGCCCATGCTGCTGCTCTCTCACCGCCCATTGGATTGCGTGGTGATCACACTTGGTACCAATGATTTGAAATCCCAGTTCCCTTCCGAGCCCGCTTGGATTGCAGAAGGCATTCGCAAACTGATTGGCCAGGTCAAAGAGTGCGACAACGCAGGCCATCCAATACCACGTATTTTGATTGTTTCACCCGCGCCAATGCACGACGCCAACAACTGGGCTTCAGGTTTTCGTGATGGTCGGCAGAAGTCTCTTGAGCTTGCGAGCTTTTTCCGTGCAGTGGCTGAGGAAGAAGGCTGCGATTTCTTCGAAGCAGCCACCGTCTGTGAGGCATCACCTATTGATGGCCTCCATCTTGATGAAGCAGGTCATGCGGCTTTGGCTGATGCACTGGCGAAGATTCTTCGTTAAATGAGCCACTAGGGTTTTGGCATCGTATTAAGCCATACTCACCAACAATAAAAAGAAGACACGATTTATGTTTAAAGCGCTCTTGATTGCAGCCTCTCTTTTTGGCCTGACCGCCTGCCAATCCATTCCTGAAGGCGTTGAGCCTGTCACTGGATTTGACGAACAACGCTACCTCGGGAAATGGTACGAAATCGCCAGACTCGACCACTCCTTCGAACGCGGCCTTTCTTCCGTCTCAGCGGAATACACACCACGCGAAGATGGTGGCATCAACGTCATTAACCGTGGTTACAGCGATGAAGACAAAGAATGGAGTGAAGCGTTAGGCCGAGCCTACTTCGTCGCCGAACGTGATGTCGCCCATTTGAAAGTCTCCTTCTTTGGTCCTTTCTACTCGTCTTACGTGGTGTTTGGATTGGGTGAAAACTACGATTACGCCTTCGTTTCTGGCTTCAATACAGATTACCTATGGCTGCTAGCGAGAACACCAGAGGTTTCGGAAGAGGTAATGCAGAAATTCATCGAAGCTGCCAAATCCCGTGGCTTTGATACTGAGGCTCTGATTTACCCTAGTCACAGCGAATAGGCGTCTGCATTTTTCGATATTAATCGCAAAACTTCAGTGCTCTTGGAAAGCAAGTAATACGTGCTTTGAGCGCTTGAAATGACATCCTAACAATTTAATGAATGGCCGCTTTGAGTAACTTTAAGCGGCTAATTTCATTACAATTGGGTGACAAGTCTAATTTTCTGGTTAATTTTCGCACCAACTCTGCCGCTTATGACACCAAGCGCTACACTTCGATTGACTGAAACAATCCGTTTCAAAACCAGATTGTTTCCTTGAGTCGCTTTCTGATTAAATAGCCCAACACTAATAACAAAAAAGTTAATAACAATGCCTATTACAACTGATACTCCGGCGACCCGTGATGCACTCGCCAGACTTAACGATGACGTTCTAAACACGATGGACAACGAGGGCAACTGTACGGTGAAAGTGAGTGATCTTTCCACCCTGTTGGCTGCCTATAAAATTGAACTTAACAAAGCCCGCTCGCTGAAAAAGTCCCTGTCTGAAACGTCAGAGGTCTAAACTCAACGCCGCGGTCGCAGAACACCGGGAACTATGCCGATATCACTGACAAAATCTAATCATCCTGACGATTGGCGAACAATTGAAGGGTTTCTTTTTGAAGCCATTGAAAGACTCGAAAGCGCGGGGATCCCTCTTTGGGAGCGTGAAGAGGTCTCGGTGTCTGCATTGCAAAAAGCATACGGCGATGACAGCCTGTATTTGGTCAAAGAAGAAGACCAGATCATTGGCGGTGTCTTCATCCTCGAAAGAGATACTCTTTTCTGGCCTCAAATCACTGCTGATGACTCTTTGTTTTTTCACAAACTAGTGATTGGCGATGCCTTTATCACCCGCGGTATTGGTCATCGCGTTTTACAGGCTATGGTGGACTTAGTTAAGTCAGAGGGGAGACAATGGCTGCGCTGTGATTGCCACGGTGACAGACCGAGGCTTCGTAATTTCTACGAATCGTTCGGTTTTTATTTCATTGACCGACGGGAAGTAGAAGGCTTTGATGCCGCGCTTTACGAATATCCCTGCCTGTAACCAGCACTGATTTCGACATCACAAAATCTCAATGATGAAACATTGGTTATGTTTCCTATACTCACTAATAACCAAATAGTTAGTAAGGGGCTTTGCGATGAAATTCTTACGCTGGATAATGGTGTCTTTTCTCGCGCTACCATATACCGTTTTTGCTGAGGTCGGTGTCACTGATACCACCATAACTTTCGGCATGAGTAATGCACTTTCCGGCCCAGCCTCGGGTTTAGGCACAGGGGTGAAAGCGGGTACCCTCGCCTACTTTGAGAAAATTAACCAGCAAGGCGGCGTTCATGGCAGGCAGATCAAGGTCATATCCCTTGATGACGGTTACGAGCCGGATCGCGCTGCCAAGAACGCGAAAAGGCTGATTTACACTGACAAAGTCTTTGCCCTTGTCAGTTTCGTTGGCACACCCACTTCAAAAGCCGTTGTTCCCGAAGTAAACCGTGCAAAGGTCCCTTATATCGGCCCTTTCACTGGTGCAGAGTTCCTCCGCACCCCTGCGAATCCAAATATTTTTAATATCCGTGCCAGCTACTTCAATGAAACCGAAAAGCTGGTTAACCATTTCATCAGTGATTTGGGATACAAGAAAATTGCCGTGTTTATCCAGGACGACGGCTATGGCGCAGCAGGTAAAGCAGGCGTACAGCGCGCGCTCAGAAAACGCGGCCTCAAAATCCATGCAGAAGGCAGATATACGCGAAATACATTGGATGTCGAGCAAGGGCTGAACAGCATCATGAGCAAAAATCCGGATGCCGTGATTTTGGTCGGCGCTTACAAAGCCTGTGGTGCCTTCATCAAACTGGCAAATCAGAAAGGCTTTGACGCTAAATTCGCCAATATCTCTTTTGTGGGCACTAAAAAGCTGATTGCAGAATTAGGTGCTGACGGCGACGGCAGTTATATCTCCCAGGTCATGCCTAATCCAGATGAAAGTGACCTTCGCATTATTGAAGACTTCAAAAAAGATCTCGCCGCCCAAGGTATTAAAAACCCTTACTACACCCAACTGGAAGGCTATTTGAATGCCATGGTGATTGTTGAAGCCTTACAGCAGGCAGGTCAGTCACTCACCCGTTCAAACTTTGTCAATGCGATGGAGAACATCAGCAACAAGAACTTTGGTGGCCTTTACGTGAACTTCAGTAAGTCTGATAGACAGGGCCTGGACGATGTATACCTGACGAAAATCGAGAATGGCAAAGCGATCCCAGTCAGCAGCATGAAGTGAAGCCATGAATAAGTGGATGTCGTTTTTTAAAGGGTTGTCGCTTAAGTACCGGATTCTTGTTCCCTTGATCGGGAGTATCACCGCATTGCTGGTATTGGCGGCTGTGTTCTTCCACCACATGACTGCTCAAGAGCTATCCCAAATACAAAAAGGGAAAGTGCAGTCATTGGCCAACTTTCTGAATCAATCCAGCAAGACATACATCATGAATTATGACTTGTCGGCGTTGGAGGAGTTTGTTCAAGTTGGAATGAAAGATAAGGATATTGATCATATCCAATTTATGGACAGCCTTGGGGTGCCTTACACAGAAACCGCCCCCAAGGAAGCCAGTGAAGGAGCATTGAAGTATTCGGAAGAAATCCTCGCTCCTGATGGGACTTTGCTCGGTGTGCTGAATATTACCTACAACGAGAAGGCTTCAACGGCGGCACTGCAAAGGAATCTGCAAGTGGTGCTGTTTTGCTTTGTCAGCATCATCATTCTGCTTTTCTTAATCATCTATTTCGTTTCTATGCGACTTTCTAAGCCGCTCATTTCAATCACCAAAGACCTCGCCTATGTATCTGAAGCTGCACAGGAAAATTCCCAGCTTGTTCTGCAAGGCGCAAAAGACATTGCCAATGGGGTTGAGAAACAGCGAAGCGCGCTGGATTCCAACGTCTCTGCCATGTCTGAAATCAGGGAGATGGTGGAACGCACCAATGAAAACGTCCTGACCTGTCTGGATGTGTCCAAAGGCACGTTAGCGCTCAGCTCTGACGGCAGCAAAAACATGGACAAGATGGCGCATTCGGTCGTGCTGATTGAAAACTCCAACAAGCAATTGCAGGAGATAAACGAGATCATCAGAAAGATCTCCGACTACACCAAGGTCATTCATGACATTGTTTTCCAAACCAAGCTGCTGTCACTCAACGCTTCTATAGAAGCCGAACGCGCAGGCGAGCACGGACGCGGGTTCGCTGTTGTGGCTCAGGAAGTGGGCCAGTTGGCCTTAATGTCGGGTCAGGCATCGCAAGATATCGATAAGCTGCTGAAAGACTCGATGGTCACCGTTGGCCAGATAGTGCAAGACACAGAACTGCGGGTGAAGGAAAGTAAGGCGCTTTCGGAGCAAACCCAGGTCAGTTTTTCGAATATCTCCAACAAAATTGAAGGGTTGGCTCAGGAAATTGATTCCTTTAGTCAGGCGTTCAACCAGCAAATGAAAGGCCTCATTCAGGTGAATTCTGCCATGGAATCCATGACAGGAATCGTCAACAACAACCACCAGATTGCCAATGAAACCTCTGAAGTTTCGATGAGTTACAAAGAGCAAAGCCTGAAACTCAAACAAGTGACTGAGACCATCGAGGATCTCATCAAAGGTAACCGGCAAAGCTAGCTGTTTGCCAAAGTCCGCTGAAAGAAACCTCCTCCATTGCAGTTCTTCTTTTTCATAGAAAAGGAGAGCTGCAATGAGAAAACGCGTCATATTAATCCTGTCCCCTTTGTTGCTGTCTGTCATCGCGACGCCAGCTTTAGCACAGGATAAATACAAGGATTTTGGTTTTGTCGGTGCCGGACTGACTGTCGGAGAATCAGTCTTTTCAAATCAAGGCGCAAAGGCTGGGGCTGAACCATACCTGTTTTACAACAGTGAACATGGCTTTATTGATGGCAGTCTGTTCACTTACAACCCTATCCCGTTTATTGGCCTTTCCGGTAACCTTCGCTTTGCAGAAGTTTCTGACGATTTCGACGACATCCCTTCAGGGATAAATAACCGAGATGGCAACGGCGAGCTTGGTATTACGCTGGGTACTGTCGGTGCCCGCCTCACTTATCTTCATGATGTTACCGACGAGCACAACGGCTACGAAATCCAACTGCATCTCGGCCGAGCGTTCGACACGCCCATCACCAACTTTGTCTTGTCACCCTACGTGGAAGTGAATTATCGCGACGAGAAGCTTTCCCAGCATCTGTATTCCATCTCAGCTCAGGAGTCCTCTGCCTCTGGCTTGGCTGAATTCAGCGCTGACGAAACCTGGGTGTACAAAGGCGGTGTTATCGCCCTTTACGATCTTTCTGAAGACTGGCTGGCCATTTCAGAAGTTGCACTTGAGCACCATGATAGCAACAGCCCCCTTGTGCAAAATGATTTGGGTTGGGAGTTCAGCCTTGGGGCTGTCTATAAATTTTGATAATAAAAAAGGCTGCCAAGCAGCCTTTTTTATTATTCGACGCGACTAAGCAAACAGCCAAGTATGCAGTAATCTTCCCGGCGTAAACGCAAATGCACCCGCGACCAACAGCGCCAAAACATACAAGATCACCATGCCTTGCTGATGTTTTTTCACATTACCCTTTCTAATTGCAATGAAGGACTCAGGCACGGTGTAGAGAGTGACAATACTGAGGATATGAATATAGCCAAAGTGATAAAACACCTGAGGCCCCACCTGCGACGGAATAAACAAGGTAGAGACGGCCGTTGCCACCATCAACAGCATATATATCTTTCCGAGCCGTTTATGCAGCGGGCTCCCTTTTCTGCGGGCAAGTAAATAGGTTCCGAGCAGAAATGACAGTACTGCCGTTACCAGATGAAAATAAATCAGCCCCAAACTTTCCATGTGCTCTTGCTCCCCTTCAGATCATCTCTCCAGAAACACGCAGATAGCGGGCAACTTTCAAGCTTTCGGCGAAAGTATCAAAAGCCAGAGTTGGCTTCAGAAACAAGAGGATGCTTAGCGAGCGACCTCTCAATCAATATTCATTCAGCAACTCAGTCATTTGGGCGACACACTTTAGCGCCTCCTTCTCCGGCATTCCCTTGAACATCTGAATACTTCGATGTAGAGGGCCATAATCAAACACTACCGAGCCGCCAAGCATATGCAGCCTCAATTGTTCTGAAAAAGGGCCTTGAGGGTCGAAAAAAGACGGCTTTGACATGCTTGGGTACACACGCAAGTTATGTATGTGTCCAAGTGGGTACTTTCTCTTTTTGTAGGTCACACCAAGCAGATGATAAGAATGCTCTAGTGTAGACGAGTTAATTTCTACCAACTCATGGCTGAACAGGTAACCAAAGAACAAAAAGAATACGATGAAAACGAGTAGTGATGCTAAAAACAGCGTCAGTTCAAATTCGTGATTCATCAAGAAAATCACGAAGAATGCCAGTGGTGGCAAAAAGGACAATTTCCATGCGAGCGGTAAGCGGTTGTTAAAATCCCATGTTCGGGTCTCTATCGAAGATTCAGTCGTCATGCTTACCTATCCTTGGCACCATAGTAAATATCTTTTTAATCAATGATCTAGTTTGAACCAGACGCCTCCTCCCTAGATGCTTCATTTTCAAGAACGAATTTCAGTTCGAAGAGAATCAAAACAACTTCTATCTGCAATACTCCATGTAGTCGCATACACTGAAATGTTATGTTATAACATTTCAATTGCGAGACAATTTGGAGACTGTCCATGATAGCGGAGTTCGAAACAGTCACCCGGCCAGTGACGGTTCAGAATACCCACCCAGAATGCCTAACCGAAATATTCCGGGAAGACGTGAATCTTACCGTCTGGCAGCGCGAGCTTTCGCAAGATTGCAGAGAGTTTGCCGACCAGTTCGCTGCACGGGTAGGCAAATACAATCGCTTTGTCGCTCTCGAAAATTCACTGTCTATCTGGGAACTTCTGCCTAAATGGGCGTTGGAACTTAAAGGCATAAAAAGCTGGTTAGCGGATGTGGAAGATGTGGTCGAAATGTATCGATGCCTTTTCGAACCCGACGCGTTAGGCGTTCGCCTTCAGGTGTTGGATACAACCATGTGCCCACGTTTCCATATCGACCGTGTCCCAGCCAGATTACTGGTGACATACTCTGGTCGCGGAACAGAATGGATAGATGAGAATAACGTTGAGCGTTCTAGCTCACCGGGGCAATTACCAGAGCAATCTGTCGCCCCATCTGGTATCAAAGAAATCCCCACCGGTGCCGTAGCGATATTGAAAGGTGAAGCCTGGGTCGGCAATGAAGGCCGCGGTATTGTTCATCGCTCTCCCGCTCCCGGAAGTGCCCCAAGATTACTGCTCAGTCTGGATTGGTTGTCTTAACCTCTCGTTCCAACGCATAAAGCTCACATCTGTGGGCTTTTTCGTCGTTCGTACACTTACCTTCTTACTCATACGAATTCATACGCTTTTGGACGCAGTCATTTTCCTTGTTGTCGCACACTGATTGCGTTTTAATCACTTCTCGACTCACTCTCATCGCGCAAGGATTGCTGCCTCATGCTGAAAAGCGCCATTCCCTTTGTCTTTGTCTTGCTTTGGAGCACAGGCTTTATCGGGGCCAAATTTGGCCTTCCCTATGCGGATGCTGCCACTTTCCTCTTTATTCGCATGGTGTTGAACGTCTTGGTTTTTGTGGTCATTCTAGGCGTAATGAAACCTGTGATGCCCAAAAGGAAAGTACTGTTTCACGTTCTAGTGTCTGGGCTGTTAATCCACGGTTTTTATCTCGGCGGCGTGTTTGCCGCGATTGGCTTTGGCATGCCCGCTGGTTTGTCATCCTTATTGGTTGGGTTCCAGCCAATCCTCACCGCACTGATTGTGATTAATCTTTCCAGCGAGCGGCTTAATCCGGCACAGTGGGTTGGCTTGTTCGCGGGTATTTTCGGCATCGCATTAGTCGTGCAAGGTAAGATGAGTTGGAATATCGACGCCCAACCTTTTTACGCTTACATGTTTGTATTCCTTGCTTTACTTGGCATTACCCTTGGCACTTTGTACCAAAAGCATTTTTGTCAGGGCGTTGATTTGGTCGCTTGTGCGATGTGGCAATATGTTGCAGCTGGTGTGTTCTTTTTGCCAATTGCCTGGTTGGTGGAAGGGTTTGAAGTGACTTGGTCTTTAACGTTTACACTCACCATGATTTGGTCAGTACTGGCGTTGTCAGTCATCGCAGTGCTGCTCTACCTTTACATGGTTGGCCAGGGCGCCGCATCGAAAGTCACCTCGGTGATTTATCTGGTTCCGCCCGTTACCGCGATTCAGGGTTGGCTGTTCTTTGATGAAGCGTTTTCAACGGCCACCATTATTGGCTTCATAGTCTGCGCACTCGCCGTGTTCCTTGTTATGAAAGCTCCCAAGTTGCGTGTTGGTCTTTGACAAGGTTAGGTCGGCTATCAACCCGCAACTTTTATCACCAAAGGTGAACAGACCCCAGGGGCGGCGCACAAATTCTGAGCACAGAGAGGATAGCAACGACTGATTCCCCCATATTCAGCTGCTTCGTGTTAACCACTTTAGATTGAGTTGGTCTTTGCTATTTATGCCTGCGTTCAAGCAAATCCAATACCTCGTTTTCCACATCAAAAATGGCTTGGTTTTTTTCGGCATCCAATCGCGTTTCTTGAAGAAGGATGGGATCCCAGCCACTTCTGTCCGCTTCTCTGAAATTTCCTCCGTAGATGTGGATACCTGCAGCGAAAAGATGTGTCGGGTTAGTCACTGAATGAATGGCTTGATTATCCATACTCAGCACTTCTCCTGCAGCGATAGAAGCGGCACCAACAGCACGAATGTCGGCTTCTCCAAATCTACTGTCTCCAGCTTTTTGCCAAAAAATATGATCTTCTCTTCCCTCATAGACACCCACAACTGCCCAAAGGTTATGATTGTGTGCGGGCATGGTCATTTTAGGTGCCCAAATAAAATGAAGAATGGTGAGATCATCTGACTCATACAGAAACTCGAAATCTGCTCGGTTACCAGGCATGAGCGCTAATTTGACCGAACCGGGATCGCGGAGACTTTCTCTCAACAATCGCTTAATGGCTTGTTGCGGGTTTTCCTGTTCGAGAGCTTCTTCACAACGCTCAATCAGCGTCTTGAGATCAAAAGACATTGCTTCACCTCTTACATCCATGCCCTACTTCTTTCATTCTAACCAACGTCGCTCCAACTGCCATCGGGCATCACTGGATCCCATTGACGAATTCAAACGTTTTTGGACACAGTCATTTTCCTTGTCGTTGCCCTTGCTAATGCTGGCACCATTATCTGATATTGCTGGTGTGCCCCTTCAAATTACGTTTCTGGCTTTCCAGTTGTGTGATGGACCAACATCATTGTACCGACATCTGCTTCATTGATGGCTACACTGGGTGTATGTCGCATAGATTGGGGTAATTGGGCGAAGTTTGTCTGGCGGTTTATGCTTTTACTTTTTGTCATCGCAAGTATCACAGTTGTGAGTGCACATCTCACTGGCTTCGCGTAAGCTTAAAGTATTATCGACATGAATAAAGGCGGGATGACAATCTCGCCTTTTTTGAGTTTTAACGACCTGTAAAATTCTTAAAAATAAGAACCTACGTAATGACGAAGTGTATTGAAGGAAACAAAATCGACGGCTTGTCCGTGATCTCTTCACTTGATGTGGACCAACTGGATGCAGGCTCACACAAGTTTTGGTTCCGTGCGGCGACCGATGCATTAGCACAGTGGCAACACCTTCCGGTCTGGGTATTTAAGGGCACTGAGCCGGGTAAGAAAATCATGATCACCGCCGGTGTTCACGGTGACGAATATAATGGCGTTTTGTCAGCACATGCGATTGCCCGTGCGCTGCATGGTAAATCACTGAAAGGCTGTGTGACCATCGTGCCTACCGTCAACCTGAGCGGTATGCTGCACCACAGCCGCGATTTCTTTTCCTCTGACCCTGACGTTTCCTGTGGCAACCTGAACCGCCATTTCCCGGGCAATCCGCAAGGTAACGAACCTCAGCGCTATCTTGATCCTATCTGGCGTAACCTTCTCCAGCCAAATGCCGATCTGGCGATTGACCTACACACGCAAACATCTGGCACCCGCTATCCGCTTTATGTGTTCGCGGATTATCGTTTAGATGACGCCGTAAACATGGCGCGCTTGATGAACCCAGATGCCATTCTGAACGATCCGGGCGACCCGGGCATCCTGGAAACCGTTTGGAATCAGAATGGCATTCCGAGCATCACGGTTGAAGCCGGTGTCGGCCGTTATACTGATATGGAAATGGTCAACCGCACCGTACGTGGAATGCTGAACATCTTCACCCTTTACGGTTTGATTGATGGCGAATTTGCCGCGGTTGAGCCAGCCATTGAAAGCGCCCGTGTGACCAGTATTCGCGCTGTTCAAGGTGGTTTTATTCTTCCGCAGGTTGAATTGATGCAGACTGTAGAAAAAGATCAGCTGCTGGCCATTCAATACGACAGCTTTGGTGAAGAGGAATACCGCTACCATGCGCCGGAAGGCGGTGTGGTATTAAGCCACAATGTCGAATCAATGCGTGCAGCAGGTTCGTTGGTGATTCGCCTGATTCATCCTGGCGCAACGCTCTGAATACGCTTCATTTCCTAATTTGACACGCAAAATCAAACAAAGCGCGCCGCACTGGCGCGTTTTTTCATTTCACTTTCTGTAACCCGTTATTTTAAAAACATTTAATAACTCTACTTTCTCTGGCGCACATTTTGCTGCGATCTCTGCTTTACTCAATGCATGGGATTTCTTCGTCCAGAAAAATGCAATTAATCGAATGGCTTAACGACCAGCGCCAGCTGTTGCTTGTCCGTATCAGAACACACTTCGTACACGCGACCGCCGCGTTTGTCGCGCTGTCGTGTTTGCTGTGGTTGGTCATTCCTCATCCCGTCATCCCCATTGCAATTGGTCTGGTGCCCCTTGCCATTCTTATTACCCTTTCTCAACCTGTCCTGCTGGGGCTGCTATTTATCGCTTTCTCTTTTTTCCGCCTTCATGAGGCTTTTGCGCCACTCTACAATTTCAAAATCCCCCTGTTGTTGTCCCTCGGTACCCTGACCACCCTGACATGGCACATAGGTATCAGTGGCAAGCTCAAAATGTGGTCTTCTAAAGAACTGAATACCTTCTACGTTTTTTTTGCACTTGTCGTGATTGGCATCCCTCTCTCCAGCAATGTGGGTGAAGCCATTGCCTACTTCAAAAACATCTACGTCAAAATTGGCATTATGACCCCCGCACTGGCGTGGCTGCTTACGGGAGTTCACCACTATCGCAATGCGCTCGTCATGATTACCGTATCTGGGGTCGTGGTGGCAATTGTCACCCTTTTCAATAAAGTCAATGGCATTGGCTTAGTGGAAGAAACGCGTGTCACCGTGGGCCGTGAACTTGGCTCCGTGCTTGGTGACCCCAACGATTTAGCGCTGGTGTTACTGTTCCCCTTTTCGTTTACCATCAGCATCTTGTTGACACCCGAACTTTCCAAGAAAACCCGCTTCTTTGCACTGATTGCGACTATCACCATATTTTTTGCCATTATCGCGACTCAAAGCCGTGGCGGATTGCTGGGCATCATGTCTGCTGTCGGCATTCTTGCCTGGCGCCGCGTGAAGTCGAAAACGTTGCTTTTCATTGGTGGCGGGATTGCCGCTGCGGTGCTGTTCGCAGTGGCAGGTATCAGTGGGCGAAAATCTGGTGGTGCAGCGGAAGAAGGTCTTGATGCATCGGCACAAGGCCGACTCTATGCGTGGGAAGCGGCTTTCTACATGGCGTTGGAAAATCCTTTGTCTGGCGTTGGCCTTAATAACTTCTACTTCAACTATTTCTACTATTCAAAGCACTGGGATGGTTTGAACCACGCCGTTCACAGCACATGGTTTGGCGTGCTGGGTGAAACGGGGTTTGTCGGTTTAATCGCTTTTTTTGTCATGACCATCACCGTTTACCGCTCAGCCCAAAGTGCTACCAATATCGTGAAAGAAAACGCCGAAAGGTACAGCCCTGTTATTCGTGCCATATCGGAAGGGCTTTACTCTGGTATCATCGCGTTCTGTGTGTCAGGTACCTTTCTCACCCAAGGCTTCACTTGGCCGATCTATATTTTAATCGCACTGACCGCCTCTGTTTACCGGTATGTGAAGCTGGAGGAAAAAGCATTTCTCCAGCAAAGCGAAGCGGAAAAACAAGCAGACGACCAAAACGCCGACATATCGCCTCCTTCACAAGAGCCACATGACTCTTCAGCATTTCCCTTCGATAAGCGCTAATTAGGGGCTGCTGATCCTTGCATTTAAAAACTTGGCAAAGTCCCTGCATAGTCCTCTTAAGAACACAGCTAAATACGTTAAATAAAGCAGGAATCGCGCTCAATTTGCTCAAAGTGACACGCAAAGTCATTGTCAAACTGAGAGCCTGACAAGGAAACGAGCAGGCCGCGAGGACGGCGAAGGAGATGATGATGAAACAGTTACCACTCTGGCTTAAATACATGCTGTCCGTACTTTCAATAACCATGGCCCTTAGCTTTATTGCGGGCGAAGCCGCTCGTTCATTTGAACGCCAATATCTTTCTGATCGAATGGACAATCAAATCCGCGCGAATTTTTCAGCGCTGACGGCAGCACTGTCTTCAGACGTACTCATCAAGAATTCTGGCGCACTGAATGAAAAGCTCGCACTGATGGCAGAGCATTACCCCGATCTCTGCTATATCTCCATCGTTACTGACGGTGGCGTGCAAATTGGACAATGGGGCGATAAACCGCACGACAACAACCCAATGGCTCTCAATTTCGTCAACTCTGTGACCTATCGTGACACCCAAGTCGGCGACATGCAGATCTCCATGAGTAAAAAACAAATGATGGCCGACATTGAAATCCACGTAGAAACCGTGCGCTTTTACACAGCACTGGCTTTACTCTCGCTTGGTTTTCTCATTTTCTTGCTGTCGCAAAAGATGGTTTTTGGCCCGCTATCAAAAATCAATCAGCGTTTAATAGACATTGCCAAACAAGAAGGCCGAGCACCGCAGCATGTCAACGAAATTACACGCCTGTCTAAGTCAGTCGATGATCTGGAATTTCACATTGAGCATTTGCGGTATCGAGAGCAAGAACTCGAGCAGGCGAGGGAACATGCTGTCGCTGCGAACCTCGCCAAATCCCAGTTTATTGCTACCATGAGCCATGAGATACGCACTCCGATGAATGCTATTTTGGGGGCGATTGATATCCTCAAAGAAGAAAAACTCCCAGAGCAATGCCAAACCCTCACCAATATGGCTGATGACGCTGCGCACTTGCTGCTTAACCAACTCAACGACATTCTGGACTACTCAAAAATCGATGTCGGTGCCATCAAGGTCGAAGAAAAAGAGTTTGATGTTGCTGAGATGGCGCGTGGCGTGATCTCTATGTTTGAAAAGTCAGCAGAGACTAAAGGCATCAGCCTGAGATTAGATGACAGGCTGAACCACCATATCATCGCCAAAGCTGATGAAGGCAAGCTCTCCCAAGTTGTCACTAACCTGGTGGGCAATGCCATCAAATTCACCCAATGTGGCGAAGTGGAACTCATGCTCAGCCATCACTTCCCTCAAGGTCTTCGCATTCACGTCAGAGACTCCGGGATTGGGGTAGATCCAGAGTATCAGAAGATCATTTTTGAACCCTTTACCCAGAAAGATGCGACCTTCTCGCGCACCTACGGCGGCGTCGGTATGGGGCTAGCCATTTCCAAGCGTTTGGTTGAATTGATGGGTGGTGACATCCAGTTGGAAAGTCATGTCGGATTGGGCAGTGAATTTACCGTGGTGCTGCCTTGTGAGCTGCATTACCCCGAAGAGTATGTACCTAACCCACACAGCAGAACAGCTTTTAAAAGCGACACAGGCGCTGCAATTCTCTTGGTGGAAGACAACGCTGCCAACCAATTGATCGCCCGCACCATGCTGGAGCGCGCGGGGTTCAGAGTGACCACCGCCAACAACGGCAAAGAGGCGATATCTGCCATAGAGAAAGAAGAGTTTGCGTTGGTGCTGATGGACTTGCAGATGCCTGAAATGGATGGTTTCACTGCCTGTGAAACCATCAGGGCACTCAATGAACATGGTCGTACTCTGCCAATTCTCGCCATGACCGCCAATGTGACAGAGAAAGACAGAGAGAAATGCAAAGAAGTCGGCATGGATGATTTTCTGGCGAAGCCCGTCAATAAGCGCAAGATGATTGACGTCATTGAGAGTTGGACGGGTAAAAAGCACATCAGCTTTAACGCCTAGCCTGACAGCCTCTCCCTTTGTCTCGAACGAAGAGGGAGAGGCTGTTTTCTCAAACCTCAGCCTGTGCATGATGCCCTTCTTTGTTCTAATTAGGCATCTACTCCCAAACAACCCCAATATGCTCGTATTCAGGTTGTTTGAGTATAAAGAATCAGGATTCGTACGATGGCTGTGACCGCAAAACACCTTTTAAAGATCTACCAAGACCGCGCAAACATGCAAGCGCCTGGAATCACTCACCCGCACGCCCACATTGTGGAGGGGACAGCGAGATTAGTCGAAGTGCTATCCAAGCTCCCGCCAGAAGAAAAAATCTTGATCGAGTGTACGGGCAAAACTCTGTTTATTAGAGAGACCAACGGCGAAGTGCTGGCAGAGATTGACCCTCGAATCCCTGATTAGCCTATCGCTGGCTTTCTCCATTTACCCCCAACTTTATCTTTGACTGCTCACCTACTGGTGTCGCTTAAAGTTGGATCAACATGAAAAGTCATCATTTCCTATTCCGCCAACTCACCAACAAATCCTCTACGACCTCCCGCAAAATCATCGATTTACTTCTATCTTATATTTAAGACAAACCGCTGTAATAAGCGTTAATTGGCAATCGACATTGAAGAGAGCATGAGTTTCCCATTTCTGTTTTCAAAATGAGAAATCCAATATATGCCCTCCACTAAAAATATCTATCCGACTGTTTTTAAACAATATTACAACATGGTATGGAATTCGCATTAGAACCCATATCTATACAGGTGAGGCAAAAAAGTCATGCAAATCGAATCCATTAAACAGCCTGATGAAACCCTGCTGCTGATAGTTCGTGGCGACATGGACGCTCAGGGATGCAGCGAAGCACAACCCATACTGGACGAGCTCGTTGCCGATGAGAAAATGACGGATATCACCATGAACTTAGGTGAAGTGGACTTCCTCGACAGTTCAGGCATTGGAGCGATTGTGTTTCTGTTCAAACGCCTGAAAGCAAAAGGCCACACTCTGTCTCTGACCAATGTTCATGGTCAACCGATGGAGATCATCACCCTGCTACGTATTAACAGTGCAATTACCGTAGAAGCCGCCCAAACGACTCAGTAAGGCTTTCTTCCCAGGGAGAATTAGGATGACAAACCGCTTTACACTTTTCTTCACGATACTACTGCTCTCTGGTTGTTCAGCGTTTCCTGACCACGGTCAAGGTGGTATGGCCGAAGGTTATCATTCGTCAATCTCTCCCGTCATGCCTGATGAACCTCTCGGCCCTGAGCATGGTTTGCGATTCGAATGGGAGTTAGGCGCCAGACACCTCGATGTTCTTGTGCTGGAAGGGGCAGAGCTTTGCTTCCCTGCTACCGTATTACAAGCACGCCGCCTACAAGACCGCATTGTTCGTGAGCTGCATGGCGGACTGGAATTTGACGCCGCCAACGACATCATTATCCAACGTGCTACTCTTGAAAGGCTTGAGAAGCAGCTAGATGCAGTGAAGCGCAGTGGCGCTTGTGTGCCTTCTTCTGCGATGGGTTACAGCAACGCCTCAGACCTCGCAGCAGAGATCTACACCTTACTCAATGTCGATAACCAATTTGCCTTTAATTCACCTGAAGTGAACCCCAAATACATGGGGCATCTAGCGGAAGCCGCTCATCTGCTCCGTGACCTGCCTCAGTACAATCTTCATGTCACCGGACATGCGGATTCAGTGGGCGGTTCTGCCGCCAACAAAAAGTTGTCTCTCGAACGTGCGATTCAGGTCAAACGTTACCTGCAGATTTTCGGTTTATCCCCTTCGCGCATCACAGTCGATGCAGTGGGTTCTACCGACCCGCTTTTTGAAGGCAGTGAGCCTCAGAACCGCCTCGTAAACCGCCGTGTTTCTATCGAGTTGGTCGAAGCTGGCGCCAATTCAAAAGATGATGGGAGTCAACCATGACCCGTTTCATCACCCTCATTTTTCTGCTGATGGTCAGCGTTTCAGCGACCGCGGACGAATATCGTGTGCAGGTGGGTGATCAGATTGCCATCATGTTGCCCGGCGAAGTCACGCTCAACAAAGAGTTTCAGGTTGATCGTCAGGGAAGGCTCACCCTCCCAGAAGTCGGCATGATTGAAGCCAACGGCATGACAGAAGCTGAGCTGGATGTCGCAGTGAAAGAAACGCTTGGCGCTGTGTTCCGTGATCTGTCCTCTCTGCAAGTGTTCATTAGTAAGCGACAGCTCCTCGTCACCATTCAGGGCTACGTGGAAGAACCAGGTGAGTTCACGCTAAACCAAAATGCCTCAGTGCAAATGGCGCTGTATGCCGCAGGCGGCCTGCGTGCCGGTGCTCAATTAGACCGCTTTCAGCTGCGCCGAAACGGCGAAGTGATTATTTTTGACTACAAGAAATTTCTCGATACTGGCGATTCAAGCCTGCTACCTGAACTGCGTTCGCTGGACACCCTGTTTGTACCTGCCTCTCCAATGATTGGCAACATTGAACAAACGTTTGACCCTACCGCACTGGCTGATTCCGGTGATGCCGCAGAAGACAGAGAAGCTATCAAAGTGTTTGGTGAAGTACTGCGCCCCGGCAGTTTCTCCGCCAAAGAGGAAAACAACCTGGTGGACATGCTGATGCGTGCAGGCGGCGTGACCCGCTACGCGGCAGTGGAACAAATCCGCGTTATCTCTGACAACGAGCCAAAAATCTTCGACCTCAAACGCTATCTAGACTCGGGTGATGAAAGCCTTCTACCGAACATTGTGGCAGGCGCGACGATTTTTGTACCTAAGCAGGAAGAGGAAATCAAAGCTGGTTCCAACACTGTGTATGTGATGGGTGAAGTCGCCAAGCCGGGTGCTTACGAAGGCAAAGAAGGCGCTACCTTTATTGATATTCTTGCTAATGCGGGAGGCCCCACACGTTTCGCTGAAAGTCGGCGAATCCGTATTATCCGACGAAACGGCACCAACGTTCCGTTCGACCTCACCTTGTTCTCGGAAGGACGAATGACAGATGCCATGCCTAAGATCTTGCCGGGTGACGCTATCTTTGTGCCAGAGAAACTGGATTTAAATGAAAAATCCTGGCTAAAGGTATCACCTACCCGTGCCGTCCGCGTGATCGGGGAAGTCCTTAGACCCAGCCGGGTTGAATGGTCAGATGAAATGTCGCTGATGGATTTACTCGCCCATGTTGGTGGTCCCACGTCACGCGCCGATACCAGCCGTATTGAAGTCGTCACGCCCATTGGAGGGAATCGCACTAAAACCTACGTGCTGAACCTTGATACCTTCATCAACGAAGGGCGACCTGACAGCGAATTACCAGAGATTCGTGCCGGCTCGACCGTCAGGGTCCATGATTTGCCAGATGATCCGACGGACAACAAGTCCAAATGGATTCGTCAGAGCTCAGACAGCTCCATCTACATATTCGGTCAGGTCGGCGCGCCGGGGCGCTACCGTTTCACTGAAGAAATGCACTTTCTCGACATCCTCTCCGCCGCGGACGGCCCAACCACTGATGCCGATATACATAATATTCGTATCACGCACTTAGACGGAAAACATGCCCGCGTCAGTCGCCTCAACCTTGCCCTGTTTTTCGAAACCGGTGATGCGAATTTGCTGCCAGAAGTGAATATCGGCGACACCATTTATGTTCCAGAAAAAGATCGCAACTGGTTGGATCGTCCGAAAGAAGAAACCATCCGCGTACTGGGTGCTGTTAACAAACCCGGTCGCTATAGCTTCGATGATCATATGACTATTCTGGACTTGCTCGCTGAAGCAGGAGGCACTTCCAACAATGCCTATGTAGAGAAGATCACCGTCGTGAACCTCTCTTGCTGCCGAGATCAGGCGCGAACTTTCAATCTTTCAGAATTCAGCCGAACCGCCCGTTTTCAGGATCTGCCCGTGCTTCGCGCCGGTGATACCGTTTATATACCCAGCAAGGATGAAAGCACCGCAGAAAAAATCCGCCAAGGGATTACCGACCTGTTCCAAATAGCCGGTATCGCCGCACTGATAGGAATATTGTGATGTTTATTTCGCCGCTCAACGTCGAGATCGAACGCATTTACTTTCAGATCGTTCGCAACAATTACAAAACCCTGACCATCACCGCCACGGAATCAGGCGAAGGTGTGACTTCTCTTGCTTCTGCCATTGCACACCGTTCCCTGCTGGCTGGACAGTCTACCCTTGTGGTTGACCTGAACCTTTACCACCCCAGCCTCGTCAGTCAGGGCATGACGGTCACGACGTATGACAATCATTACTTGCCGAACCCTGAACTAGTGGGCGTGGATGGTGAAAGCACTTACTTCACCGGGATCATTGCACCATCCAAACGCGAAACCATCATGGAGCTTCGTCGCCCAGGGTCTTTGGAAGCGTATGTCGAAGAGTGGCATAAAGACTATGATCTCATCATCTTCGACACCTCGCCAATGGCACGTTTGAACGCCAACAACATTCCTCCCGAAAGGGTCGCGTCCGCGTCGGACGGAACCATTCTGGTTGTGATGTCAGGGCAAACCACAGAAGCTCAGGCGTCCGAATCAGTAAAGAAATTACATGATGCGGGCGGCCACCTATTGGGCTGTGTGATGAACGACAAAAATAATCCGTCGCTGAAGACGGAAATTCTTCGCGAGGTCGGCAGGCTGTCCAAACGATTCCCGAAAATCACCCAAAGGTTACGTAAATCTATTTTCAGTAGCCATCTGTTATCGTTGGAGATATAGCGTATGGTCTCCGTGGTAAAGGAAGAATGCCGCCCCGCTACACTCGCTAAAGTGAGTAGCACACGAAAGCACTTAGGCGACACACTCAAGCAACGTGGCGTGGCTGATCACCTTTCCAACAAAATCCAACTCTGTTTTTCTGAAGCGGCCGCTAACCTGATAGAGCACACAGAGCCTCACCCAACCTTTATTGCCGTCTCTCTGGAATGTGTTGACGGTGCCTGGATGCTGCACATTGAGGATGACGGCGAATACTGGGACCCAACCTTGGCGGACCGGGTACAATCACTCGATACCTTTGAAGAAAAAGAGGGCGGCCGAGGACTTGCACTGATCCACAGCCTGACCGACGGACTCGAATACGTGAAACGCACCACATTTGGTGCCAACCGCCTCACACTGAAATGGAAGATACAACAGGTCGCGACTAAGCCCAGCGTATTAGTTGTTGAGGACGATGATAGCCAGCGTCGCCTGATCAGCGCGTATCTCTCCGAACACTTTAAGGTTTCTGAAGCCGCAAATGGTCAGGAAGCCCTGCAGTTCCTAATGAATAACCACGTTGATTTGGTGATTTCTGATATTCGTATGCCCAGTATGGACGGGTTAGACCTAAAAAGAGCACTCCATAAACAAACCAATACCCTGCTCACCCCTTTCATTTTCCTCACCTATGCGGACAGCCAGGAAGTGCGGGACAACGCCATGGGATTGGGGATTGATGACTATATCCTCAAACCTGTCACCAAATCCGCGTTGGTACAAAGCGCTCGAAGGGTATTACACCGCTCAGAGCAGATCTATCGCCAGCTTACCGATAAGGTAAACCATAGAATTACGCACTCTTTGACCCCGTCACTGCCAACAGAATCCCGCAACTGGCAAATTGCGATTGCCACCAGAAATACCGGGATTGGGGGTGGCGATTTGGTATTGCATCGCAACACGGATGATTTCCTGATGATCAACATGGTCGATGTGATGGGCCATGATGTGGCAGCCAAATTCTTCTCTTACGCCTATGGCGGCTACCTGCGCGGATTGATGTATCACGTCGACGACACTAGTGACCCATGCGGCACGCTATTAAGCCGTCTTTCCGACTGCGCAATGGACGATAATTTGCTCTCACAGGTCATCTTAACCTGCTGCTCTGTCGCGCTTTACGACAATGCCACCTTATCGATGGCAACCGCTGGTCATCCTCCACCAATTAAAGTCAGCGTACTAGGCGCTGAACTGATGGATGTCGGCGGCATAATGCCTGGCGTGCTCTATGGCGCAGACTACCAAACCCTGACCTCGAGACTCAGTTCAGGAGAGCGCATTGCGCTTTATACCGATGGCTTGTTTGAGGCGGCAGACTCCACGGAGAGTCGACAGGTACTCGAGAAAGCGGTGATGCGTGAACTGGAAAACACGCGCTCATTACCCGTCGGAGAGGCTGTTCAGCATGTTATGCAGGTTTTTGATAACTATGGAGATTGGCACCGAGACGATGCCACCATTGTGCTGTTGGAATATGCCGAGCCTGTACTAGACTGACAGTAAATCGCTCATTTTTTATGCCACCAAGCTCATATTTGTAAGCAGAGGCCCGCTTTGAAGATTCGCATTAGAACTATTTATCGCGTTGCTCTTTTTTTCGCCATTGGGCTGGCAGTGATGATCGCTTTCGCTGCAACATTGCTGGAAAAAGAAAAGCATGATGATGTGTATCATCTCGAGGCACATATTTCGCAATTGGTCACGCTGACCACCCTGCCTTATTTGGAACGGGGAGATCTGGAAGGGTTGCAACGTATCTCAGACGAAATCACCAAGCAACCGGGGATTTTGTACCTGACAATTGAAAAAGGGCAGGACGTTTTGGCTCACTCTCATTCATCGCGGGATCCCACCATTAAAGTCACCACCGTTTCGGTTCCCATCGAAAAAAGCCCGGTTCCAAACGTTGAGGCAGTGATTGGTTTTCAGGCTCAACACTTTGAATCAGCATCGTCAGAAATAGGGCAAATCATCATATTCAGCACGGTGGCGCTCGCCATCATCGCCATATTCAGTATCTACTTTATGATGGTCGGCGCAATGCGACCATTGAAACGCTTAAACCATCTGCAAGGCACCGACACAGCACCTCAGGATGTCAAACTGGTCAATTACGCCGATGATATCAGCGCCACCGTCGAATATATTCTCAACACCAAAGACAAGTTGGATAAAAGCTACGCTCAGCTCGAAGCTTCGCTCAAAGAACAAAAGTATTCGTACATTGAAGCGCGCCAGATTGAAGAGCAAAGCGAAGCCATCTACAAAGCCTCACATGACGCGATCATCGTGGCCAACGATCAGGGCATCATCATCGAGTTCAGCCCGGTGGCAGAACAAATTTTCGGCTGGGATCGGGATGACATCGTCGGAAAATCGATGGCGGAGACCATCGTCCCAACTCCCATGCGAGACATGCACATTCAGGGTATGCGCCATTTTTTAAAAACCGGTGAAGGCCCAGTCCTCAACCAACGCATCGAACTCAGCGCCATTCGTCGTAGCGGTCGGGAGTTTCCTATCGAGATATCCATCTCTGCAGCGAAAACACAGAAAGGGCACATCTTTGTTTCCTATATCCGCGATATTTCCCAACGTTTGCAGAACCAAACAGAACTTAAAATCGCCGCTCACGCTTTCGATACCTCACAGCCAGTTTTCATTGCTGATAACAAAGGCCATATCATCCGCAGTAATCCTGCCTTCTCGAACATTACTGGCTATCAGAGCAGCGAAGTCGCTGGCAAAAAACCCCGTTCACTGACAGCGAACCCAGAAGATCTCGGCTTCCACAAAAAGATATGGCGTATTTTGAATTCCCAAGGCAGTTGGGAAGGAGAAATGCGCTTACGGCACAAAGCCGGACATAACATTCCGGTATTTATGTCAATCACGTCCATTACCGATGAAAACAACGAACTCAGCCACTATGTTGCCCACTTCTTTGATTTAACGGAACAAAAACGGGGCGAAGCGAAACTCAAAGAAATGCAGCAGGCTGCAGAGAACGCCAATAAAGCAAAAAGCCACTTTCTGGCCGCCATGAGCCATGAAATCCGCACGCCAATGAACGGCGTACTTGGCGTACTTGGGCTTTTGAAAGAAACCGAGCTCGATGACTTACAGAAAAAGCTGGTGAAAACCGCCCGTGAATCCGGTGAATTGTTGCTGGCCATCATCAACGACATTCTTGATTTCTCCAAGATGGAAGCAGGCAAGCTCTCGCTCGAGGACAACCCATTCAACATGTATGACCTGTTCGAACATACGGTCGATATCGTCTACCCTCAGGCAGAGAACAAAAACCTCCAACTGAACTCCCGTATTGCAGACGGTGTACCAAAATATTTGGTCGGCGATGGTGATCGTGTCCGCCAAATTCTGTTGAATCTGCTTTCCAATGCGGTGAAATACACCAACACTGGCACCGTCAATATCAACCTTCAATGCTTACACCGCCGGCATGATTCGGTGCAACTTCAGGTCGATGTGAAAGACACAGGAATAGGGATTGACCAAAAACACATTCCTACCCTGTTTGAAGAATTCACGATGGCACAGGCCACCTACAGCCGTACCCATGAAGGAAGCGGATTAGGCTTGGCAATTTGCCGTCAGTTGGTCAGTCAGATGAACGGGCAAATCTCAGTGATCAGTGAAGTGGGTAAAGGATCCACGTTCACTTTTACCATTGAGTTGGCCATTGCGGATGAGCAAGAATCTGGTGAGGTAACCAGCAAGAGTAAGCAAGACATCAACCCAACCAATATTTCAGATAACCTGCGCATCCTTGTGGCAGAAGATAATCCCGCAAACCAAATCGTGCTGCGCACCATGATGGAATTCTCCGGTATTTCTGTCGATATCGTCAGTAACGGCGTCGAAGCCGTCGAAGCCGTTTCACGTATTCCTTACGACATTGTTTTGATGGACATTTCGATGCCACACATGGACGGCATGGAAGCCACCAAGAGAATCCGTGCAATGGACACTCCTGCTAAAGATGTCGTGATTGTCGCCCTCACCGCCCATGCACTTCGTGGCGATCGGGAGCACTTTATCGAACTTGGCATGGATGACTTTGTTTCCAAACCCTTTACCCGACAATCCATCCTTGACTGCCTTAACCGCTGGCAACCGAATGACGTAGGGATTGGTCCCAAATCTGCGCCAGACAGTGCACTCTCAATGGCCTCCAAACCCCTAACAGGCGTAGCGGACGTTAACGCCGAAGCCGATACCGGTACAGATAACGACGCACCAATGGTAGATGAAGCCACTCTGGCACAATTAGCCAAAGATACGTCCGCAGAATTAGTGCCAGAGTTGATTGAGTTTTACATCAAAGATGCCCGTCAGCGGGTGGAAAAAATCGCCCAGTCGGCAGATGAGAACGACCATTACACGCTTGAGTTTGAAGCACATACCCTCGGCAGCAGTGCTGCAGCCCATGGCAACAAACAGCTTTGTGCGTTCTGTAGAGACATCGAAAAGCATTGTCTTGAGCAAAGCTTTGACCTTGCGTTCGCAAGTGCACAAGCCATTTCTGATATTGCTGAAAAGTCTTTCGAAGCGTTAGAAACTCGGGCAGAAAAAGGCTTTACGGAACAGTAGGTCGAATATGTCTTACACTTAAGACAAAAACTAACCATCGCTTGCCGTGCTAAGCCGACGGTCACAAAGAGGAAAAAGCCCACATGAAGTCAACGTACCGCGTCCTGATCATTGAAGACTCGCTACCACTCGCTAACCTCTACAAACAATATCTGGCCAACGAGTCTGTTGAACTGGCCTGCGTCGAAACCGGTCAGGCGGCGCTCGATTACCTCCAGGAATGCACGCCCCACCTGATTTTGCTCGACCTGAAACTGCCTGATATGCCTGGGGAAGAAATCCTGCAGTGGATTAAAAAACAGGGGATTCCTTCTTCCGTTATCATCGTCACCAGTCACGGCACGCTAAATACCGCCGTCGATTTGATGCGCCAAGGCGCGGTGGACTTTCTCGAAAAACCGGTCAGTGCAGAAAGGCTCAAAACAACCATTAAGAATCAATTAGAGCACGCACGTCTTCAAGGTTTGGTGGAAGACCTACAAAGCAGCTTTGAGCGGCAGACCTATCATGGTTTTATCGGTGCCAGCCTGCCTATGCAGAACGTTTACCGCATTATCGACTCTGCCGCCCCAAGCAAAGCCACGGTTTTTATCACAGGGGAAAGCGGTACCGGGAAAGAAGTATGCGCAGAAGCCATTCATAACCAGAGCCCTCGTGCAGATGAACCATTTGTTGCATTGAACTGCGGCGCTATTCCTCACGATTTGATGGAGAGCGAAATTTTCGGTCATATCAAAGGGGCTTTTACCGGCGCGAGCAGTGACAGAAAGGGAGCGGCGGCACAAGCCAATGGCGGCACCCTGTTCCTTGATGAGATCTGCGAAATGGATTTAGAACTGCAGAAAAAACTGCTGAGATTTATCCAAACGGGACGTTATCAGAAAGTCGGTGCCAGCAAAGAAGAGAGCGTAGACATTCGCTTTTTGTGTGCAACCAACCGCGACCCAATGAAAGAAGTGGCAGAAGGTCGTTTCCGCGAAGATTTATACTACCGTCTCCACGTGGTACCACTCGCCATGCCCCCCCTTCGCGAGCGGGGCGATGACATTCTTTCCATCGCCACCAGCTTCCTGGTTTCTTACGCCGAGGAAGAAGGAAAACTCTTCTCCCGTTTTTCCCCCGAGGCAGAAGTCGTGCTGCGCCATTACCCCTGGCCGGGCAACGTCCGCCAGTTGCAGAATGTGGTTCGAAATGTAGTGGTTCTTCATGATGGGGAGGCGGTTACCATCAAACAGTTACCGCCACCTTTGAATGAAACCTTGAGCGATCAGGAAATCCGATCCATCACCAAAACAATGAAACCGATTGAGCCTGTAAAAGCCGAATTTATTGAGGATAGATCGGACGAAGACGCAGCACCTGATTCTGACATTCGTCCACTGAGCGAGATTGAGCGGGAAGCCATTCAGAAAACCATCGCCTATTGTGATGGGAACGTGTTGAAGGCCGCCGTTCTATTGCAAATCAGCCCTTCCACGCTTTATCGGAAAAAGCAGGCTTGGGAAACTGACGAAGTCTGACCGACATTTCCATCTTCAAACCAAAAACAACGCCGCATATATGCGGCGTTGTTCTTTTCGAATCTTATTGAGATTGCCGAGCTATCCCACCGAGCGTTCACCGTCTTCGTTGAGGTAATCAATCAACTCTCTCAGCCCTTGCGTGACTGAGGTTTTCGCTACCAGACGCAGCTCTTTTTGGGCATGCATGGGGCTGCCAATCGAAGTACGGATATCACCTTTTCGCGCTGTCAGGTAGGAGACACTGACTTTGATCCCCGTTAAGGTCATCAAGGTATTGGCAAGTTGGTTAACGGAAAGCGCTTCACCACGGCATACATTAAAGACCTCAGGTGTCGTGGAGATACTCTGCATCGCACCACGGAGGAAACGGACCACATCGCCAACATAAATGAAATCGCGTGTTTGCTCGCCATCGCCAAAAATTGTCAGGGGTTGAGAGGCCATGATTCTATCGGCGAAGATAGAAATCACGCCGGAATAAGGCGATTTAGGATCCTGTCTAGGCCCAAACACATTGAAAAAGCGCATTCCCGCTGTCGGAACACCATGAACCATGGAAGCCACTCTGGCGTGAAGTTCTGAGCCCAGCTTATCTGCGCCGTAGGCGGTCAATGGTCGGGGGATCGAGCGCTCTGACAGAGGCATATCAGCGTTATCGCCATATACAGCAGCAGAAGACGCGTAGACGACAGGCGTCTTAGCTGCGCGGGCAGCCTCAAACACACGAATGCTGGCGGTCAGGTTCACCTGATGGGTTTCTATCCACTCTTCATTTGAGCGCTCAACAGAAGCGATGGCGGCGAGGTGAAAGCAACCATCCATTTCTTTCATCGCCTCTTCCAGCACACCCGGCTGGCAGATATCAGCAACACGAAGTTCACAGTGTCGTGGAACGTTGTTGCGGTAGCCCGTTGAGAGGTTGTCGACGACCCTGACATGATGACCCTCTGCCAGAAGCGATTCGACTAAGTGGGAGCCGATAAATCCGCATCCGCCTGTCACTAAATAACTTGCCATAAAGACCTCTGTCCGTTTCGAGATTCTATCGGCACTCTCTGCAAAGGGTTTGCCAGATTTTCTGAACCGAGGGTCATTTTAGAAAGAAAGACGACTCAAATTCGATAGATTATTTAATAAAAACATGGATATAAAATCATTTCACGTTATTGCCATTGATAGAATTCTTCCATCACCAACAAGCCACCACCTCTTTCTATCTTTGTGAGAAAGAAGTGGGCTCGTATCATTTCGTCATTTTGACATGCGGTTTGACTAATTCCGTTTTCTCCTTTTCTCATTTTGATGAATTTCAACACCTTGCACACACTGCGTAATAACGCCCTCTTCGCTATTTCAATGAGTTAGCACACTGGCACTAAGTTTGCTGAAAGGCTTTCTGTAGGGTCTTTTCACTTTTTTCATTGGAAATGGGTGGTAAAAATGGAAACGAAGAAGATTTGGTTAATATTGGACAGTCGCGGTTTCGGCGGTATCGAGTCTCACGTAGAGCACCTGGCGCTTGGCTTGAACAGTGCGCGGAATGAAGTGACTGTGGTCTTTCTCAATAACTACGGCAGCCATCCTGTCCAACGCCGCCTCCTTTATGCAGGTCTCCAGTGTGAGGTGCTAGACGGACGTCTGACAACCCTCTGGCGTCAAATACGCAAGCACAAGCCTGATGTTATTCATACCCATGGTTACAAAGCCGGCATTCTGGTTCGCCCTATGTGTAAGATGATGGGTATCACTTGCGCAAGCACCTTCCACAGCGGCGAAGAAAAGCAAGGAAAGCTAAAAATGTACGACTGGTTTGACCGTCATACCGCTTTTTTGGCCGACAAAGTGTTCGCTGTCAGCACGCCCATTCTGTCAACGATCCCCTGCCCTGCTGAACTGTCGGACAACTTTGTTAATACCAAAGACCTCTCTTTATCATCCGGCGAAGAGATTGCCTTTGTCGGTCGCCTCAGCAAAGAAAAAGCGCCTGACCGTTTCGTGTTGCTTGCCAAACACTTTCCTTATATGGACTTCCACATTTATGGCGATGGCCCCATGCGTAAGGATCTTGAAAAGTCTGCACCTGCTAACGTGGTGTTCCATGGCGCTCAGACAGACATGAGAAGGGTCTGGCCGCGCATTGGGCTGTTGGTGTTGCCGTCCCGCGCTGAAGGTCTCCCTATGTCATCGCTTGAAGCCATGGCGCGGGGGATTCCGGTGGCCGCTTTCAATGTCGGTGCGCTCGATAAGCTCATCCAGCACGATAAAAATGGTTGGTTGCTGAAACAAGGGGACGTGACATCCATGGTCGATGTGGTGCATGACTGGCGAAACAGCGATCCGCAAAAGCGTTCAACGTGGCAAATCAACGCGATTTCAACCATTAAAGAGCGTTACTCCGCTGAAGCTGTCGTTCCGAAATTGCTGAAGGCTTATACCCAAACGACCTGAAGATGCTCGTATTCAGAGGCCATCAATGCGTTCAATTCGAGGCAAATTTCGCGAGGAATAGTCGTTCTATTTCCGTGGAATTTAACGAAGAAGTGGGCGCATTGATGACCTCCCTTCGGGCGAGTTGACTGACGCCATGCTCTTTGTTGTTCCTTTTTGATGGAGGTGACTACACCTGCAAAGGAACGCCGCGATCACAACGCCAGTCAATCTCGCTGAATCCTGCATCTTCAGGTCGTTTGGGTATATTCCCTTTAATCTGACTCTCAAAATGAAAGAAACCACTGAGCCTGACGCGAGAAAAGCACTCAAGCTCTTTCATTTCAATCACTTAAAAATTGGTGCGCTCTTTGCAATCACACTCATATACACAAGTCCGGCGCATTCATCGCCAAAAGGGCTGGAGGAAGAATAATGAACGCATCACTGCAAACTCAACAAACCCGTCAGAACGTACTTTTTGTGCATTATGGTGATAACTGGATTCGTGGCAGCGAACGTTGTCTGATCGACCTGCTGACCCACCTCGATAAATCTGCGTTTGCACCTGTGCTCTGGTGTAACAATGAAGCATTGGCTGAACAGGTTCGCCAACTCGATATTCCGGTTTACGTCAGCAACTTTACTTTGCTGTTCGGGGAACAAGCGCCCAAGTGGGACGTGGTCGGTTACATCAAGTTGGTCAACGAAGGCCTTCGTATTGTTGATAAGCACAACATTTCTCTTCTGCATTCAAACAGTGGTGCCCCATCACAGTGGCTGAATCTGGTTGCCAGAGCCCGCAAATTACCTTTGGTACTTCACCTACACTCCCGCTATCCACTGCGTGATCGTATTACACTCGGTTTTCATCATGCCAGCATGGCCGTTGGTGTCAGCCAACCTGTGGTGGACCAATTGCTGAGCGACGGCGCGAACAAAGATCGCTGTCAGGTCATTCCCAATGGCATCGACACTCAAAAACTGTTGAGCCAGCCAGTTGAGGATTTACGCAAGAAATGCGGCATTCCTTACCATGCTTTCGTTGCCGTGACTGTGTGCTCACTCATTCACCGCAAAGGCGTCGATTTGCTGATTGAAGCCTGCCGCCAGATGCGGGAATTGCGCTTGCCAGCCCACCTTGTTGTTATCGGTGAAGGCAGTGAACGCGCGGCACTGGAAAGCCAGATTGCAGAAGCCGGCATGAAGGATCGCATTCACCTGATTGGCGAACAGGAAAACGTCGTCGGCCTGATGCGTGGCGGTGCGGATGTGTATCTTTCCGGCGCGAGAGAAGAAGTGTTCGGCTTAACCCTCGCGGAAGCAAACCTCGCAGGTTTACCGGTTGTCGCCCCACGAGTTGGCGGCATTCCAGGCGTGATCGCCCATCAGAAAACCGGCATTCTTGTTGAACCCGACAATGCCCATGCTATTGCAAAAGCGGCTTACCATCTGTTTACGAATCCAGAGCAAAGCCTGCAATTTTCGCAGGATGGCTATCGCCGCGTGATGGCGGAATTCACCATCACTCAACATACCCAACGCTTTGAAGCCCTATATCAATCACTGCTGACTAATCCAAGCATGACCGCCCGTTGGACCAGCCAATGGCAATTTGTGCCTCCTGTTAAGGCATCACTGAACATTGTTCGCAAACTCCGTCGTCAACCTTCGGAGGCCGTGTAATGAAACGTTTAAAGCATATCGTGATTCTTGACCCGATCCCTTTTGCGGGCGGCTCTAAGGTATCCACCAAACATATCCTTAGCCAGTTGGAATCAAAGCCGGTTCGCATTTCGATTCTGACATCTGACCCTGACACCTGGGCGAAAACGCAGGCGTACGTAAAAACCTTGTACATGCCAAAGCAACTGAAAAAAGCCGAACAGGGTTTAAGCTACTTCGCCCGTCATTTTCTGATTGCCCTGCAATTACTTTGGCTAAGATTGTTTGTTGGAAGAATGGATACGGCGCTCGCAGCATCAGGCCCGGGCGTCGACCTTGGCCTTTACCTCGCCCGTTTTCTGCTGGGTTACCGTCTGGTGCAAATGGTACATGGCCCGGTTGCACGCTCAAGAACCATTGGCCGCTGCTTACTGTCCGCCGATGAAGTCTATTATCTTGACTCCACGCGGGATTCGTTAAACCACGCCATCAGTGCAACAGGCTCGTTGGAAGATGTTTCCGCCTTTCCTCAATTCCAGACTTTCAGAAATGGTCTGCCTAAGACGCTTTGGCCAACCCGATGCCAATATGACTATGCGGTATTGTTCTGGGCGGCTTCTCTCCTGAAATGGAAAGGGTTGGACACATTAACCAAAGCACTGTCGCACATGACACCGTCTGAACGCCCGGAAACGCACATCTGCTTTATCCGCCCCAAACAGACTAATCTTGCGGTCAGCAACGCGCCACAGTGCATCACAAAAGTGTTCTGGCATGAAGCGCCTGAACAGTTGGATGCCATTCGCGCGCACAGCAATATTTTTGTCTCCACCAGCACCAAAGAACCCTTCGGTTTATCCATTCTCGAAGCCATGGCTGCGGGTATGTGCGTCATCATTCCTTCCGATGGTGCCTACTGGGACACCCAACTGACTGATGGCGAAAACTGCCTGAAATACTTGCCGGACGATGAAGCGGATCTTGCCCGTACACTGGCTAAAGCGCAGCAGAACATGCAGTCACTGAAAGAGTTGGGCGAGGAAGCGTTCCAAATTGCGCGTCAATACCGCGCCGAACTTTGCTTCTCCGCCATTTGTGACGCACTCACTCAACAAAGCGCACGCAATGAAGCCACGCTCGCCCGCGATGAGGTTCAAGGATGAAAGCGTTATCGCCAATGATGAAACAAACCCTGCTGTATGGCAGCAGCATGGCATTGATGAGAGGGATCTCTCTGCTGATGCTGCCCTTTATTACCCATCAGTTGCCTCAAGCTGAATTCGGGAAATTGGAGATTGTCAGCAGTATCGCCGCCCTCGGCAGCATTCTGGTTGGTTTGGGACTTGAAGACGCCTTGTATCGCTTTGTCGGGCGTTGTAAATCCGAGGCAGAACGGCTCACCATGTCCGCACGAATCTTCACGCTCACTTTGATTATCTGCGCTGTGGTGATCCCTTTATCCTGGTCACTGGCGGCTTGGCTCGACAGTATGGTTCCCGGTGGGCTCACCACCTATCAACTGCGTCTGGTACTTTTGATGCTGGCGCTGGAGGGTTGTATCGCTGTACCGCTCGGTTGGATTCGCATGCAGAATCGTGCCTTCACCTTCTTCTCCGTCGCCGTTGGCCGTGCCCTGCTGCAAGCGGCTCTCACTGTGGTGATGCTGCTTTCAGGCCGAGGCATCGATGGCGTATTGGAAGCCGGGATCATTGCGGCTGCCGTACAGGCGGTGATTCTGTTTGTGATTCAGGTTCGTGAAACGGGATTGGCGTTTTCCATGCCTGTTGCGAAGCAATCACTCATCTACAGCATTCCTATCATGGCGAGCGGCCTGATGGCTTTCACCATGAACGGTTTCGATCGCTGGGTACTGGCAGAAGTCAGTTCTCTCGAAGAGGTAGCACAGTTTGGTGTCGCCGCGAAATTCGGGCTGGCAGTGGTGCTTTTACTGCAACCTTTCGGTATGTGGTGGATGCCAAAACGCTTCGATGTGCTTTATGACGTCAACGGACGCGAAACAGCGACACGTTATACCTGTTTTGGACTTACCGCAGTGATGCTCATTTCTGTGATGGTTGCCTTTTTGGCCCCACTCGCCATTACTTGGTTACTCCCTGATACCTATCAACTCGCTGCGACTTTCACCGTCTTTCTAATCATTGCAGCATTGTTCAAAGAGCTGGCTGAACTGGTCAATCTTGGCAGCTTCGCCGGAGACACCACTTATGGTCAAATGGCGATTAATGTGGTGTCAGCTCTGGTTGCTGTGGGTACCTTGATTTGGTGGGGCAACAGCTACGGCGTGATGGGTGTGCTAATGGCACTCACCTTTACCCAAGGTCTTAGGTTTGTGTTGTTCTATGCTGTGAGCCAGCACCTTTACCATCTGCCTTACCCATTAACGGCCTTGCTCTTCTGCGGTGGTTTTTGCTTCTTCTGGCTTTACGTTTCCACTTATGAATGGTCAGACATCGCACGCCTTATGCTACTGATGATGGCGATAGGTTCTATGGTACTGCTGGCACAACGCTTCAGCCTGCTACCAAAATTTTCCATTCAGGCGATGAAAAGGCAAACAGCAAACTAAGCGTCAATTTGATTAATCTGACTTTCATAATGAGAAAACGCCGTTTTATCGCACGGCGTTTTACTCTATCTGTCTGAAAATTAAACCATTACATCTTGGCACAGTTAGTGCTCTCTTTTTGGAAAAGGCGCTCATTAATGAGCGGAAAAGAAAACCAAGGAGAACGATTATGTGTGGAATCTTCGCAGCTGTTTCAGAAACGTCAGTCACCTCAGCATTAGTGGGTGGGCTTCGTGCCCTGTCATATCGCGGATATGACTCCAGTGGTCTGGTGATCGCACAACGAACCGGATTACAACGTCGCCGTGCACCGGGCAAACTTGATGCTTTGAGCTCACTGCTGAAAGAGCATCCATTAGAAGGCTTTGTGGGCATTGCCCATACCCGTTGGGCGACCCACGGTGCACCTTCCGAGTCCAATGCCCACCCGCACATGACACCTAAAGTTGCGGTGGTTCATAACGGCATCATCGAAAACTACAGTGCACTGAAAGCCGATCTGGAAAGTGATGGTTATTGCTTTAACAGCGAAACCGACAGCGAGTGCATCCCGCTGCTCATTACCCGCAACCTTGATAAAGGATTGTCACCAGAAGCTGCGCTGCGAGAAGCTGTCGCCACGTTGGAAGGCAGCTTTGCGATTGCAGTCATCTTCGCTTCTGAGCCAAACACGGTTTATGCCGCACGTCTCGACAGTCCATTGGTGATTGGTCAGGGCGCAGCGGGTCACTTTATTTCATCTGATTCGATTGCTTTAGCGAGTGTTGCACGCAACCTCTGCCTGCTGGAAGACGGTGATGTTGCCAAAGTAAGCGTTGATGGCTTGGTGATCACCACCACCGATGGCAAAACCACGCACAGAGAAATGAAAGCACTGCAGGTCTCCGAGCACGACCAAGGCAAGCAAGGCTATCGTCATTACATGCTGAAGGAGATCCACCAGCAGCCAGAAGTGGTTCGCAATACGCTCAACCACTACTGTGACAACGCGACATTTACACTAAAAGATGAAATGTTCCCAGCCAATCTGGAACGCTTTGACCGTCTTTCTATCGTTGCCTGCGGCACCTCTTACTATGCAGGCATGGTCGCCCGTACCTGGTTCGAACAATTCGCAGCGATTCCCGTCGAGGCGGATGTTGCGTCTGAATATCGCTACCGCGAATCTCCACTGTCACCAAACACCCTGTCGCTGTTTATCAGCCAATCTGGCGAAACAGCTGACACCCTCGCCGCGCTTCGTTACACCAAAGAGCAAGGCTTATCTTGCATGTCACTGCTTAATGTTGATACCAGCACCATGGCCGCTGAAAGTGACTGCTTCCTGCGCACACTGGCTGGCGCTGAGATTGGTGTTGCTTCGACCAAAGCCTTCACCGGACAGTTGATGGTTCTGCTGCTGACCGCCCTACGCACGGCAAAAGCCAGTGGCCGACTGGATGTCGCAGCCGAAAAAGCGGCGATCAAGGCGCTGTTCAGCCTACCGGTAGGCTTATCTAATGTGATTGACCAACTGGCGTCCCTTAAGTCTGTCGCTGCTTCCATGATGCAATCTGAGCACGCACTTTTCCTCGGCCGAGGAACAGGGTTCCCTCTGGCTCAGGAAGGCGCGCTGAAGCTCAAAGAGATCAGCTACATCCACGCTGAAGCTTATCCGGCAGGCGAGCTGAAACACGGCCCTATTGCCCTGATTGATGACAGTATGCCTGTAGTTTTGGTTGCGCCTCCGGGCCCAATGATGGCGAAAACACTCTCGAACCTTCGCGAAGTGGCCGCACGTGGCGCCAAAGTGATTCTGGTCAGTAACCACGAGGGTATCGAATTGGCATCAGACCACATTACCCATGCGATTGAGATGCCGGATTGCGACCCCATCCTGATGCCCGTGCTTTACACCCTGCCTTTGCAGTTGCTGGCGTATCACGTTGCTGTGCTGAAAGGCACCGACGTTGACCAACCACGTAATCTCGCAAAATCAGTGACCGTGGAGTAATCATCATGAACATGCAAGCTACCCGACATTGGTTGAAGCACAGCCCGAGCCCCGTCGCTCGCGGCCTGTTCAAAATGCTGAAAGGTATGCTCCATATGAGCATGCCAGCACCAAAACTCATTGTTGTACCACTCTACAAAATCACGGTCGTGATTCAGGCCCTTTGGGGCAACCTGACTCGCGCTCTGTGGTGGACACCGGTATTCAAGGGTCGCCTGCAGCATGTCGGTCGTGGTTTGTATCTCTACGGTGGTATGCCTTTCGTCAGCGGTCCGGTTTCTATCTCCATGGGTGATGACTGCCGCGTATCAGGGCAATCCACCATCTCGGGCCGCACCAGCGGTAACAGCCAACCAGAGCTGATCATGGGCAGCAATATTGATATCGGCTGGCAAACCACCATCGCAGTTGGCTCCAAAGTGGTGTTGGGCGACAACGTTCGCATCGCAGGCCGTGCTTTTATCGCTGGCTATCCCGGGCACCCTGTCAATGCAGAAGACCGCGCCGCAGGCATGTCTGAACTCGACAGCCAAGTGGGCGATGTCATTTTGGAACAGGATGTTTGGCTGGCGACCGGTGTCTCTGTGATGGCTGGTGTCACCATCGGCCGAGGCACTATTGTCGCCGCTGGCAGCGTGGTCACTCACGACCTGCCACCCTTTGTTGTCGCTGGCGGTGTGCCAGCAAAAGTGATTCGTCCACTCACGGATGAGGAGATGAAACGGTGAGCCGCGATTTGATTGTTTTCGGTGAAGACTGGGGCGGTTTGCCTTCAAGCACCCAGCACCTTATCCGTCGTCTTTCGGAACAGCGCAAAGTGGTTTGGGTCAACTCCATCGGCCTTCGCCGACCAACACTCACCATGAACGATGTGCGTCGGGCGTGGAGAAAGCTCACCGCAAAATCGCTTCCAACTGCAGCAAAAAGTGAGGCAAGCTTGCCTGCGAACTTCACCTTGGTGAATCCATCAACGCTGCCTGCACCGCGCACCCGTTTCGGCAGAACCATCGCATCCAGTATGCTGATGAACCAACTGCTGCCTATCATTGAAAAAGCCAACCTGCACAACCCAATCCTCTGGACTTCTCTGCCAACGGCAGTGGATATTTCAGACAAACTGGGGGCGTCGTCGGTGGTTTATTATTGCGGTGACGACTTTTCCAAGCTGGCGGGTGTCGACCACGACACCGTGGCAGAACGAGAAACTGAATTGGTGAACAAAGCAGATCTCATCCTCGCTGCCAGTGAAACCCTCTACACACGTTTTCCTGCCATGCGCACACGTCTGCTGCCACACGGTGTCGACTACTCACTGTTTTCTACGCCGGCACCCCGCGCTAAAGACTTGCCTAATGATGGTAAGCCCATCGCTGGTTTCTACGGCTCGCTGTCTGAATGGCTGGATTACCCCATGCTGCACAGCACCATTGAGGCACTGCCAAACTGGCATTTTGTTTTCATCGGACATGCCTGCGACGAAGCCAAAACCTTGGCAAAGCACGATAACGTCACCCTGATGGGCCCTCGCCCTCACCACGAACTACCTGGTTACAGTCAACATTGGTCAGCCAGCTTGCTGCCTTTTACCGACAACGGCCAGATTCAGGCGTGTAACCCTCTGAAGTTACGTGAATATCTCGCCACGGGACGTCCGGTGATTAGCACACCTTTCCCTGCTGTCAGTGAATATCGTGGATATGTGTCTATCGTTAATAATGTGGACGAAATGATCTCAGCACTGGAACGTGCGGGGCAGAAGCAAAACAATTCACACCAGCAAGCGGCGGTCAGCCCTCATACCTGGGATGCGCGAGCTGAAAAATTAGCTGACTGGTTGGATGCGCTATGAACTCCTTGACCTACAAATTCCTGATCCTGCTCGATGGCGCTTGGCGTCGTCGCTATGTGGTTATGATGCCGATACTCATCTTTCCTTTGATGGGGATTGCCATCGGCCTGCTGAGCCCAAAGCAGTATATTTCGCACACCAGCATGCTGGTTCAGGAAACCTCAAAAATGAACCCTTTTCTGGAGGACCTCGCGGTGTCGGCCCAGATGAAAGAGCGTTTCAGTGGCTTACAAACCCTGCTGCACAGTCGCCACATTTTGGGGAAGGTCGCGCTTGAACGAGGCTATGTGGGCGAAGACGACTCACCGCAAAAGCTCGATGAAGTCATCGCACGGCTTTCCAATGGGCTGAATATGGTCACCATTGGTAAAGACGTGATCAGAATTGATTACCGCTCTAACGATCCAGAAGGTATGAAAGAAACGCTGGAAACCGTAAGCGATTATGTGGTGGAAGAGCTCTTAGCACCGGAACGCTCCTCCATGAAAGACTCCAGCTTCTTCCTTTCAGAACACATCAATAAGCGTCGCGAAGAACTGGATGATGCAGAAGCGGCGTTGGCTGACTTTCGCAGCAAGCATGCGGATGGTTTGCCGGAACTCCAAGTCGCAAACTATGCCCGTATCGAACAGCTCAAGCAACGCCTTTCCGAAAAGGAAGCCGAAATGGCCGGCGCACAGAAGAGTCTGGGTGGCCTTGACCAACAACTTTCCAGCACCAACCCGGTGATAGGCAGTATTGAAGATCAGATTGTGAAAATTCGCAGCGAGCTGGCATTACTGAAAGCGCGTTACACCGACCAACACAGCCTGGTTCAGGCGGCGCTCAGGAACCTGCGCCGCCTCGAAGAACAACGCGCCCAACTGGTTGAATCAACCCGCGAGACCATTGACACCGCACAGCTCTGGGATATCGCCAGCAGCGCACGCATGAATGGTGACAGTGAATCCCAACCCCTGCTTATCTCCCAGCTAGAAAGCCTTCAGGCTGCAAGAAGCAAAGTGGAAACGCTGGAAGAGGAAACGGCCAGCTTGCGGAAAATGATCACCCAGCTGGAAGAAAAGACCAATATGTCCGGCGAGAAAGAGCAGCAAATCCGCAAGCTCGAGCGTGACCTGCAGGTGAAACGTATGTTGTTTGAAGAGTTGCTGGAACGTCAGGAAAAAGCACGTTTAACCAGCTCTCTCGGTGTGTTCGAACAAGATAAGCGGATTAAGATTATCGACCGCCCTTACTCACCGAGCAGACCAAGCAATCTCCCCATCATTGTGTTTGCCATCGCTGGCATGGTGGGCGGTGTATTCCTTGGCTGTGGGCTTGCCGTCATCATGGAACTGACTGACACCACCATTCGCCGTATAGATACACTGGAAACCATCACAGGTGCGCCGGTACTCACGCGCATTCCATTCGTGAAGCAGGAACACCCTGCACTGCCTTCACCCAAAGACGGCAATGTTATCGAAGCCAAATAATGGAGTGACAAAGATGAAGCCATGGATTCTCACCTTGCTGTTACTTTGTCCTTCATTGGTGATGGCCAACCTCCGTCTCGACAGCACGGAACTGCAAGACATCTCGGAAACCAGCATGCTGGTGATTTCTGGTAATAACCTTTCGAAAACCGACGCTATCGCCGTCATCCGAGCCGATGACACCAAAAACCCGGGTTATGCCGATCGCGCCAACATCGAGCGAGTCATACCACCCGGTGAATTTAATCTGGAAGTCCCTTTCGCCAGCTTGCGCACCCCGGAAGGTAGACGATTAGATCTGCAAGGTCTTGAGCAAATTATCGTTTTTGCCGGACGTGCAGAGCGCGGTTTTGCGCTGACCAGCATCAAGGCTGTTACCCCCAAGCCATTGGGCAAAAACATCTTTGCGTGGGATTTAGGTCCAGAAGGAAGCGCGATTTGGCCTGGATTTCAGCCTTTGTCACCCGGCTCGCCGCTGGTCACCGGACGTTCAGTTCATGCACTGGACAGAAGTACCCGCATGCAGGCTGCTGACGCCTTAACGTTTGATGGCATCCGTGGCATTGATAACCTGACACTGCCACTACCTGCCGGTGAATGGCAAATCACCCTCTGGCTGCGCGACGCAGGTGAATGGGAGTTTCTCCCCCATCCACTGGAACGCCAGATTCAAGTGGATGGAAAAACCGTTTACCGACAACGTCTTTCTCCAAAGGACTGGATTGAAAATGTCTACCTTGGCCTTCGCGACGTGACCGTCTCACCGGAAAGCAGCAGTTGGGATCATTTTGGCGCCAGAAAAAGTGACCGCGTCACTTTCAGTGCCAGCAGTAACGGCAATCCGGTGAAGATCACCCTCAAAGGCGACAGCCCAGATGCACAGTTTGTCAGCGGTGTGCTGGCAACACCTGCGGATAACCCACTGATATTGGATATGCTGGCCCGCCAAAGAAAACTCTGGTGGGACAGAAACTGGCCGGTAGCAGCATGGAAAAAGTGGCCAACTGGGCAGCCAAGGTTACAGGTTCAAAAGGACACAATCAGTGCTGCTCCCGGAACACCCGTGTTATTCACCATGGCGTTCGAACAAGGCAACCTGCCCGGCGCTCCCATGGTGTTGCTCAGACAACCCAGCCAAGAACAGCAAACCTTGGCGGCCAGTTGGCACTGGAGCCAGTGGCAACTGACCCGAACCCACCTTTCATCAACCTTGCTGGCACCCAACGATGATTATCTCCGACATGGATTGATGCCGGAAAACCAAGGCGTTGCGCTGCCAAGGCGGCTAATGGTGCGAGTTGATGTACCAGACAACCAGCCTCCCGGTGACTATCGCGGCGAAGTGCAGGTGATGATGCAGGGCAAAGTCCTTAAAGCGCCGTTCACCGTTTCTGTTCTGGATGTTGCCTTACCTGCGTTGACCAAACCCGTCGGGATTTACCTTGAAAAACAGGTGCAGTTTGGTTGGTTCAAAGATCTGGCACCCATTGGTGACATGGCAATGATCTGCGATTTGAAGTTCCTGAGAAAAATCGGGCTGACCGGTATCTCTCCGCCTTATTCCACACCCCACAATCAGGAAACACAAAAGGAATTCGATAACCTTTCCGATAACCTGAATGTTCTGGGCTTTAGCTCCGTGATGGCTTACGCCCCGGCTAAACGGCTCAGCCAGTCCATAGGCACAGGCAATGCTGCCAATGTTGTGGCAGACATTGAAGCCCGCTATAAACAGCGGTTGCAACCAACACCCTATTGGTCGATTGCTGATGAACCAAGCAATCCCGGCAATGTTGATCTGTTTAAGGAAATGCACCGAAGCTTTAGCATGCTCGCCCCAGACGCCAAGCTCGCTGGGCACCTAAACAGTGATCATGATAAAGCCTACCTTCCCATGTTCGACTTGGTCTTAGTGAACGACGGCTTTGGCATTGATGCGGATCAGGTCAAAGAGACGCAGAAAGACGACCGCGAAGTATGGCTCTATAACCTCTCTAACGCTCGCGCGGCATCTGGCTACTACCTGTGGCGAACCGGTGCGGATGGCTTTTTGAAATGGCACGGACGTATGCCAACCGCAGACCCATTCGACCCTACCGATGGGCGGGAGTTTGATGTGCAAATGCTCTACCCTTCCGTCAATCCTTGTCCGGAAGAGCCTGATATCCACAACGATCTGTATGACATGATGAACGGCATTGTCGATTACCGCTGGCTGTTATGGCTGGAGCAACAAGCCCAAAGCGATCCCAATGCACGTCAGCTTCTGGCGACGATAAAAAATGACATTCCGGACCGTTGGGAGCAAATGGAAAAGGTAAATTCCCGCACGATGGAAAACTGGCGTGAAAAAATCATGGGACTCGCCCGATGACTGTCAGGGCGATTCTCAGAATGAGAAATTCAACTCTCCTGCCAAATACCATTTTAGAATTCTTCGCCATATCATTGAGTTAAATGCCACACACGAATTGGCACACCCTATGCACTAAGGTCTTCATCAACAAGGTTCCTAAAGATTGAATCGAATTGGGGAAAACCATGAAGACCATAGTGCAGGTAGTACAACATCTCAGACCCGGTGGACTCGAAGTCATGGCGCTCGAGCTGATGAACTTCTCCACGTTCCGCAACAACATGAAGATAGTGAGTCTCGAAGGTAATCTGGAATCTGCGATTGCAGCGTGGCCTCGTCTCGAGGCTCACAAAGACCAGCTCATTTTCCTCAACAAGCAACCTGGCCTGTCTTATGCCCTGGTGAAGCAGTTGAAACGTGTTCTTCGTGAGTTGAAAGCAGATGTGGTTCATACCCACCATATCGGTCCCTTCTTTTACGGTGGTTTGGCATCTCGCCTTAATGGTATGGCTCACATGCACACCGAGCACGACGCTTGGCACTACAGTGAAAAAAGCCATCGCCTTCTACACCGTATCGTTTCCTTGATTGCCAAACCTGTCGAAGTTGCAGATGCCGACATCGTGGCGCAGGGCATGATGGATTTACCCGGCATTCACCAGTTAAAAGTCATCAAGAACGGTATCGATACTTCCCGATTCATTCCTGGTGACAAATTCAAAGCACGCAAGGCATTGAACCTGCCTTCTGGCGTCAAACTGATTGGTGCCAGTGGCCGTCTCGAAGAAGTGAAAGGCCACGGCGTGCTGATTGAAGCGATGGCCGATTTGCCTGCTCACTATCATCTGGCTATTGCGGGCTCCGGCTCACTGGAAAGCGCGCTGAAAGATCAGGCTGAACGTTTGGCGATTGACCATCGCGTTCATTTCCTTGGCCATGTCGAGAGCATGCCAACCTTCTACCAATCACTGGATCTCTTCTGCTTACCATCGTTCAACGAAGGCTTTCCACTGGCCCCCCTTGAAGCACAATCTTGCGGCATTCCGACTGCGGTTACCGATGTGGGTGGCGCTGTCGAAACGCTTTGCCCGAAAACAGGTTTACTGTTGAAAGCGGGGGATTCTGCAGACATGGCGGAGAAAATCCTGCCATTCCTGTATGAAAGCCGCACTCAAAACCCACGAGATTTCGTAATGTGCCATGCCGATGTCCGAAACATGGCAAAAGCCTATGATTCTTTGGCGGAGGGTCTTAGCTATGGCATATGAACTGATTTTTTGGCTCACAACGGCGAGTATCGCGCTGGTGATTTATCACCACATTGGCTACCCCCTGCTACTGAAACTGTTGGTGCGGTTCACCACTAACACAGCCTCAGAGCCAGCAACCATGGCGGATGAAAAAGCACTGCCAACCATCTGCGTGCTGCTGCCTGCTTACAACGAGGCACAATGGATCGCAGAGAAAATCCGAAATCTGGCCATGCTGGACTATCCCGCAGAAAAGCTGGAAATCGTTTTGGCATGCGATGGCTGCACTGACGACACGGCAGAAGTTGCCCGCAACACCATCAGAGAACCGCTGTGCCAGCACCTGAACCTGCGTGTGCTTGAGTACATCGACAATCACGGCAAGGTGATTGTGCTCAACAAAGCCATGGCGACCATTCATACCGACCTGGTGGCGATGAGCGATATTTCAGCCCTGATTTCTTACGACGCACTGCGTCTGGCGGCCAAACGCTTTCAGTGCAAAGAAGTTGGCGTAGTAAACAGTCGTTACTGTTTCCTGAACCCTTGCGAAGAAGAACAGCAATATTGGCACTATCAGAACAAAATCCAACGCAACGAAGCACAACTCGGCTCGGCATTGGGAGCACATGGTGCGCTGTACTTTATCCGCCGTGAATTATTCAAGCCGTTGGCGCTGGACACGATCAATGATGATTTCATCTTGCCAATGTCCATCGTGGCGCAAGGCTACCGCGCAGTGGTGCTGGAAGATATTCAGGCTGTGGAGCTGGAAGCCTCCAACCACGCGCAGGACTTCCGTCGCCGTCTGCGCATTGGTGCGGGTAACTGTCAGCAGCTTATTCGCCTCGCAGAATGTTTGCACCCCAGCCACCGCGGTGTCGCATTCACCTTTGCTTCTGGCAAAGCGTTACGCGTGCTGATGCCGTTTCTGATGCTGACTGCGTTGGCAGGCAGCATCTACCTTGCCAAGACCAATCCCTTCTTCATGGTTGCAGCGGCAGGACAACTCAGTATTTACAGCATCGTGGCGATATGTCAGCTGATCGGCTGTCAGCCCAAAAACAGAATTAGCAAGGCGCTGAACTACCTGGTTGCCGGCCACACGGCAAACCTGATTGGTACTCTGCGCTACATCATTGGATTAGAAAAAGGACATTGGCAGCGTGTCACGTCTGGCAAATGAATTTAGGAAGAGGACGATCATCATGAACCTGAACATGAATCTCAACGCGCAAATGGACATCAATCCCATCACTGCAAAAGCGAAGCGCTCGATGGACATTTTCTGCTCTCTTATCGGACTGGCACTCACACTGCCGCTGTTTCCTTTGATTGCACTCGCTATCAAACTCGACAGCCCAGGCCCCGTTTTCTTCAGCCAGATGCGCATTGGTCGTTCACTGCCAGACCGTAGCCTGATTTTTAACATGATTAAGTTCCGCACTATGCGTGCTGACGCAGAAGCTGGCGGCGCGGCTTGGGCAGCCAAAGAAGACCCTCGCGTGACCCGCGTAGGTCGTTTCCTGCGCAAAACCCGTCTGGATGAACTGCCACAGTTTCTGAATGTGCTGGCCGGTGATATGGCGCTGATTGGCCCTCGTCCAGAACGCCCAGGTTTCTACCAAAAACTGGAAACTGCTATTCCTTACTTTGCCGACCGCACTTATGGCGTGACGCCAGGCATCACCGGTCTTGCTCAGGTTAACCAAGGCTATGACACCTGCATTGAAGATGTACGTTCAAAAGTCGGCTTTGACCACTCTTACGCACTGTCACTGTCTTCACCAATGAGTTGGTTGAGAATGGACTGTTACATCATCTTCCGCACTTTGGTTGTGATGGTGTGCGGCCGCGGCCAATAAAACAAATCCAATTTATCTATCCACTGCACCCTTGCGCAGGCTCCTATTCCACCACCGGAGTCTGCGCTTTTTTATCTGACGATAATGGTGATTTTGTGGGAAATAACAGGTTTAACATGAGGAATATGAAGGTAGTCTCCGAGAAGTAATTGCAGCGTGTGTTTTCCCTTCGGCAGCGTCAATTGCGTCTCAGTTTGCCCACCACCAAAATGCAGGATGTTATTTGTTGCTGGTAAAGGCAGCGAAAAATCCACCAGCGAGTCAATGTTGATCAAAAGATGATGATGTCCTGAATTGGGTACTCTCTCACCCGCTTTCGCCAACCGCATACCTTCCAACCCGAATTTGACCTTAAAGGTCTGCGGGACCACCTCACCATCTTGTGGAGTGATAAAGAAGACGCGCGCATTGGGCGGAGAAGGTGTCGTGGCGTTCGCCAAAGTGCCCAAAAGTGCGGGGGCAAGAAGCATCGACATGACGCATAACACTAAAAAGCTGTCACTTTTCATGAATAACCCTTAGGGGCTGTTGACCTTTGGTGATGATTTTTGCAGCAGTTTGTGGGGGTTTTATGCAAGGCAGAGGCTTCGATGTGTAGCTCGCCTACATGAGAAGCCGATAACGCAGCAGAAAGTCCCCACAAACGCTGCCCAAAGGGTTCTGCCCTAAACGCTTTATGCTTTGTTGAGGTGTATTTGCTTAGAGTGACTAGGCGACACACACCTCGCCGCGCCTAAAACGTTTAGGGCTAGAACAAAATTTAACCACCAAAGGTCAACAGCCCCTGGCACAAACCTAAAACAATCATGAGCAAAGTTTGCTGACAAAAGGTGTCAGGATTTGGGACAACGGGGAAAAACATCTGGTCCAGGCTTGATGCCTAAACCAGATGAAAGAAGACATTAGTGGGATGACGCTGCAGTCTGAGCCGGAACCTTTCGGCCACTGTAGATAAAGAGTGCTAGGAAAGTCATCACACCGAGTAACCTCATCCAAAGTGGTAAGCCCGGCCAGACCATGACGATTGCCGCAACAATCAATACCAATCGCAGCAAAGGGTTCAAGGCACCTTCCAGATACCCTTCCAAGGCACCGATAAGTGAATAGATGCCGAAGATGGCAAAAATGCCCACCACCAACACTTCAGTGAAGTCCCAACTCACCAGCGAGCTGTAGGCAATCAGAAGTGGCACGATATAAAGTCCTTTGGCGATCTTCCATGCCGTCAAGCCCGTCCTCATCGGTGGCGTGCGTGCGATGGTCGCAGCAGCAAAGGCCGTAAGACAGACAGGCGGCGTGACATTACTGTCTTGCGACAGCCAGAATATAATCAGATGCGCAGAGAGCAATGCCAGCCCGACAGCTTCAACGCCCAGCGCTTGTTCCATCAGGGTTTCTTTGAAATCCGGTGGCACCAGCGTCAGCAGCTCTTTGGCTTGTTCTACGGACATCGCCGCGCTCAACGATTCAAAGGTTTCCGGCCCCGCCAACATAAAGATGGCTTTCGCTTGTTCAGGCAGCTCGCCAGCGACAATCAGATCAATCAACTGGTTTTCTGCCAGCAAGGTATAAAGCGCGGGTGCGGACAAAGTACCAAGTACGATATAAGCTGCGGTCACTGGCAAACCCATTCCGAGGATCAAAGAAGCCAACGCAATCAGCAGTAACATCACCATCAGGTTACCGCCTGCCCAGCCATCAATCATCAGTGAGAAGGTATTACCAATGCCTGTCGTGCTGATAACGTTAACCACCAAGCCAATACCAACGAGCAGAATCGCCGTCGGCGCCATGTTCTTGGCCCCTAACGCCAATGCTTCGATCACAGCATTGGGTCCCATTTTGTTATCTTTCGAGAGCCAACTGGCTGCAATCACAGAAAGAATGGAAATGCCCGCGGCGTAAGTCGGTGTGAACCCTTGGATCAGTAAAAACACCAACACCGCGAGCGGGATAAGGTTGTGCCAGCCTGAAATGAGCACACCCAGAACCGACTCTTCGTCTTCCGATACTTTCTGCACATTGCTGCGCTTGGCTTCTATGCGAACAAAGAAAGCAACGGAAAGGAAGTAGATCAGCGCTGGCATAAAGGAAACAGCGATGATATCGACGTAAGGGATTTGGGTATAAGACGCCATGATGAAGGCGCCAGCGCCCATCACTGGTGGCATCAACTGCCCGCCCGTGGATGCTGCCGCTTCCACCCCTGCAGCAAACCGCGCCGGAAAGCCCGCTTTTTTCATCAAAGGGATCGTGATAACACCCGTCGAGACGGTATTTGCCACGCTCGATCCCGATACCGACCCCATCAAGCCCGAGCCCAACACCGCAATAAAACCTGGCCCACCAATGATTTTCCCTGCCGCGGCTTTTGATAGACGAACGATAAAGTCACCCACACCGGATCGCACCAGAAATGCACCAAACAGGATGAACATGAAGACATAACTCCAGCTGATACGGGAAATAGGGCCGAACATGCCCTCAGACGAGAAGAAACTTCGGTACAAAACGGTTTCCAAGCTCAAACCCGGAAAATGGAATACGCCGGGCATCCACTGCCCCCACAGCACGACATAGCTCAGGCATACCGCGATGAGCACAGGGATAAACCAACCCATGGTGCGACGCACCAGTTCCATCGCAATCAGGATAGCTATCGTGGCGAATACCCAATCGCTCGCTACAAACTTCACGCCGCGCTCATAAAGGGCATCTTCAGCGTAGGGGATGTAAAGCAGACAAGCGACCGCCGCGATGGCAATCCATAGGTCTATCACCAAAGCGATTTTGTTATGTTTCAGGTGATTGGCGGCGGGAAACCACAGCGCACAAATCACCGCAAATCCGGCAAAGTGGGTCGCCGAAACCCAAAGTTCCGACCAAGTCGATAAGGTGTTGAACCAGATGTGAACACAGGATAATGCCACCGCCAAAACGGTAATGGTCAGGTTCACCCAGGGAATATCGATGCGATTAGGCAGCTCGAATTTTTCGAGCTCTTTGTTTACAGCATCCGTCATGATTGGCTCCAGCACTCCTTTCGAGGAGCGTTACTACTCTCTTGCTAGACAGCCCTAAAGCAGGGCTGTATGTCGTTTTCAATCTCCCAATTGGGGAAAAAGGGCTTATTGCGTTTTCAACTCTGCGGGAATGTCGATACCCACTTCTTCGTAATAACGCACGGCACCTGGATGCAACGGCACCGGAAGACCAGCAATCGCTTTTTCAATCGCCATGGCTTTGGTGGCTTTATGAATGCCCTGGAGGAAAGGCAGATTTTCATAGATGGCTTTGGTCAGTTGATAAACATCGTCATCCGACACATCGTCGCGCACCGCGAGGAAGTTAGGCTGGGCGACCGTGGTGATTGGTTTATCAAGACCGGGATAGGTGTTGGCGGGAATTTCGTAAGCTGTCCAAAGGTTATAGGTGCTGTTGACCTGCTTGATTTGCTCATCCGTAAAAGAAAGAATCTTCAAATCATCACCCATGGCAGCAAATGCCTGAGTAACCGCGCCTACTGGCACGCCTGCGGGAGTATTCATTCCTTCAATGGTGCCATTTTGCAGCGCATTGGCACTGGCACCATAGCCCATAAACGCTAGGTGGAAGTTGTCCGGAGAGATGGAAAGTTCACTCATAATGTGGCGGCCTGAGTTCTCTGTCCCTGAGTTCTTTTTGCCAATCGAGAACTTCTTACCGTCCAGTTTCGACAAATCCGCCACCGTGCCGGTTTCTGCCAAGTCAGAACGTACAATAAAATGCTCAACGTTTTGCCAAAGCATCGAAACTGCGCGGATGTCATCTTGCTTCACGCCCTTGTATGGACCTGATCCCTGCCAAGCCCACGCGCCATAAAGCCCTTGTAAAATCGCAAACTGGGCTTCGTTCTCGTTCAACAATTTAACGTTTTCACCCGAACCGGCAGAGCTAATCGCGGAAAGGGAGAACTGATACTTAGGACCCAGCTTCACCTTGCTCAGCGTCGCTAACGCAACACCTACCGGGTAGTAAGTACCGCCAGTTGAAGCTGTTGCGAGAATATAGCTTCTCTCTTCCGCACCAACGTTCACGCTTGTGCCCATTGAAGCCACTACGGCCATTGCTGCCAGCATCTTTTTCAGTTTCATACTTCACTCCTGTTTACTGCGTTCCATGTTAATAATTTGTTATTTGGATTTGGTAAGAGCAAAGTAGATGCCAGATTTTATCTGTCTGATTTTATTTAATTATTTGAAAACGTGAGAGAGAAATGAGCAAAATCCTGCTGATAGGAGGAAAAAACCATTGGCAAGATTTTGCTTATTGTGGAAGTCCAGTATTGGCAAGGGGTTGCGAGGATTATCGGATGGCGATGAGCAAAAATGTGCCGATGCATATCGCGAGTTCATTCAGGACTATCAGGAATCCGTAAAATCTGTGCGATTTAAGCCGAACTTTTGCATTTTCTGGTTCAGTGTACGGCGGGGTAAATCCAGTTCCTGCATCACATCGTTGATGCGTCCTTGATGCCGACTCAGCGCCTCTTCCAACACCTTTCGCTCAAAGTTATGCAGTTGTACTGCCAAAGGCACACCCATGCTGTTGGGTTCACTGGATGTCACAGGCCGATTTGAAAGAATTTCCAGTACTGACATGGTGTCGTCCAGCGCAAAGCGCATGGCAACATTACGAAGTTCACGTACGTTCCCCGGCCAGCCATAGGACATCATGGCTTTCTTATCTGCATCACTCACTGGTCTCGCATTGGGATTGGATTCCTTGGCAAAGTGTTCGAACAGCGTGAGGATGTCCTCCCCGCGCTCGCGAAGCGGCGGGATATAGATTTGCGCCACGTTCAGGCGGTAATAGAGATCTTGCCGGAACTCAGGATGATCGCGCAGATCTTCTTTGGCAGCTGCGACCACGCGAAGATCGATATTGATTTGCTTGTTGCCGCCCACCCGCTCAACCGTATTTTCCTGCAAGCTGCGCAGCACTTTGACCTGCATTGCCGTAGGCATACTTTCAATTTCATCGAGAAACAGAGTGCCCTTGTCGGCATACTCCAGCTTACCAATGCGCTTTTTCGCGGCGCCCGTGAAAGCTCCTGCTTCATGGCCAAAAAGCTCGCTTTCAAACAGGTTTTCCGGGATAGCTCCGCAATTGATCGGCACAAACTGATAGGATTTCCTGCCGCTTCCCTTGTGCAAACTGTTGGCGACCAACTCTTTACCACATCCGGTTTCGCCATAAATGATTACATTGGTGTCGATAAGTGCGATTCGTGCAACCTGCTCGCGGAGTCGCTTCATCACTTCGCTCTGACCGACAAGTACTTTTTCCAGCCCCGAGAGACTTGCAAGATATTCTCCACGAAGCTGGGTCGAGGTTTGTGCGCGGAATTGCTCAACCGCTTGAGAAACACGACTCGATAGCCTGTCCGGCTGGAAAGGCTTTTCAATAAAATCAAACGCGCCGAGGTGCAAGGCTTTCACAGCCATATCAACATCTCCATGACCAGTAATGATTAGCACTGGCGCACTCACACCACTGTCGATAAGCTTTTCTAACAGCGTGATCCCATCAATATCCGGCAATCTGACATCACTGATAATCGCGTCAAATGCCTGATGCTGAATCACGTCGAAAGCCTCATTCCCCAAGCCAAACTCAACCACATCAAAGCCTGCCAATTGCAGCCATTGGGAGGTTGCTTGCCTGACGATTTCGTCATCTTCAATCAGGGCAATCCTTGCACTCTGCATTGTTTCCATATCCCTCAGTTCTCAGATAGCGCTATGCTCCACCCATCGGAAAAGCGCTTATAGTGTTAATATACTCAACGTTCTACAAGAAACGAAACCAGCAAACGGAATCTTGCTATGCGCCGTAAATGGAGTCTTATCGGTATTTCGCTGATCCTGGTGTCAGTATTTTTCTGGGGTGGTAGAGAAACCGCACGCCAATGGCTCACCGTGCAAGCGCAACATTCCGCACAGCAGGATTTGCTCAACGCCATCGCTGAGATTCGCCATGCCTTGCTGCGCTTCTATCACCTTCCCTATTTGCTCAATAACAATCCTGACGTGGTTGCTTTAACCTTGGGTGATACCTCAATCAGTGACGAGGTTGAAAACACACTCAGTCAACTCGACAAAGCAGCCAATACCAAAGGTTGGTACATCCTGTCTGATCAGGGAAAAGTACTGGCTTCCAGTGTGGATGGCGATTACATCACCAGTCAGGATTTGGATGCGATTGTGCGCGATGTCCACGCCCTCGGCGAAGGCACATCCATGGTACGCAAAACCAAAGGGGTGAGCCCTTTCTACTACCTTTCATCGCCCATTTTCAGCGAGCTGAATATTGTCGGCATTGTCGTTGTACAACTTGATTTACGTCTGCTGACTGATCAGTGGCTCGCGAGTTCTGACATCATGTTGCTACAAAACCCGGAAGGGCTATTTTTTCTTTCCAGTAGCGACAAGTTTTCCGCCGATGCGTTGAACGATGGCGACATAGACATCAAAACCAAGGTATCCAGCCTGTGGCAAGGAGACACTATCCGCGTCTGGCAGCTTGATCGCACCCGCTATTTTGCTCAGACCATTCAACTGGACGATTTGAAATGGCGTCTGAGCTACCTCACCCCTATCAGCTCTGTGGAGAGAAACGCATCGGCGGCTGGTTGGAGCGTTGCCATGTTGCTTTTGTTGTTGTTCCTGCTGGGGGTGATCAGTTATCAGCGCCACCAGAAAAACCTGAGCCAGCGCCGTATTCAGGCGCTGATTGAAGAGTCAGAACAAAAACTCAACCAGATGATCAACAAGACACAGGTTGGTCTCTTGTTGATCGATGAAAAAGGGCAAATCGTTGATATCAATGCCATGGCTATCAGCATGTTTGGTTTTACCGACGAGCCCACTCCGAATATCAAGATTTCACAACTGATTGAGGACAGACACTCCCCCATCATGTTGCTGTTCGATCAGTACAAAAAAGTGATTGAAGACATCAACATCAATGCGCAGGAAAGCCTCGCGAAAAGGCATGATGGCAGCACCTTTCCCGCCTTGGTTTCTCTTACGGCATTCCCTTTTCATGATCGCCATTTCTATCTTGCAACTCTGCTGGATATCACCAAGCGGAAGAAGGCCGAAGAAGCCCTGTTTGAAGCCAACACGCTTTTAGCACAGCGCGTAGAGGAGCGAACGGAAGAGCTACATGAAGCGCAGGCTCAATTGATAGAGTCCAGTAAAATGGCCGCAATGGGAAGGATGTCGAGCGCGATTGCCCATGAGTTGAACCAACCACTCACCGGACTTCGCACGCTGGTCACAACCAACGGCGTGTTATTCGATCGGGGTGAAGGCGAGAAAATCCTCTCGAACAACCTGCTGATTGATAAGCTCATTGAACGCATGGTCGATATGACCACCCAGCTTAAAACCTTCGCTTACAACAAACCGGACAAGCTTGATGCCATTACGTTCCCAAATGTGTTGGAAGAAGTCCTGCGCATCTATCAACAGCCTCTGGATCGCGTGAACGTTAGGGTTCGTTTGCCTGAAAACACGCCAAGCATATTGGCAGAAGACCAGCGCCTCAGACAGGTCTTAGGCAACCTGATTTCCAACGCCTGTGATGCCATGGCAAATACTGCCCAGCCTCACCTCATCATCTCGGTTGTTGCTGAAAAGTCCTCGGTCATCGTTACTCTGTCAGACAATGGTATCGGTGTAGAAGAGGAGGCCTTGGAAACCTTGTTTGAGCCTTTCACCACCAGCAAAAAAATCGGAAAGGGTTTGGGCTTAGGTCTTTCTATTTGCGCCAACAATATGCGGGACATGGAAGGGGGCATTACTGCCAGAAAGAACAATCATGGCGGCATGGACTTTGAGTTGGTGTTCCAGTTGGGAAAGACAAAACCAGATGAATAAATCAACGCCCAAAATCATTCACAGTCAATAAATAACCCTTATCTAATTTAGCATTGACTTATATATCAACTCCATTAGAATTTTAAATATTAGGACTCGCTGCAATTGCGGCAGACTCATTAAAATTCGGGAGTATTTATGGCATTTCAAATACCATGGGACGCGCTGCTAGGTGGCATGCTTCTAGGTGTTTCAGGTTTAGTTTTATTAGCATTGAATGGTCGTGTTGCTGGTATCAGCGGTATCGTCGGCGGCTTACTGAAGCCTAACAACGCCGATGTGTCCTGGCGATTGCTGTTTGTAGGCGGCATGGTGGCAGCCGGACTGATAGCGTCTTTCATTGGTTTCCCCTACCCTGACTTTTCAGCCATGTCAGCTGACACCTCTCCCCTCCTCACAATGTGTGCCGGCCTTCTCGTCGGGGTTGGTACTAAACTCGCCAATGGCTGCACCAGCGGTCATGGCATTTGCGGCATGGGTCGACTTTCAAAGCGTTCTATTGTCGCCACACTTGTTTTCATGGCGGCGGCCTTTGCGACCGTTTTCATCCGTTTTCACCTTTAAGGAATATCATCATGCTTTTTAAACTAGTTGCCCTGATGTCAGGCTTTCTTTTCGGATTGGGGATGATGGTGTCTGGTATGGTCAATCCCGCCAAAGTCATCGGCTTTCTAGATGTGTTCGGCGAATGGGACCCCAGCTTGGCGTTTGTCATGGGCGGCGCTTTGCTCGTATTCCTTCCAGGCTACTTCCTTTTGGTACGAAAACAGCTTAAACCAACGCTGGCAGATTCTTTTTCAGTCAATCTAAGCCAACAGATCGACAAAAAACTGGTGGGTGGTTCACTCATCTTCGGTATCGGTTGGGGGCTTGCAGGCATTTGCCCCGGGCCAGCCGTGACAGCGATAGGATCGGGTTCAGGCATGATAGCACTGTTTGGTGCTAGCATGGTATGTGGCATGTATTTGGTTAACGTGTTCACAGAAAATAAAGCCAAATTTTCTTACCAAATTCAGGGATAAGAAATATCTTTACTAAACAGGTCACATTATATTTGTCTATAGTGGGAATCCGATCATTTACATTTCCGCTCAAAAATTGATCAGCGTCAGTTTTACTCCTCCTAATCACCCCCTCTTATTTTGCTCAAAATTTGTGCTTCATTTACATTTGTTACAATTTAGTTGATAAAATGGGTGTCCATATAAAAAGTCACCATGCATAAAATAATCTGCAAATATATGTAATTCTATTTATATAGTCATTAAACCAATTGCAATAGGTCAGGAATATTTAACATTTCTCTGACAAAAAAATTCCGTGACCCAACTCAAACAAAGTAAAAAATAATGACAAATCTCATCTGGTTTAAGCATTAGACAAGAGTAAATGTTTCATATGTTTATTCGTGACTAAAATCAAATTATCCTCCAATTTATATTCAACCCTATAACTATACAACAAGTTTAATTCCACCTTAATCTGTGTCATATGTGATTTTCTGGTTCATTAATGAAATAAACAGATCTGGTAAGTCAGGTAGATTAATTCGAATATCAGATATATCTTATGATCCAACTTTGGCATTTAAGATTATTTTTTAATTACTGAGTTCTTAAAAACTTTGCCAAAGTTAAACACTCTCAAACTATATAAATGGAGTTTTCTCATGTTTCTTTCAAAGATCGTAGAGCGTTTTGCACGTGATGAACGCGGTGTAACTTCGATTGAGTATGCTGTAATCGGTGTTGCGATTTCTGCATTGGTAGTTGCAGTGTTCGCGGATAATGGTGAATTGAACACAGCTCTGACCACAGCATTGTCAACTATCACGACTAACATCGGAACCGCTGGCGCAACTAACTAATGGTTGAAGCGGCTTAGCATCCCGAATGTTCATTCTGGAGGTGCTTCTGATAACCAGCTCTATCGTTGTACTACTATCGGATATCTCGCATAGGCGCATAAGCAATAAATTGAACTTAATTGTCTGCTTTATCTGCTTATCTTTAGCCGTTTTTAGTGAGGATTACTCACTACAACTTAGCCAGAGTGTTTTGATATTAGGTGTAGGGCTGGTTCTATTTCTGCTGGGTACTCTAGCAGCTGGCGATACGAAATTGTTTTCGTCTTATGCGCTCATTATTGATAGTAAATATTTTTTGCTGAGTGTTGTGATGATAGGCATTTTTGGTTTTTTTACCGCCATCATCATTTTCCTCATCAACAGATATCGAAAAAGCAGTGTGCGAGGTGTGCCTTATGGAGTTCCTATCGTAGTTTCCTGCTTGTTCTGGATTTATTTAAGCAAATTGAGTTAAACCATGAGCCAACGTCTTTTTTTCATTATAGCCACGTTATCGATCAGCATTGGTGTGCTAGGTCTTAGCGGCGTTTTCCAGAGCAGACCATCGACAGCTTCAGGTATTTCTCACATCTCCTATCAAGTTGCTCAACTCAAAGAGCCACTGTTAAAAGGAGAGATGTTGAAAAGTGGTAATTTTCGTTACTTCCGTATCAATGAGGAAACCGCATTAGAGCAAGGGATCCTCTACGACACCAATATCTCTATCATTTCTGGAATGGTGGCAAAACGCAGTATTTCAGCGCAGGAGTATTTATCCCAAAGTGACTTCATTACTCCAGAAGATCCCGGTTATGTTGATGCAGTGATCGAAGATGGTATGGCGCCATATTCACTCACCATCGAGAAAAAGAAATTTATTGGATCCGGGATATCAGTCGGTGACAATGTAGATATCATTATTTTGACATCTGATGACCAGAATATTGGTGAATCCTCCAAGAGCAAGTTTATCGACTCTTTTCGAACACTATCAGTATCTCCACTTCTACAAAATGTGCGCGTGTTAGCCATCGACGAAGATCATGATGAGGGGCTATTGCCATTGACCATCGAATTAGATCGCGAACAAATAGCCAAAATGGTTATCGCACGTCGCATCGGAATCTTGGAAGTCATCAAGTCAACAGACAACTTTTTAAAGCCTTCAAACAGTTTAAGTGCTGATACGCACGACGTACTACCCAACTTCAAATCAGTCACAGAAATTCGCGGTCAACAAAGGGCCTTTAATTAGAGAGCAGGGATATGCTACGCCTTCAGAATCGATTCATTACTTGTTCAATCCTGCTTACCAGCACACTGTTAGCAGCCACAGTAAAAGCTGCAGGTATTATGAACCTTGGTGTGGGCGACGCAAGATCGCTTCAATTTGACCAAGTTATTGGAACTGTATTCATCGCTGACCCAGAAACCGCAGACTATCAGGTGATCGACAATCACAAATTGGTGGTGTTTGGAAGAAAAATTGGACAGACCTCATTAATTGTTTTTGGTGAAAACAGCAATACGCTTTCAAGTCGAAAAATTGTTGTAAATAAAAGCCTCACCAAAGTAGAGCAGATCCTCAATCTGCATTATCCGAATATCAATATCTCCGTCCAAAATTTAGGTGACCAGGTTGTCTTATCTGGATTTGTTCCCACGCAAAAAGAGAAAAACGACATTTACGCCATGGTTGGTGAGTTGCTCAAAAAGGATTTTACTGAGAAACGTCTTGAGTGGAAAACTTCTTATAACGAAAGCTACGACATCGACTTTATGGCGCGTCGTACCTATGAAGGTTTAGTAAATAACCTGGAAGTAAGCGTTTCTAAACAAGTCAACGTCAAACTGACCATTGCTGAAGTTAACAGTTCTCTTGTCAACGAACTAGGTATCAAATGGGGAACCATTTTAAGCGATGGTTTTGCAGGAAACGGACAGTTCTTTAGAGGAATTTCAGGCCTAGGAGGGAGCGCCACCAATGTCGCAGCCTATATTTCCGCTATCAACGATGACACCGTTGGACAGGTACTTTCTGAACCCAATATTTCAGTAATTTCAGGAGAAACTGCAAGCTTTCTTGTCGGCGGAGAGATTCCTATTACATACCGCGTGGATGATGGATACCGCATTCAATATAAAGAATTCGGCATCGGTTTAGATCTGGCTGCAGAAGTGCTACGGGACGACAAAATCAAGCTCTCGATTGTTCCTCAAGTCAGCTCAGTTGATGCTCAATTTGGTGATGAACTACTTGATATCCCCTCGTTCAAAGTGCGACGTGCACGCACAACTTTGGAATTAGGTGACGGCGATAGTTTTGTCTTAGCAGGGCTATTAAGCACCGAAGATGAAGAAGCCTTATCCAAAATCCCATTTATTGGCGACGTACCCATCCTTGGCGCACTTTTCCGAAACACCACTACAGAGCGAAGGAAAACTGAACTGGTCATTGTCGCTACTGTTTCGCTCGTAGAACCAATATCTTCCGGCAACGTGCGTATCCCTTCCATGCAACGAACCTCAACCCTATCCAGGTTTTTTGGCGTCAACCTCGAGGCTTCACCGGAAGTCGCTCAGTGGCAAGAGGAAATATTATCAACCGGAGGATTCAAAAAATGATCTCATTAAGATTGTCATTGATAGCAAGCTTAACTGCCTTAGCTCTCACTGCATGTTCCGCGAATTCACCCGCGGTTGATGGAAGCCACTTATCAGTAACATCAGTGAATTATCAATACAGTGTTTCAGTGCAGAAGAACGGCATGATGCGAGCTCGTGATGAGGTTGATGCGTATCTGATCCTTAATCGCAAAGCGCTACTGGTTTATGGCGCCAAGATTTCTTGGAACGGAAAACAAGGGCAAAAATTGGCGCAAAAAAGTTATCGCTGGCTAATTCGACAAGGTGTATCGCCTGAGAAAGTGTCCTTACAAAACTCAGCGAAAACAGAGGAAAACAGCATCACAATCTCTACCGTGGTTCACCAAGTTCAAGCACCGTCGTGTGATTACACAGTTATATCCGGGAATAATCTCCGCAATCACGGTTGTACTGTCGAATCTCTACGTTGGGAATCGATGGTGTATCCAGAGCGTAAGATTGCAGGTAAGTCTCAAATTTCTGGCGTACTGCCACAAAGTCCAATGTAAAGGGGTCGTCCATGTTAGATTTCGGCGATCTATTAAAGAAAGATCAGAAAGACTCCACAGCTACTTCATCATCAAAAAACAGTTTGGGCGCAATACAATTTTATCGTACAGATGAAGTTCGTATTTTGATTGAGGAAACTTTTCGCTTCGATGGTCATGAGCCTCCAATTACCCAACCTTACAAGTTCAAAGATGTCGCTGTTCAGGTTGAAGAAAATAAAGCGCAATTAGCCGTCATTGATCTGATTGGTTGTCCCGACACATTAAAAGAATGTCGTCAGTTATCGGCGCGTCTACCAACATCACTTTCAATTATCATCATAGGTGATGTCGACTCTATTTCCGTTGTTAGAGAACTCAAGTCTCTTGGTTTCTACTACCTGCTTTGGCCAGTAGACAAAGTCGATTTGGCAGAGTTTGTACAGTCTGTCGTCTCCAGACACATAGAAACATCTTCTCTAAAAAACCGTCGTCGAGCAAAGCGTGTGGGTATTGTTGGAACGAGAGGTGGTGTTGGTGCGTCATTGCTTACCGCTGAGCTCAGTTGGGTACTAACGAACGACAAACAAACCTCCTGCATGGTGGTAGACCACAACTATCTTTCAGGTAATCTCGATCTTCTCCTTGGTTTAAAAAATCGCGACAAGAGACGATTAACAGATAACGAAGTCGGTACAGAGTTGGACCACACCTCTGCCAAAAGTCTCGTCACTCGCATCTCCAACCGATTGGATTACCTGGCTTTAGGACTAAACAATGAGAGCTCAGCAGACCTCTTCGAAACGAACAGTCTCGTCGTCTCTTATTTGACATCAGAAACCAACTTTATATTGGATGACCTCTCTTCATCCGTGAGTTTCGATGTGCAGCCACATACCATCCATCAAATGCTCGACGTTGCCGTCATTGTGATGGAACCAACCATTTCGTGTTTGCGCGAAACTTCCGCCATGTTGAATAAGCTTGCCAAGCAGACTCAAGAAGCTGAGAGGCCGAAGAATTTTCGAACTCTATTGGTTCTAAACCAGCATAGAGCACCAAGATTTGCCAGTGTGACGCAGGCTGAAGTAGAAAAATACCTAAACCGGCCTGTTGATATTGTATTGCCGTACGAGACCAAACTTGAGGAGTTTTTGGTCAGCGGCACGAATCCAGGAAGCACCAAGTCCAAGTTTGGTGGGGAAGTTCGCCGTTTGTGCTCACTTATTATTGGTGAAGATTTGTCACCCAAGCGAAAGCCTCTTTTCTCTCTTCCTCGTCTTGGAGGCAAGTAACCGCATATGCAGGGAACAAGAGACTTATATCGTTCGCTTCGCGAGAGAATCTTTGATGCTATCGATGCGGAAGCCATTGCCTCACTGAAACGTGAAGATCTGCAGCAGCAGTTAATTGAGGCCATTAACCTATTGGCCGATCAAGACAACGTACCTATTAACAATGCGTTGAGAAGTGACTTCGTACGAATGATGTACGATGAGCTTCGAGGTTTAGGTCCCATTCAACCGTTAATCGAAGATGACACAATCTCTGACATCATGATTAATGGTCCGTCTGATGTCTTCATCGAACGAAATGGTTTGGTGGAAAAATCTCCAATCACATTCATCGATAACCAACAACTGATTAATGTTGCAAAGCGCATTGCGGCACGCGTGGGTCGTCGGGTGGATGAGTCGGTGCCGATGTGTGATGCACGCTTGGAGGATGGCAGCCGGGTAAATATCGTGCTCCCTCCAATTGCGATTGATGGTGCTTCCGTTTCAATCCGTAAGTTTAAAAAGCAAAGCATCATGTTTGCGGATCTAGTTGAATTTGGAGCCATGACTCCTGAATTAGCCAAATTGATGGTCATTGCTTCGAGATGCCGCGCAAACATTGTGATATCAGGAGGTACGGGCTCCGGTAAAACAACCATGATGAATGCTTTATCTCACTATATTTCGGAGAAAGAGCGAGTCGTCACTATTGAGGATGCGGCAGAACTGAGATTGCAACAACCCCATGTCGTCCGCCTTGAAACACGTACAGCAGGTATAGAAGGTACCGGTGAAGTCAATCAGCGCCAGCTAGTTATTAACGCACTGCGTATGCGTCCAGACAGAATCATTATTGGTGAGTGTCGTGGTTCAGAAGCATTTGAAATGCTCCAAGCGATGAACACTGGCCATGATGGTTCAATGACAACACTTCATGCCAATAACCCTAGAGATGCTATATCCCGTATCGAGAGCATGGTCATGATGGCAACCTCCTCTCTCCCCTTGGAAGCGATTAGGCGAACCATAGTCAGTGCTATCGATGTCATTATCCAAATCAGTCGCCTTCATGATGGTAGCCGTAAGGTGCTTAGCATTAGTGAAGTCGTTGGTATGGAGGGTAACAACGTAGTCATGGAGGAAATTTTCCGCTTTGAGCACCGTGGTATTGGAGAAAACGGAAAAGTGCGTGGCGACTTTATCACTTCTGGCTTGCTTCAACGTTCGGTGCTTTATGAAAAGGCCCGTTACTTCGGTTTAGATAAAGAACTAAACAGTATCTTCAGCGGGAGATCTTCATGATTGCAAACGCGATTTACTGCTTATTCCTAGCGTTTGGACTCTACTTGCTCCACAAACAAACGCGTCTTAAATCCCGTCGGGAAACATTGCTAAAAGACAATAACCCGCTCCCGGAAACCCAATTTCTAGAAAACCGTGCGGTAGACATGGATGCGCTGACGCAAACTACCTATCCGCAAAGAGTAAAACGCGCGTTCGAGAATGTGTTGGCCGATATAGGACGGTTTGCACTTCTGAAAATCATCGCGTTCTTCGCCGTCACCTCAATGCTTGGGGTTTACGTGTTGGGTACCTTATTCCATTTATCCATGATTACTAGTCTCGTAATCACAGTGCCTTTATCTGCCATTTTAGGTCTTTCATACCTAAATACCCGAGCTCAGAATGCGTTTGAGGATAGCTTCCCTGATGCGCTAAACATGATTGCTAGCTCAGTCTCCGCTGGTGAAAGTTTGCTTCATGCCATCGTTTTTGTCGGTGGAAATCTCGACAGTATCGTCGGTAAAGAATTCAAGCGCATGGGAGAACGTCTGAATATGGGGGAGTCGACAGATGCTGTATTCAGGAAGGCTTGTTTGCGGTTTCCCACACCATCATTTCAATTCTTCGTAATCGCAATGCGCGTCAACGTTAACCGAGGCGGCCAGCTTCGGGAAGTGATCACTCGATTGAATCGAGTTCTGTTTGATGCCCGTTCAATAGAAATGAAAAAGAGGGCGATGACCGCAGAGGCGCGAATGTCTGCATACATTGTGTGTGCCATACCATTCATTTTCATTTTCTTCATCATGCGTGTACTTAGTCCTGAAAACTATGACTTCGTGATGAACAATGAAAACGGTCGCCCACTGCTTTACTACACCCTTATTAGTGAAGCAATTGGTATGGCAATCATTACTGGCCTTATGCGGAGCGTTAAGTAATGACTGGTGTACAGATAGTTTTCTACACCTTGCTGATATCCGTTGGTGCGGCAGTGATTCTTACCGGGATTTATGTTTCGTTTTTTCGCCGCTACCGCATACGCCAGACACTCGACGCTCCAACCGCATCTACCCAAAAATCGGCGATGTCTGAGATAGCCAGTTTTACAGCTAGTTTTCTTGCAGGTACAAACCGGGAAATTGAAGAGAAGTTTATCGGTGCAGGTTTTTACAATACCTCCCTCGCGCCTTACTACTTCCTTATCAAGTACACGGTCTGTGCTGTAGGCACCCTGATTATTTTGTTTTCGGGCGACACACCTCTCAGTGAATCAGTCACTTCAAAGGTGATGTGGTTGAGTCTACTCGTCGTAGCAGTTGTTATCGCTCCTGATATTTATCTGGACATGCGTCGCCGAGCTTTAGCATCCAAACTAACCCGAAAACTACCCTACCTTCTCGATCTAATGGGCGTTTGTGTACAAACAGGCATGACTATCGAAACAACCTTGTTTTATCTCACATCTGAAATGGCTGCATTTGATAGAGATATGGCCTATATGCTTAAACGCCTGAGAGATAGGTCTCAAACTGTCGGTCTTGAAAAAGCTTTGAGAGAACTGCATGAGCGGATCCCTGCTCCTGAAATGCGCAGCTTCGTGATGACACTCTCTCAAAGCATGCAGCACGGAACCTCAATTTACGGTGTTCTTTCAACGTTGGCGAGAGACATACGTGAAATTCAATTGCTCTCTCTGGAGGAAAAAGCCGGCAAGCTAGCTTCAAAAATGTCTGTTCCTTTGATCATTTTCATCATGATGCCAATCGTGATTTTGATTACCGCACCAGGAGTTATGAGGATGTTAGGTTAATGAAAATCTTCGCTTATTTTTTTGCAGCAACCCTATTAGTAGGTTGTACCTCTTCTTCACCATCTCAGTACGTGAAAGATAACGGTGAAGACATCCTCATTAACTCAGGAAACTATGCTGCTCTTGTAAAACGCTACGAAAGGCAGCTGCAAGAAGAACCATCTGCCGCCACGAGATTCAAGCTCGCATCAGCACATTACAAGTTGGGAGATGCAGAAGCTGCCATGTTCCAACTATCCCAAATATCTCCCAGGAAGCTGGATAGCGCAGAACTCGCCCTTCTTCGTGCAAACGTTTTTCTCGATCAAGGCAAATTGACGTTAGCTGAACAACATGCGAATACCGCAATTCGAAAGGAAAAAGGTTTAGGTGAAGCACACAACCTCAGAGGGTTGATTCTGGCTGAACAAGGAAAATTTGCCGATGCCACCACGGCCTTTGAAACCGCAAGGAAAAATCACTACAACGATGCCGCAGTAAAAAATAATTTAGCGATGATGGCGCTTTTGAAAGGTGACTACGACGAAGCTATTGATATTCTCGCCCCACTTGTTCAGGCAGGTAGAGCCGATGATAAGGCCAAAGCCAACCTACTTCTCGCTTATGCTAAAGCTGGCAAAACACGCGCATTCAGTCAATTACTGGCAAACAGCGAAAATGATACCTATCTCGCCGAGAAGTTTACGGGACTTCGGGCCACAACTCTCAACACAAATAAGCTCACATATGTTGAGAAATCCGCTTCAGTGCCAATGGGAAAACAAGACAAGCAGCCTGAACCAGTAAAGACAAAACAGCAAGATGTTGCGACAAAGGGCAATATGGAGAGTGGGCCAAAGGTTCAGTCGAACATTGTAACAAGCCCGGCCCAACCAGAACTAAATACAGCGACAGGCTCAAATGACCAACTAGCAAAACTCCGAATAAAAATGGAGCAAGCAAAAGCCAAGAGCGCTCAGCGAGCGATTGAAGAAGAAAAACAAGCGAAACGGCTGGCAGAACTGGCTGAAACCAAGAAAAAACGTCAGTTTGCTAAATCGCGTCGCTTGGTGACTCACGTTGAATATAAATCAACCGCTGAAGGTGAAGAATACATAGCAACATCTGATTTTCCACTGGGACAAATCAATACAGAGTATTTGGAGAAACGCAAAAAGTGGGTGTTTGACATTGAGGGTGCAAAAGATTTCACCACAAAGCGGCGTCGTTATTACAAAGAAGGTCCCGCTAAAAAATTGGTTCTGGGGGAACATGAAAACTTTGTACGTATCGTACTTGAAATGAGGGACGACAAACAGGGTAAGCCTGAGGTTCAAGTTAAAGGAAACAAACTTTTCATTCGATGGAAGGCTTAGAGATACGGAAATGCAAAATAAAAATAATATGAACAAACAACGTGGTGTTGTTGCCATTGAATTCGTTCTTGGATTCATGGCTCTATTTTATGTTCTGATATTTTGGGTGGAGTTGTGCATCATGGGATTCATTTCATCCGCCGTCGACTATGCCATCGCTGAGTCATCACGCAATGCCAGAACATCTGCAAACAGTGACTACACCGATGTATTCATGCGCACGCTCAATGACAACGATAGCACTTGGGCTCGATTTCTAGACCGCAACAAATTCAATATATCGGTACGTTATTACGAGTCTTATAACGATGCCACCTCCCCTAACAGTCAAGGAAGCGAAGAGCGAGAGGACAACCCCATTGCGCTCTATAGAGTGAGCTATGACTACTCGTCAGTTTTCAATTGGGTAGGCGGCTTACAGAATATTACTTTAGCCCGTGAAGTATTTGGCATTCAGGAGTTTGAACGTGACCAATTTAGCCAATAAACAACGCGGCGTATTCACCATAGAACTTGTCTTGGTATTGATTGGTTTTAGCCTCGTTTTGGTTTTCACTATGGATGTGGTCGTCAAGCAATCCATCAAAGGAAAACTGGATAGGCTTTCCTATTCACTCGTCAGCCTTATCAAAGAGCGCACTGAACTCTTTGACGGCGATGAGACGATCACCTATGCCGAAGCAACAAAAGGCTTGGACCTCGTATCAAGGTCTCTCAAAGATACTATTGGCGATTTCGAAGCATCGCGATTAGGCCTTTATATCGAACAACAACAATTCGATGACAATAAGCAGCCAATCAGTCCCGTTGTTAATGTTCACCGCTTTAGCCTCGGTCAATATGCATGTCAGCCAGACACTGTTCTATCCAACATGATAGATATGGCTCCTATCACCCAGTTCGACAACAAACTTACGCTTTACCAAGTCACTATTTGCTATCGCTCGAAGAACTGGTATGGCGACATCGTTGGTGAAAACTTCGAACGAGTCCGCTCAATCTCAATGTCATTTGGTCGCTAGGGAAAGAAAATGAATTTTCATTCACCCAAAAAACAACAAGGCATAGCCACCATTATTTTTGTGATTATGTATCCTTTGTTCTTCAGCATTTTTGTTTTTGCTGTTGAGTCAACGCGCTATTTGCAAACACACGCAAGACTTGGCGACGCGGTTGAAATGGCTTCATTGGCCGTTGCTGCGAATGCATCTACAGTCGAGAGCGAAAACAAAGAGCTTGCTCAAAAAGTAACGAACGTTTTTGTTCCAGATGGCGAAATTGAGCAATCAGATATTGCTATCGTCCGAAAAAGTTGTGACGAAATTTATGGTAATGATTGCGGAAAGCCCGGTATTTATGATGAGGAAGGCTTGGTATTTACCGAATACAAAGTTGTCATTAATGCTGATTTCGATTCTTGGTACCCACAAGACGACTACAACTTGGGTTACGAAGAAGTTCAGGAAATGGGCGGTAAGGCCGTAGCTCGAAAATATCAGGGATATACCATTGATGTTGCTTTTGTTGCCGATTTTTCCGGGTCAATGCAGGAATCATGGAATGGGAAGTTGAAGTATCGGGGTGTTATTGACGTCATTTCCGACATCACCCAAAAGCTGGAAACTTTCAATGAAAAAACCGAGCAAGAGCTCAACGGTTCCAAGCTAAAAAACCGTGCAGCATTCATTGGTTACAACATGTACCCAAACAATGGGAGCCGCTATTACAGCAACGTAGATTATAACTATAATTCAAGCAGTTTAACGTGGGAATGGTGGCGAAACATTCCCAATATTAACTATTCGGCTACCGCTTCGGATCCTTTGAACAATCGCTATACCCGCATTAACGGCAGATATAGTGGTGACGACTCTTATTTTTACACGCTCGATTTAACCGACAACTTCAGACAGTTCCGTTCAACTATTTCCAGTTTTTATCCAGATTATGGTACGGCATCTTACGAAGGTTTGATCGATGCAGCGAAAATCGTCAATGAAGGCGAGAATGTTCGAAAATTAATTATCGTGCTTTCTGATGGTATTGACTCAGCAAACGATGGAAACTCAAACGATAACCGCTATCCGGGCTACGCTGCTCTTCGATTATATGAACGAGGCCTTTGCAACAACATCATCAGCGATCTTGAAGCCAAAACGATTAACGGGCGAGACGTTGAAGCCAAAATTTTCGTCATTGGTTTTGACTATAACTTAGAAACCAACCCCGGACTAAAAATATGTGCTGGCGAAGACAATATTCAGTCTGCCGATTCTTATCAGGAAATCTTTGACACTGTCCTTGAGTTGATCAGTGAAGAAGTCGGTCACCTTTACTATCGCCACTACGATGAATAACGGAGCATTTATGAAAGCCACCTTTACCCTTCCTGCGCTTTTTATTGCATTGAGCAGCGTGGCGATGCCGACTCTAGCATCTAACATTTCGGCAACGGTGTTTGAGGACATTTGTTCAGACAAGCAAACAGAGGTCAGATTCAAAATAGACGTCGGGCAATCGACTGATGTCTTTTTTCATAAGGCGCATTACCTCCAACTTGAACGCCAAACCAACGCTTTTCCAACCACCCCAATCTTCATCAACGCCCTGCTCAACGCGGGCCTCAATAAAGAATGTGCAGAGCTCTTGGTGCGCGAAACCCCAAAGATAGAGCAAGGAAAAAGTGGGTTGATTGCTAAAGTGCACTTCGGGTTTGATAAGTCTTCTCTGACACCAACAGGCAAGAAGATTCTGGCGAGAATTGTGGATTCCATAAAAACTTCCTCTACACCGCTTTCCATCACAGGTCACACAGACAGCGTAGGTTCGCACGCTTACAACCTGACCCTGGGTCTGAAACGCGCAGAGTCGGTCAAAGGCTATTTGGTTGATGCTGGCGGAGACAAGAAACAACTCAAAACTGTCTCTGCAGGGGAAACCAAACCCGCACAAAGCAACAAAACAGCAGCGGGTAGAACCGAGAACCGACGTGTCGAGGTGGTTGCAGTCCCTTTGCCTAATACGGCGGAATCCAAGTAGTAAATTTGAGCCCGCTATTGTTAGCGGGTTTTTACTCTTTGGGTCACACTAAAAGAACTATCACCCATGGAGGGAAGGTTCATGATTAAATGTGCCGAATATGACTATGTCGAAATCGCCTGTTTGTATCACTACCCCGTGAGGTTAGTGATGAAAGACGGTGGCGTTAACGAAGGCATTGCCAAAGATACCGCGCGAAATATCCAGAAAGAGGAATGTATGGTGTTGGATGTCGATGGTGAAGAAGTGTTGGTTGTGCTCGACAATGTTACCTCGATGAAGGTCTTAGTTGATAACCCTCACTTCAGCGAGATCACTTTCAGTTAAGTCGCCCGCCGTTGTTGTTAGTATAAGGATTGGAATAAAAATTCCATTTCCTATTCTTTAACGAAACATTACACTTGACATAGACGTGCTAAATCAGGGATCGCTATGGCAACTGCAACTCACCTCGCTGAATTACAACAACAAATCCGTCACCGCTATCATGATCTGAGTAAACGGCTTCAGCAGGTTGCTCACTATGTGTTGGATAACCCCAACAGCATTGCCTTCGACACTGTAGCCGTCATTGCCACTCATGCGAATGTGCCTCCTTCAACACTGATCCGCTTTGCAAATGCATTTGAATTCAGTGGCTTCAACGAAATGAAGCAACTGTTCCGCAAAAACCTTGTTGAGGAAACCAGCAGCTATACTGAACGCGCCCGTCTGCTACAAAACGCCCAAGGTGAAGAAAGGGAACTGGAAACGCCGTCAGACATTCTGCAGCAGTTTAGTCACGCCAATACCGTCGCGCTTCAGGAGCTCTCCAATGCAATCGCACCCGAGCAGTTGGATGCAGCCGTCGATCTTTTAGAAAACGCGGAAACCATATACATCGTGGCGATGCGTCGTGCTTTCAGCATCGCCTCATACCTGGGTTATGCACTTCGTCATCTTGAACGCCGTGTTGTGATTGTCGACGGATTCGGCAGCATGGCAGCTGAGCAATTAGCGTTGGTGGGCAGCAAAGACTTGGTAATTGGTGCGAGCTTCTCCCCTTACTCGCCAGAAACGGTTGAGCTGTGTGAGTTCGCCGCCATGAAAAAGGCAAAACAAATCATTTTTACCGACAGTCAGGTGAGCCCTCTGGCGGCAAATAGCGACGTTTGCTTTGTGATTAAAGAAGCAGAGGTTGAATCCTTCCGCTCCCAAACGGCGACACTCTGCTTAGCACAGAGCCTGGCGGTATCACTGGCATTCAGGCTCAGCAGGAAATAGTCAAAGAAGCCCGCTGATCCCATCCACAGAAAGCTTCACACCCGACAGGAAAAGAAACAGGTAGCAAAGCTGATAAATGCGCGCCTGACTGACGCGATGCAGAAGCTTCACGCCCAGCGCCACCCCGATTGGTGCCAATGGCACGAGTATCAATGCCGTAGACAAATTGTTGGTGTCAAGTTCGCCAAGAGCCGCGTAAGGAATAAGTTTCACCACATTTAACACAGCGAAGAACACCGCCATAGTTGCCACCAGCGTGACTTTTTCGAGCCTCAGAGGAAGAAGATAAATACTCGCAGGGCCACCACCGGCATGGATGGTGGTGCTGGAAAACCCGCTCACACCACCCCACAGCGTGGCTGCCAACATGTTATTTCGCCTTCTGGCGGGCTTGGCCATTCCTAACAGGCTCAATAAATACTGACCACAAAACCACAGCAACAATACCCCAATCGTCAGCTTCAATCCTGCCTGCGAAACAGCTTGCATGTAGAAGCCTGCGAGTGCAACGCCCACCAGCGCACCCGGTAGCATTTGCTTGATCACGGAATAATCAGCCTTGCGGTAGTGATAGCGAACGGCGAATACGTCCATCACAAGAAGAATCGGTAGCAAGATAGCCGCAGCCTGTGTCGGTGCTATCGTCAGTGCCATAAGCGGAACGGCGATGATACCCAGCGCGCCACCCAACCCACCTTTACCGATGCCGTAAATCAGCACGGCCGGGATAGCCATAAGGTAAAACAAAGGGTCAGTGATAAAATCCAAGCGCGCCATCTCGTTATTGTTTAATACCCAAATAACCTGAATCCCGCATCTTCAGGTCGTTTGGGTGTTAAACAATATCACTAATGCAGGTGGCTAATGCGTCACGTGGCTAAGAAAAACAAAGCCCGCATGAAGCGAAGCGGGCAATGAGTATTGAGTTAGTAGGCCAATCAGCAGTCCAGCGCCAATCCGTATTCGTCGGCGGATTGCTGTATCCAAAGCGCGATGTAATCAGCAAAACTTCGGCGCACAATCAGGTCATAACAGTTTTCACTGTGATGGCGCATAAACACCTGCCCTTTGGCGAAAGATGTGCCAACGCACTTGCCCATGATGAAGCTTCTTCCATCGACATCGTAGGAAACAGATTTCTTCAGCACGTCTTTGGCATGAGAACCAGTCAGCATTAGCAATGTCTGCCCACCACTGACATCCGTGATTTGGAAATGCCCTTGCAACGCTTCCCGAAGTTTCTTCTCGATGGTACTTGCATCTTGCTCGAAGCTCAGGATCAGCCACTCATCTGGCGATTGCCACCAAATTTGCAGCGAATCGTTCACCGAAGAAGTACAAGGTGAAACTGGCAAGGTCAGCCCTAATGCACTTTCCACTGCCGCAGAGAACTCTGCAGTAGGCTCACCACGTAACACGAGATGGCTTACACCATCGCGCTCATGCAAATGCACGCCCGGTGAAGATGGGTGCGATTTACCGAGATGATGCACAGGTGTGCGTTTTACTGGTTCATAGCTTTCTGACAGCGCCGACACTTCATCCTCGTTCGCATTCATTGGCTTTTCATTTTTAGTGTCGTAAAACACTGAGCTGCAAATCTCCGCCTTGAGTGTTTTGCCATTCGCCAATGGGAAATAAACATACTCCCCCATTCGGTTAAGACCATCTTTTATGAGACCGAAAGCGATGGAATGCCCCAATACGGCACTGAAGTATGAAGAGGTGACATGCCCCACCATGGTCATTGGGACTGGTTGGTCAGGGTTATCGACTGCCTGCGCCCCTTCTGGAATAACCTTGTGTGACTCCACGCATTTCAGGCCCACCAGCTGTTTCCTGTCAGTTCGGACAGTGTCCTCCCGTGACCAGGATCGACGACCCAAGAAGCTGTAGGTTTTCTGCTTACCAGTAATCCAACCCATATTGAGATCCTGAGGCGTCACCGAGCCATCAGTATCCTGCCCCACGATAATAAAGCCTTTCTCTGCACGCAGAATGTGCATGGTTTCCGTGCCGTAAGGGGTGATGTTGTAGGCTTCACCCGCTTTCATCACCTGTTCCCACACGTAAAGGCCGTAGTTCGCATTCACATTAATTTCGAACGATAGCTCGCCCGTGAAACTGATGCGGAAAACGCGTGCATCCGCGCCAGCCACCTTCATCGGCTTCCAGCTCATGAACGGCATAGCCTCTTCAGAGACATCTTCATCGCCAACCAACTGACGCAGCACATTGCGGCAATTTGGACCGGAAATCGTCATCGTCGCCCATTGGTCCGTCACACTGGTGAAGTAAACTTCAAGCTCTGGCCATTCGGTCTGGTGCCACACTTCCAGCCATTGCAGCACACCCGCTGCACCGCCTGATGTAGTTGTCATGATGAAGTGAGAGTCTGAAATACAGGATGTCACGCCATCATCAAACACCATGCCGTCTTCGTGACACATCAGGCCATAGCGGCAACGTCCCGGTGCCAGTTTGTCCCAGCCATTGGTATAAATGCGGTTCAGGAATTCGCGGGCATCTTTACCCTGAATGTCGATTTTACCGAGTGTGGATGCATCCAGAATACCGACACTTTCGCGGGTTGCCTTACACTCTCGTGCCAAAGCCTCATCCATGGTTTCGCCGTTCTTCGGGTAATACCAAGGGCGCTTCCATTGGCCAACGTTTTCAAACAACGCGCCTTCTTTGACATGCCATTCGTGCATCGCGGTATAACGCGCCGGATCGAACAGTTTGCCGACATGCTGCCCTGCCAATGCACCAAAGGTCACTGGCGTGTACATTGGGCGGAAAATGGTGGTCCCGGTTTCAGCAATGGATTTACCCATTGCATTGGCAGCAATAGCCATACCGTTGATATTGCCCGTTTTCCCCTGATCAGTACCAAAGCCCATCGCGGTGTAGCGTTTGATATGCTCTATGGATTCGTAACCTTCTCGAACTGCCAGCTCGATACCCGCAGCAGTAACATCATTCTGAAAGTCCACAAACTGTTTTGGCGCGCGGCTGACCGGTAAACGGTAAGGCACCAAGTACATCGCCATAGCAGAATCGGTTTGCAATGTGTCCACGACAGGAACTGTCGTTTCGGCGAGCTCTGCGCCCAATGCGTCTGCAATGGCTTTGGCTTTGGCTGCCCCGTCCTGAATCACTTCCAGCAACGCACTCTCACCATTGACAGCGCCTGCGTAATCCATTCCTTCAACAGTATTTGAAGGCACGAATCCCGCTATATCATCACGCCAACTAGGACGACCGCCCGTGTGGCAACTAAGATGCAGTGCCGGGCTCCACCCTCCGCTGGTAGCTACCGTGTCACAGCTGATGACTCTCATCGTGCCCGTGACGCTCTTTCCATCACGGTCGATAGGAGCTACTTCCGCACCAGTGACGTGGCTGCTACCTTGAAGGCTGGTCACGGCATGACCATGCAAGACAGAGATTCCTAAAGCCTTGGCTTCTTTGACCCGCTCGCCGTCAGAGAAGGAACGTGTATCCACAATCGCGACCACGGTTTTGCCACTGTTGTGCCACTCAATCGCCGCGTCATAGGCTTCGTCATTGGTGGTCATCAGTATCAGCTCATTGCCCGGTGCAACTGCATAGCGACGGAGATAAATCTGTACCGCCGATGCCAGCATACTGCCTGGCAAATCGTTGTTACCAAATACCAGCGGACGTTCAATCGCACCCGTTGCCAGCAAAACATGCTCAGCGCGGATGTGATGGATGCGCTGGCGAACACCGTTAACGTCTTCGCCCAAGTGATCGGTGAGCCTTTCTACGACACCCACAAAGTTGTGGTCGTAGTAACCAAACGCGGTGCTTCTTGGCAGCAGCATAAAGTTATGGTCAGCCTCCAGATGCTCCACGGTTTCAGCGACCCATTCGGTTGCTGGGTTGCCGTTTATCTTCTCGCGGCAATGCAGCAGGCTTCCGCCAAATTCTGACTGTTCATCCACCAGGATCACGCGCTGGCCTAAACCCAGAAACTGTCTTGCCGCTGCCAGGCCTGCAGCACCACCACCAACAATCAGCACTTCGCAATGCTGATGCATGTGATCGTACTGGTCCGGATCGTTTGCGCGTGGAATTTCACCCAACCCCGCCGCCTTTCGAATTTGCTTTTCGTAGGTTGGCCAAAGGGATTTCGGATACATGAAAGTCTTGTAGTAGAAGCCGGCAGGCATCATTGCACCGCCAATTTTTCCCACAACGGAAAGAAAGTCTTTATCCAGGCTTGGCCAGGCATTGGCAACGCGGGCAGTAAGGCCATCATAAAGCTCAGTCTGTGTCGCGCGCTGATTTGGCAAAGAGGTCGCTTCGTTCGAACCAAGCTGCAAAATCGCGTTCGGCTCTTCCGCACCTGCCCCCAAAATGCCACGGGGACGGTGATATTTGAAACTGCGCCCCACGACTTTCACGCCGTTAGCAAGCAGTGCAGAGGCCAAGGTGTCGCCTTTATGGCCCTGATACACTTTGCCTTCAAAAGTAAATGTGAAAGAGGAATTGCGGTCGATACGCCCGCCTTCACTTAAACGGTTAATCTGACTCATGCACCCGCCTCCCCATTTTCCTCGGGAGCGGACTCACCGATTTTGTATACCGCTTCAATCTTGTAAGTCACTGTGTTGCGCTGAACGTTAAAGAACTTGCGACAGCCCGCAGCGTGATACCACATTTCGCGGTGGCTCCCCTTAATGTTCTTGCGATGGAACAAGTAATGACCCCATTCTTTATCGCTCAGGGCTTCGGGCTCGAGCGGACGAACAATGTGCGCTTCACCGCCATAGCTGAATTCGTCTTCTTCTCTGTATTCTTCACAGTAAGGGCAATAAATCCGTAGCATCTGCGTTCCTTTCCCTATGGTCTGTTGACCCTAATGCGCAACACCGGCAGCGCCGTGTTCGTCAATCAAATGGCCCGTGACAAAACGGTTGAGGTTGAATGGTGCCGCGATAGGGTGCGGCGAATCGTTCGCGATAGTGTGAGCAAACACATGACCTGAACCCGGTGTGGCTTTAAAGCCCCCAGTCCCCCAACCACAGTTGAAGTAGAGCCCTTGAATGTCCGTTTTACTGATGATGGGACAAGCATCGGGACAGGTATCGACAATCCCACCCCAGTGACGGTTCATTCGCACACGGCTGAGGAAAGGGAACATCTCGATGATTGCTGAAATCGTGTGTTCGATAACAGGGAAAGAGCCGCGCTGACCGAAGCCGTTATAGCTGTCGATACCCGCCCCAATCACCAAGTCGCCTTTGTCTGACTGGCTGATGTAGCCATGAACAGCGTTAGACATGATGACAGTGTCGATACATGGCTTCACTGGCTCAGATACCATGGCCTGCAAGGGGTGGGATTCCAGTGGCATGGTCATTCCCGCCATTCGTGCTAACTCACCCGAGTTACCTGCAACCACACAACCCACTTTTTCCCCGCCGATAAACCCGCGAGAGGTTTCTACACCTTTCACTTTACCGTCTTCAATACGAAGACCGGTCACTTCCGTTTGTTGGATTAAATCCACACCCAGTTGATCGGCGGCTCGGGCATAACCCCAGGCAACAGCGTCGTGTCGCGCCACGCCGCCCCTTGGCTGCCAACTCGCCCCCAAGACCGGGTAGCGGGCATTGTCAGAGCAATCAAGAAGTGGCACCAATTCTTGTACGCCTCGGGTATCCAATACTTCACTGTCGATACCGTTTAGTCGGTTTGCGCTGACACGACGCTCAATATCACGCATATCCTGAAGGTTGTGCCCCAAGTTCAACACGCCACGTTGACTGAACATCAGGTTGAAATTGAGCTCCTGGGAAAGGCCTTCCCAAAGTTTGAGAGAGTGTTCGTAAAGGTGTGCGGCTTCATCCCACAAATAATTGGAACGCACAATCGTGGTGTTTCGTGCGGTGTTACCGCCACCAAGCCAGCCTTTTTCCACCACCGCAACATTCTTAACGCCACATTCCTTGGCGAGATAGTAAGCCGTTGCCAAACCATGGCCACCACCGCCCACAATGATCACGTCATAAAGAGGTTTCGGCGTCGGGTTTCGCCATGCCCGTTGCCAGTTTTCATGGAAAGTGAGCGCGTGTTTAAACAGCCCGAATCCTGAGTAATCTGTCATTCCATTGTCCTGAATTCCGGAAAATCTAACGCCGTCACTGAATTTGTCACGGCACTGAAAAGTGTAGTCTTTTCATTGCTGTCAGGCGGAAAAACGCCACCGTATAAAGGCATGGTAAAGCGGTGATCTCACTGGGAAATGTGCAAATGCGCCCGCCCGAAATGCGTTTGCGACAAAGTGTGACATCACCTTTTTTACACTTTGGGGCAACGCGTTAAACTGGTTGGCACTATGCTTCGTGACATACACACCGCTCAGGGCTGAGAATGACCAATCGCAAAATGAAAGATGACGAAGCGCAGCCGGATGCGCCAATTCCTCCCCACTCGCTGCATCATTACATTGATGACGAGAGTCAGGTCACTTCGTTTGCAACCCTGCCAACTGAAACGCCACTGGCCATCAGCTACAACGGCGTCAGCCATGCAGTGATGATGGTGACACCTCAGGATATTGAAGATTTCATTTATGGTTTTTCTTTCAGTGAGCGGATTATCCGAAGTGGCAGCGAAATTCACGACATCAACATCGAACAGAAAGACGACGCGCTGATTGCGAATGTGCAGCTTGCCAACCGCGCACAGGCGAGACTTTCCCTCACAAAGCGTCATTTGGCTGGTCGCACAGGGTGTGGGATTTGCGGTACTGAATCTCTCGAACACGCCATTCCGACATTTGAACCCTTGCCATATATCGATACCCTCAGCAACGGCAGCATCCTCAAGCTGAGGGAGTCTCTTCGTCAGTGGCAGTCTTTGGGGCATATCAGCGGTGCCATTCACGCAGCGATGTTGGTCAATGAACAAGGCGAGATTTTGCTGTGCCGGGAAGATATTGGCCGCCATAATGCGCTGGATAAAACGCTGGGAACGGCAATCCGCGGCAAAGCGCTGGCACCGACTCAAGCCTTACTGGTCACCAGTCGTTGCAGCATCGAATTGGTGCAAAAAGCGGTGTTATCTGGTGTAGCCACACTGATCACGCTCGGCACACCCACTTCTCTGGCGGTCAACACCGCGATTGAAGCCAACCTAAACCTCGTTCATCTCCCAAGGCAGGATGCACCGCGCTTTTTTAACCGTGCATCCCGCTGAGTCACTCGCAAATTTACAACTCGCAATGCAAAAACTTAAGGGTTCGTTTTATTCTTCCGCATCAATGTTTTAGTTGAAAATCCGGAACGAATATGGAACTCGACAAACGCTTTTATCGATGGGGAGAAGAACGACGCTATGGAAAGTTCTCTTACATCGTCCGTACCGCTTTGTTCCTTACCATCGTTCTGTTGTCATCGCGTCTGGCTTCGCTGTTCCTTTACGAACCCACTTCAGGCGTTGAAGCATTTTTCCTCCAATTTCCAACGCAAATACTGATGTTCACCACCCTATCTGTACTCCTTAGTACACTTGGATGGTACTTAAAAGAAGCATGGTACAAATCCAAAGCACGTCGCCGCAGCTTGCCCATTACGTCACTGTAATCCGCGCAAAAAGTCCATATTTCGAGGCACACGTCGCGTCACCGCATTCAGGAGGAATCATGCTTAACATTCTGGGCATAGATCATCTGGTTCTCAGAACTGACAAACGCAAGAGCATGATCGCATTTTATACTGGCGTTCCGTGGTTTGCTGACCCAATTGCGCGAGGGCAATGCCTTGATTGATATTGTCAATATTCATAGTCAACTGGGATGACGAGGTGGTGGAGAACCCACAGAGATGGAGAATAGTGTTGACCATCTTTGCCTACTGATTTCTCCACTGGACGAAGACAACATTATCGCGCATCTAGACCAACACGGTGTTGAACATGGTGAATTCACCGCTCGCTATCGTTCAGAAAGTGTTGGCAAGACTCTTTCCTTCAGCGTCCCATAGGGGAATACGGTCGAATTCCGTTGCGCGAAAACCGGTGAGCCGCTCTACGCAGTCCTACCTGGTGATGGATAAGCCCAAAGGACAGAGCCATGCTCGACAAAAAGGATATTTATGCTTTTTTCTACGACTTTTAAAATTACTATGAAAAGGTATCTATCAGATGCCTGCTAATATCTCTTTCAGCGAAGTGACACCCCAACATATTCCTGCGTCACTGCTCCTCGAAGCGGATCCATCAGCATCCAGCATCGCCTCTTATCTACTTGATTCATGGTGTGTCATTGCAACATCCGATGACAATGTGGTCGCAGCATGTGTGGTCAAGCCTATCGGTAACCAACGTGCGGAGCTATTTAACATTGCTGTTTCCCCTGACTTTCAGGGCAAAGGCTGTGGCACACAACTGCTTCGATACATGATCCAGTTCGTTCGTGCCAAAGACATGAAAAGGCTGGAATTGGGTACGGGTACGTTTGGTTATCAGCTCACTTTCTACCAGCGAATGGGCTTTCGGGTATTTGATGTTGTCAAAGACCATTTTTTAGACAACTATGATGAGCCCATTTGGGAAAATGGGGTGCAACATAAAGACATGTTGAGGCTTTACCTGGATCTGTAAAGCCTGCCAGCGCATAGGGAGTAGTGCTTTTCATGCAGCTAGAGACTTTTCTGCTTTATCTTTTCGTTTCATTTTTCTATGTCACCAGCCCGGGGCCCGCTATTTTGCTGGCCATCCGTAATGGTCTCGCGGGAAAAATGTCAGTGGTTGCCACCTCAAGCTTTGCCAATATCGTCGGGCTGTTCATTCTCTCGGTGGTGTCTATGCTTGGCTTGGGCGCACTCTTGATGACATCCTCCCTCGTCTTTACTGTCTTTAAAGCCATAGGCGCCATTTATCTCATCTACCTTGGCATCAAGATTTTTCGCTCAAGTCGAATAGGCAATTCAAAAGTTGAAGAGGGTGAAAAACCGAATAAGCGCTATCACCATTACTTTGGCGAAAGTTTGCTACTGGCGATAACCAACCCTAAAGCCATCGTCTTTTTTGCTTCGTTCTTTCCGCAGTTTCTGGATACCAACGCGCCTGTCGCACCGCAGTTTTTCATCATGACGCTGAGCTTTATGGCGATCTCTTTTGGCTCTTTGATGTTTTATGGTGGTGCGGCAAAGTTGATGAAGCAAACCTTGGCAAAGCTTGCATTTATCCGCTGGTTTAACCGGGTAACGGGAACCTTGTTTGTCGGGCTGGGTATCAAGTTGGCACTGACCCAACGATAAGAAGGGCTGTTTACACGAAAAATAAAGGCGTCTGGTTAGACGCCTTTGTTGTCTTTCAGCAGCGCTTTTAGCTCCTGAATTTCTTTTCGCAGTGATTGCACTTCAGCTTCCAATGCCGGCGAGTTGTTGTCCTTCGGCTCAGCAATCAGCCAAGAAGCAAACACCGCGGTAAAGCTGCCAAACATGCCCACCCCCATAGTGATCAGCATAATGGCGACAATTCTTCCTTCGAAAGTCACGGGATAGAAATCGCCATAACCTACGGTCGTGATGGTAATGAAAGTCCACCAAAATGCGTCTGCCGCCGTCTGGATGTTTGCGCCCGGCATGCCGCGCTCAAGAGAAAGCACGTAGATAGAACCAAACACCATCATGATCAGCGAAGTCGCAATCAGAAAATGGAGTGAGGACGACGCTTTATTTTCACTGATGGCATGGGTAATCATGGATATCGACTTGATGGCCCTAACCAGACGCACCACACGAAGAATACGGGCAAATTGGTTCACGTCCATCAAAGGAATGCAGGAAATCAAATCCAGCCATCCCCATTTCATATATTGCAGCTTGGATTCTGCTGCGCGGAACTGTTGAACGAAATCGATGAAGAACACCCCGCAGATCAGGGTGTCTACATATAGCAGGATCTGTCGCGTTTCAGCAGAGAGTGGGAACAGAATTTCCACCATCAGCGAAAGCACGACAAATACAGAAAGCACCAGCACCGCGATTTGAAAAGGCGTGATGGATTCCGGCAGCTTTTTGTCGACCGCTTGCACCTGCATTAACCCGCATCTTCCACTTCAGTTTTGGCTTGCGTATCGGCCGCTGATATCGCGACATAAGCATTTCGCATTGGGATCACCGCCTGAGAAATCAGTGCTGCACCCCAAACGAAGTTGCCGATGAGTGCCGGAACAAAAGCGACAATCGCTAGCGCCACAAAGGATAGGCCAATGCCCACCATGCGGATTTTAGCGGTCGCAAATTGGTGTGCCGTACGCTCTTCAATCACATTCTGAATAAGAAGCAACGCATAGAGATAGCCAGCCAGACCAAGACAGCCAATGACTGCATACTTAAAAGGGTAGTGATCCCAGAAGCCCACTTTCACTTCAGCAGACAAAGCCACACCCACACATACCGCAGACAACATGAGCAAGAGGTGAGATAACGTCCACTGCATCATGGTTTTTGGATCTGTGCTTCGTGGTTTTCCGTTGCCTGCAAAATCAAAGTAAATCCAACACATCACCAGCAATGAAAAACCACCGATAATGTAGTTAACAAATACATCCGGCGACACGTTGGAGACGCCGTATTCTGACAAAGTGATGATCAGTTTGAAGAAGCCCTCACCGACGACAATCAGCAGTAAAAGGGCAAAACGCTCTGCCATGTGACCCAATCTCGGTACCAGACGTTCATGTCGAACAATGCCAATCTTTGGCATGACAAACAGCGCCCAGATCACCACCATACCAATGCCAAACAAGATGTAACCGTAAGGCTGAGGAAGGAAAGCACTCACTGCAAAAATGGCAGATGCAATCCCGTAGTTACGTGACATTTCACAGGGTAGTGAAGATTCAGAATCCCCTACTTTCCTTGCCCGGCGATAGAGATAGGCGATGATCAACCTGTTTAGGGCGTAGCCGACAGCAAAAAACGCCCAGCCACCGTGGTCAATCGAATGGATTGACGAGGTCATCAACATCACCGTTAAGATCTGTGCTGCCATCACCAATCGGTGGCGAATATCTGTACTCACGTACAGCGAGTTAAACAGGCTGAGATCAAACCAGGCGAACCACACCACCACAAACAGCATGGCGAAGATGGCAAAACCTTCCACACTCAAGTGATGGCTAAGGTAATTGCCCAGAACGAAGATAGAAACCACATGCACCAAGTCATAGAACAGCTCAAGCCAGTGAACGTGATCGCTGGATTTTTCGCTGTCTAAGTGATGCTGGGGCTTACGCCAGAGAGGGTGGTCTGACAGACTCATAGTCACATCCGTGTCATATTAAAATTCAGAGCATTCTAATGAACGATCTATGCGCCGACTTTCTCAATATTAAGAATCCAATTCTTTCAATATCTGCTTTAGCACGTCGACAGGTTGAGCGCCTGTCACTGCACTTTCGCGATTGAAAACGATTGTTGGAACAGAGGAAACACCAAGGCCACGCCAGTAATTCTGAGTGTCGCTGAAGGTTTTGGCTGCTTTGGCGTCTTCTAGTTTGACCATGCCCACTTCGGCACTTAGACCTACGTCTTCCATCAGTTTCGCCAAAGTATCTCGGTTCGAAATGTCCTGCTTCTCAGAAAAGTAAGCATCAAACAAACGCAGCTTGAGTGCCGTTTGCTTCCCCTTTTCTTTTGCGTATTCCAAAAGAATATGTGCATCGCGGGTGTTCAGGGTTTTCATCTCATCGAAAAATGAAAATTGGAAGCCAAGCTCTTGACCCAACTGCGTCAAATTTTGGCGGTTACGGTCGCTGTCTTCCCGACTGATGCCGTATTTACCCATCAAGTGCTCTCGCAAATTCTCACCTTCCGGTCCCACATGAGGATTGAGTTGGAACGGTTGCCATTCCAGCTCGATAACATCATGCATACCCAGCTCATCGATAGCTCTCTCTAGGCGTTTGTAGCCGATGATGCACCACGGGCATACTACGTCAGATACAATGTCGATTTTGATTTTATCGGTCATGGTGAACTCCCTTTGTCCCCCCTACAAAAATCGGCATACCAGTCTGCAAGGGTATATACCCAAACTACCTGAAGATGCTCGCATTCAGAGGCCCTCAATGCGTTCAATTCAAGGCAAATTTCGCGAGGAATAGTCGTTCTATTTCCGTGGAATTTAACTTGAAGTGGGCGCATTGAGGGCCTCCCTTCGGGCGAGTTGACTGGCGTCGTGCTCTTTGTTGTCCCTTTTTGATGGAGGTGACTACACCTACAAAGGGACGCCGCGATCACAACACCAGTCAAACTCGCTGAATCCGGCATCTTCAGGTTGTTTGGGTATAGAATGTATTATGTGGTTAATTATGGTAACCTTCACCCTCTTTTCAACCAGTTTACTTTTTGTAACCTAGTATTGAGAGCGAGGCATTCTAAGTTGGTAGCGAAAATAGAAACTGACAGTCGCGGCCGGAAATCTGCGACCAATGTATGCACGGAGCCCTGTGCGATTGAGCGTGCTATGCGACTGATTGGCGGTAAATGGAAAGGCTCAATCATTTACCATTTAAAAGATGGCCCTGTCCGTTTTAATGATCTCGCCCGTCAATTGGGCGGTGCCAGTAAAAAGATGATCGACCAGCGACTTAAGGAGTTGGAAAGTGAGGGCATGGTTTTACGCAAGGTGATCAGTGATCGTCCTATTGCTGTTAGTTATGAGCTCACAGAGTTCGGCCAGTCTGCATTAAAGATTCTTGATGACTTGAGGAACTGGTCAGAAGCACATCAAATTGAATTAAAGAAATAGTAATTAACTAGGCAGTGTTTGAATATTAATTAATACAAACCCGCCTTTTGCATATCAGTGCAATGCATTTAAATTAATATAGATACAAACAAAGCTTTTCCTTTATTAAATAAGATACAAATTACCCTTTTCCTATTCCTGTAATTTGAACAGGAATTACATTTGATGGCCGCTATTTCAATAGCGTAATAACTGGTTAGGGAAAGGAATTAATAAATGAAATTGGGAACCGGCTTGCTATTTGCGGTACTAGCATCAAGTGCTGTACAAGCGAATGAACAAGATTTCTACATTGCAGGAAGCATTGGAGCGCACGAGTTTGCTGATGAAACAGGCGAGAAAATTGCCGTACATGTTGGTGCCAAAAACATCGCAGATAACAATTTTTTTCTTGGCGGTGAACTCGAATTCGCACTGTTGAACAACGATGACTTCGAAAAGACCTACGGTGGTTACAAAGAAGACTACTCATATTCTGCCAATATTCCAGTAGGTAAACGATTCCACATGGGTACTGAAAGTTCACTGGATGTATATGGTTTGGTTGGCTATTCGTCACTCAGAATTTACAACGGCAGCGACGATGCGACAGGGGATGGTTTCCGCTGGGGTGCTGGTGTTGACGGCAATTTTTCTAATCTGATGGTAGGCCTCCGTTATACCCAAGGTAAGCAGGAAGGCTCCGTGAATAGTGGCCAAAAACTCGACGACACCGAGAAAAATCTCAGCCTCATTCTTGGCTACAGAATCCAGCTCTAAGTTCTGTATTCAAATGAATAAAAAACCTCTGTTGTTCAAACAACAGAGGTTTTTTATTGTTCGCAGCTTTCAGAAATCCAGTATAGGTAAGCAGGTAAACCCGCTTCAATAGGCAGCTGTATCACTTCGGGCACATCGTAATCATGCAACCGACAGATTTCAGCTTCGACATCCTGATATAGTGACTTTTTCGTTTTTATCATCACCTGCTTTTCTGTATCCGACGCTATCTTCCCCTGCCAATGGTAGTAACTCTGAATGGGTAGCACCTGAACGCAGGCCGCCAGTTTCTTTTCCAGCAGAGATTCGATAATACGTTTGCCGATATTGTCATCTGCAAACGTCGTCATCACAACCACGTAACTATCGGTTGAAACCTTCATATCCAACCTTTGTTAGCACCGCCCTTTCTTGGCTTGTCCTGGCGGGCAGAATTTGCCGTCTGGGTGACCATCCTTATCGCCGTAGTCGTCGTCTTTGGAATTTACTTTGATTTCGACATCGTCCGTTTCACCTTCAATACTGGTGATTTTGCACCCGCTGGCGAGAAACAGCGTGAAGAAAATAATCGCAAGCAGTTTCATGGTGTTCTCCTTAATACCCAAAGTTTTTAGGCGTTAACCAAAGGTCAACGGCCCCTAGCATCCAGCTTAGACAAAAGACTCGTAAAACAAACAGAAAGGCACAAGGTTTCTCAAAAGTTGAAAGCGACTGACACGCCCGCGGGTCTCTATTAAGGAGCTCATACCCAAAGGAACTGCTATGCGTCGAATGTTAACCCTCACTTTGCTTTCTTCCGCTGCTATTCCGCTATCACTCTCAGCACAAACTTGGGAGAACAACGGTTCGCCTGCCACTGTGGTTGAACTTTATACTTCAGAAGGATGCAGCAGTTGCCCTCCGGCAGAAGCCGCGCTTAACAAGCTCAAACGGAAAGATGGGCTTTGGAAGAGTGTGATTCCTATGGCGTTTCATGTGGATTACTGGAATTACATTGGCTGGGAAGATAAATACGCCAAGCCTGAGTTCAGTCAAAGGCAGCGACAAAAGGTCTCTCAAAGCCGTGCCAGTGGCGTGTATACCCCAGGATGGTTTATCAACGATCAGGAATGGCGGGGCTTTTTCGCTAGACAGCCCGTTCCTTATGCCAGCGGCCCTCAAGCACCCGCACTAAAAGCATCTCTTAACGGCAATATTCTCAGTGTGAATTACGAAGGCAATGCGCACCTCAACGCACAATTCGCGTTGCTCGCCATGGATATTGAAACCAAGGTACAACGTGGTGAAAACCGCGGCAGAACTTTGGAGCATGATTTTGTGGTGGTAGATTTCGGCACTAAACCAGGGCAGCATAACTGGCAGTTTACGCTGGATAACAAGGTCGCCGCCAAGCCATCAGCAATCGCCGTTTGGCTGACGCCACAAGGTGGCGGCGATCCAGTACAAACGGTCGCCGGATGGTTGAAGTAGCCTCTCCTTTCGCTACCGAATGCTCATCGTCTTCAAAAGCAAAAGGGAGCCATTGCCCCCTTTTTTTGAATCTAATCACTGATCGCGATCAGGTAGTCTTTGATTCATCCGTCGAACTTTCAATTGCAGTATCTCCGAGCGGTGAAGCCTGACTGTCGCCTAAGAGCGCCTTCAACCCTTCAATATCTAACGGACGACTCAAATAGTAGCCCTGTGCTAAATCACAGCCTTTCGACTTGAGCATCTCAAGTTGCTCTTCCGTCTCTACACCTTCGGCAACCGTCTTGATCTTCAGCCCTTGAGCCATAGAAATAACGGCGGTAGCGAGGGCTTCATTTAATTCAACGTCCGTAATACCGTCGACAAACTCACGATCAATTTTCAGCGCATCGAAAGGGAACTGAAGCAGGTAGCTGAGAGAGGAATAGCCCGTCCCGAAATCATCCATCGACAGCTCCGTGCCCAAATCATGCAGAGTGTTCAGCATCTCTTTGACGTTCGGTTGATTGCTGAGGAGTAGCCCTTCCGTCACCTCCAACTCCAGTCTTTCGGCTGCGAACTCATGCTTTTCCATGATTTGGGTGAAGTCATCAACAAATTGCGGTTGCCTGACTTGTTGTGGGGAAATGTTGACGGCCAGATGCAGTAAATCCCCTTCCTTATTTGTCAGTGATGCAAAGTCGTTCATGGCAGTATCGAGAACAAATTTGCCAATTTCATAGATGAGGTTTGACTGTTCTGCGATAGGAATAAACTCGGTTGGCGCGACAGAACCCAGTTCGTCGTTGTTCCATCGGAGCAATGCTTCTGCGCCAGATATACGGTTGGTGTTCAGGTTATACAATGGCTGGTACACCAAAGAAAACTCCCCGCGGGAGAGCGCCCAAACCAGGTGATATTCAAGCCTCAAACGGCGATGGACGTTGTCATTCATCTCGCTGGTAAACAGGCGATAGCTGTCTTTTCCGCCCTCTTTCGCCTGATGTTTCGCAATATCAGCATTACCAAAGAGACGCTTGAAATCATCTGAGTCCAATGGACTTAGCGAGATCCCCATGCTGGCAGTGATGTGCACTTCACCGCCACCTGTGATCTCGATTGGCTTGTTAATAGCCTTGCGCAGTTTGCTGGCGATCTGGCAGGCATTTTCTGTCTGATGCAAACCGGGAAGGACAATCAGGAATTCGTCGCCACTCACACGACCAACCGTGTCTATTTCGCGCACCGTTTTCACAATTCGGCGAGACAACTCTACCAACACCTGATCGCCCACGTCATGGCTCAGTGTATCGTTGATGATTTTGAAATTGTCGATATCCACCAGCATCACGCCGGTCATTAAGCCCCTGCGGAGATCGTGAGCGATGGCGTAGCGCAGCCGATCAAGTGTGAGATTACGGTTCGCTAATCCGGTTAGCGAGTCGTAGAGCGCTCGCTGCATGATCAACTCTTCATTGCGACGAATACGAAGTTGGTTGTATATGCGCAGTTTGACTTCTGCGGGTGACACTGGCTTGGAAATGTAATCGGCACAACCAATTTTCAACCCCATTTCCCGGCCTTCATCTTCTGAATGTTCAGTGATCAAAATGACAGGGATATCTTTGGTGCCTGGTTCAGTTTTAAAATACTGACAGAGTTCAAACCCATCCATATCAGGCAACTCGACATCCATCAGGATCAACTTGGGTGATTCAGCCTTCGCCAACACTTTGGCTGTTGCGCCCGAGGTGGAAAAAATCACCCGGTATTCTTCACCCAAAATGGCGTTTAAGATGCGGATACTGTTTGGTGATTCATCGACCAACAGAACTGTATCTTTATCTGGAGCAGTGGTATTAGCGTGCATGCGTTGCTCCCTTTTCATCAGCCAATGGGATATCCAGTTTGTTTTCTTTGATGTAAGCGTTGAATGCTGTCAACGCCTTGGCATAGTCAAGCTCAATCAATTTATCGCCCACGGGTTTCAACTTGGGTGCCAAATCGCAGTAGTCGACCAGCAACTGATAATAGGTATCGATCGCTATCAGGTCTTGCGACATCATCTGGTCTTTGAAGACTTTTAAGCGCGAAAGTTTTGCCTGATCCACATCCGGCGTCGCTGAGCTTGATGACGTGTTCTTTGCGCTTTCAGCGTTCAACAGGCTCTGTGGGATAGCGGTTTGATGATGCCTCAGCAAAATCTCCCCAATTTCCTTTATCGCGTTGTCCATGTCGCGCTTAAAGTGGGTGAGCGGCGATTGATAATCTTCCAGAGCCATCAGGGCGTTCTGCAGTTGTTTGGCCGAGCGGCGTAAACCCACGATTGAAAGGTTGCCCGCGCTGCCAGCAATGGTGTGAGCATTTTCCGACGCTTCCGTCAGCTGCCCCGCTTCAATTTGTTGATAGACCTGATTCTCCTGCGCTCTGGCTTGATGGACGAAGTCACTCAGCAGTTTGAAATAAAGCGCCTCGTTCCCCATCACACGTTTGATGCCATCCTCCACATCGACATATTCGTATTCAGTCGATTGACTGGCCTCTTCCCCTTCCTGAATGGAGACCGAGGTGACGGCAAGTCCAAGATACCCAGCGAGCTTTTGCAGCAAGTTGTCAGCATCAAGCGGCTTGGGAATATGGTCATTCATTCCCGCTTCTGAACAACGTTGACGGTCACGCTCCATGGTATGTGCGGTCACCGCAAAAATCGGTAAGCTTTCTTTGTCAGAAGTTTCACGGATGATCCGGGTGGCTTCCAGTCCGTTCATTTCTGGCATTTCTAGGTCCATCAAAATGGCGTCGTATAGCTCTGGTGCAGGACAAACCTTGACCACAGCATCACGGCCGGAAGAGGCTAATTCCACCTGGAAGTCGTTACTGATTAAGACCTCTCGGGCAATCTGCTGATTGATGGGCATGTCATCCACCACCAAAATCCGGCGTCCGCCGCCGTTGACAGTGACTGCCGAGCCATACTGTTTGGCCCCGATGACACGTCGGTGTGTTTTGGGCAAGTTTTGCCCCATCACTTCCATGATGGTATCGAACATCACTGACGCAGAAATAGGTTTATGGAGGTAGCCATCAATCTTGCCCTGACCGCGCTCCTTGTCGATTTTCTTCTTGTCATACGCGCTGATCACAATCACCAGCGGGTGTTTCTCAGGCTCAAGGTCATCTTTGATTTTTTCTAGCAGATGGAATCCCTTCTTCCCAGGCATGTGCCAATCAAGCAATACCAGATCATAAGGTTCCAGCTCTAAATCCAGATGCCCTTCCATAATAGCGGTGAACGCACTGTCTACATCACTGGCAGCATCCACATCAAAGCCCAACGACTCGATGATGGCCTGATGCACCGCGATGGAAGAAGGGTTGTCATCCACGATAAGAACGCGAAGCTCACGTAAATCGACAGGCACAGAGAAGCTCTTATCTGACGTAGCTTTTGCCAGTTGCAACTCCAGATTGAAATAAACACCAGGCTCGCTGTCATCCATTTCATCATGCACCTGCCCGCCCATTTGCTCAATCAAGCAAGATGCAATCAGCAGGTTGATGGATTCATCCACTTCCGACTTGGACATCAGCAGGCGTTCGTTTAACTCTTCCAGATCGTCGAACATCTGCTCGTCGTCCGTCACTTTCTGGTTGATGGCGAATTCCAGCACAGCACTGTTATCGTTCAATTGACCCGACTTGATGCTGAGAATAATGGGGCTGCCTTCACCGACAATCATGGCCTCATCAATAAGGTTCAGCAGCACTCTGCGCAATCTGTCCGGGTCACCCACCAAGGAACGTGGCACGTCCAGTGGCACATTGAACAGAAGTTCAACATCGCGGCTCTCCGCCTCGCTGAGTAGGTACTCACGCAAACTTTCCAGCAATTGGTCGAGGTCGAAGGGTGTATTTTCCAGCGAGAGAAAGTGCGAAGAAAGCTCTTGGAAATCCCGCAGGTTATCGCAGATCACCCCAGTGCGTTTGAGGGCGCGGGTCAGGCTATCCAAATACAGCGCCTGCTTGTTGCTGAGGGAGGTTTGATTCAGCATCTGGGCGCAGCTAAGCGCCGTCGCCATCATGGGATACAACGACAGATTAGACTCAGACAGCACATTGAAGCTTCTACTCAACGCACTGGCGACGTTGTTTCTTGCTCCCGCCGTCAGGTGTGTCGACATTTTCAGGAACAGTTCCTCTGGGGCGATGGGATAAACCACATAATCAGCACCACCGCTTCGGTACGCCTGTTGTTTTTGTTCAGCAGAAAACTGGCTACTCGTCATCACAATTCGCGTGTTGCGGCAGGTCGGTAATTGCTTGATCTTGGAAACTTCCTGGGCAAATGAACCGCCATCTTCAAACGGAAAGTCCATGCTGATAACAAGAATGTTCACCGGATGTTGTTGGAGAATGGTCATTAACTTGGCGGGCGTCGCAACCGAACGCAGCCAATATCCACTCTCACTCAAAACTTGCTGGTAAAAATCAATGTGGGAAAGATCTTCGTCCGCGAGCACAATCAAGGGCTCATTTTTCACCAAACCTGTCATTAGGCCTTCCTTTAAGACTTTTTCAGACACAACCGTCTTGGGCCAAGATCGCCAATCAGCTTTTGGTTAGCCTTTCTCTGCAGGCCTTGTTTAGGCACGGACCCCGTCATCAGCGACTTCCTGCATTCACTTACTTCTCACTGGCGAAACATTTATATTTCTTATAAAGCTAGTGGCTTTTCATTGTGACTGCCAAATCTGACACAGACTTAATTATTTGTTTGTCAGTTGCATATGAGACCTATTTCCATCTTTTTTCGGGGGTGACAATGTCGCTTTTCTTTTCACTTCCATCACCTTCCCGCACGTAAATCTCATTTATGAAACAGATTGCAAAGAAAATTTATCTAACTTCCTTGACCGGCTTATCCCCACTTAACGTTATGTACTACTTTTAACAAACCGCTCAAAAGATAAACATTTAGCTCAATGATGAGCCGCTAATTGTCGGGAGAAAACTATGGCTATCAACTTAGTTATTAGTCAGGTCGTAGGACAAGCATTTGTGGTAAAACCAGACGGTGAATTGGTGCAGGCAGCACCCAACACCGTGCTGCAAACCGGCGATGTATTATCCGTACCCAATGGAAAAAACGCCTGGCTGGTAACAGAAGAAGGTGAGCAGCTTGATGTGCTTGACGAAGCATTACTTGTTGGAGAAGAAGGTTTCGATAACCTCGACCTCCCTTCCGATGTGCTCGACGTTATCGCGGCGATTGAAGAAGGCGATGACCCCACCCAAAAGGAAGGCACTGAAACAGCTGCGGGTGAAGAAGCTGCAGGATCAGCACTCACGGCGGCTTCCATCATTGAGTACATTGGCTCCACCGGTGGTATCAGCAACATAACCGCATTTGATAGCACGGGGCTTTTTGGTTCCAACAAGTTAACATCGGGTCAAACCGAGACCCTTTTCAGCAGCCGTTATTTACCCATCCAGCAAAAACCAGGTTCTGATGACGAAGGTGCTGGCGGAAACACTAATGCGCCACCAACCTTCGGTAACTTTACGATCTCCTCTCAAGAAGATGGCGACATTATTCTTAGCCGCGAAGATATTCTCGGTGCGATCCGCGGCGGTAACGCGGCCAACATTCAGGTCACGGACATCAGACCCAGCGTCGAAGGTGCAACCATCACTAAAAACAGCGATGGGTCATTCACTTTAACGCCTCCACCAAATTTCAGTGGCACCATCAATTTCACCATTGATATCACGGACGGTCAGTACAAAACGTCTGGCACGGTTGGGGTGACAGTGACGGAGGTTGAAGACACGCCGGAAATTTCTATCACACCCGTCGAGCTCACAGAAGATGAAAACGTCGCTGAAGGCAGCGTGGTTGCGTCTATCGATGCCACAGACGGCGATGGCGATGCGCTAACCATTGAAATCACAAATGACCCTGATGGTTACTTCAAAGTGGAAAACGGCAACGTTGTGCTTACGGAAGCCGGTGCCGCCGCAATTGATGACGATACCCTGAACTTGGACGAAATCAGCGTTACCGTCAGTGTTTCCGATGGAAAAACCACGGTGGAAGAAACCGTGACCTTGCCCATCTCCCGTACCGATGATGACGCCAAGGTCGAAGGCGATACCACCGCCACAGTCAACGATGGCAACGGCACAGTGCCACCTTCCGCTACCGGCACACTCACTGTGGTTGACCCAGATTCCAACAATGAAACAGCACTGGAAAATGGCACCTATAAAGGCGAGTACGGGTCACTGGAGGTGAACAACGGCGTCTGGGTTTATACCGCTGACAAAGAGGCCATTGCACCTTTGGGTGAAGGTGAACAGGCGACAGATATCGTCACTATCACCGCCTCTGACGGCAGTACCCACCAAATTGTTCTGAACATTGAAGGCACCAACGACCCTGCGCTGGTGTCAGGCGATATTTCGGCCACCGTCTCCGGCGAGGGCGGAAACCTTCAAGCTTCCGGCACCCTGACCTCAAACGATGTTGACGGCGAAAACAACACCTTCATCGCTGAAACCATTACCACATTGAGAGGTGAACTCACCATCAATGAAGACGGTAGCTGGAGCTATGTGTCGACAGACCCTACCGGCGCGATCGAAGCGCTAGGAGAAGGGGATACGCTGACTGAATATGTCACTGTCAAAGCCGCAGATGGCACCGAGCAACAAATCGTCATCACCTTCCAAGGCGTGAATGATGACGCAGTCTTTTCCGCTATCAGCACCGGAGAAATCACCGAGAGTGACGGTGCCATGTCGGCACAGGGCACCATCAACATCAATGATCCGGATGCCGGCGAGTCATTCATGCAAGCAGGCACGCTCGACGGCACCTGGGGTTCCGTCACCATTGATGCTGCAGGCAACTGGACTTACACCACTCATGACAGCAGCGACTCTGCCATTAAGTCTCTGGCAGATGGTGAAAAAATGACAGACACCATCACTGTGTATTCAGTCGATGGCACAGAAACCCAAATCACCATCACGATCAACGGCACCAACGACGAAGCCGTCATCGGTGGCGATATTACCGCGACTGTGGTTGATAACAGCGGCACGATGACGGCCACTGGCACCCTCACCTCTGCGGATGTCGATGGCGCAGATAACAAGTTCGTGGCAGAAACCATTTCTACCCTGCGTGGTGAAATCACCATTGATGAAGATGGCAATTGGACTTACACCACCACAGACCCTACTGGCGCCATTGAACGTCTACCGGAAGGGGAAACGTTGACTGAAGTGGTCATTGTCCGGTCTGAAGATGGTACGGAACAACAAATCGTCCTCACACTCGTAGGGACAAATAATGCGCCCGAGTTTTCCGCCATCTCTTCACGCGACGTGTATGAAGCCAATGATGTCATCAGCGTGTCAGGTACCATCAATGTCGTCGATTCCGATTTGGGCGAGTCCTTCATGGAAGCCGGAACTTATGTCGGCGATCTGGGTGCTGTCACCATTGACCGGGCAGGTAACTGGACCTACACCACGGATCCCGGTCAAAACGCTGCGCTTGATTCCCTAAAAGAAGGCGAACAACGTATTGAGACCATTACCGTTCGCTCGGAGGATGGTACAGAAACCGACATCAAAGTCACCATTATTGGTACCAATGATCCTGCATTGATTGCAGGCGATATCGTCGGCACTGTGGTGGAAGCCGACGGCACCATGAGTACATCAGGCCAGCTGACCGCGACCGATGTGGATGGCAACGACAATACATTCACACCACAAACCCTTGAGGGACGATGGGGTGAACTGACCATTGATGCCAATGGTAACTGGACGTACAGCTCAGACGACGACAAAGGCGCCATTAACCGTCTTGGGCTGGGCGAACAGCTGACCGATACCCTTACCGTTCAGTCTGAAGACGGCACGGAACAGACCATCACCATTACCATCACGGGCACCAATGATGCAGCGGTATTTGGCGGCATGAACAGCGTCAGTATCGACGAAACAGATAGCCAACTCACCAACAGTGGCCGCCTGACAGTGTCAGATGCTGACTATGGTGAATCTTTCTTCGAAGCCGGCACCTTCAACGGTACCTATGGTGAAGTCAGTATTGATGAGGCAGGAAATTGGACATACACCTCAGACCCAGCTTACAACGCCACTTTTGATGCGCTAGAAGAAGGTGAACAGCTGGTCGACACCATCACTGTTCGCTCACAAGATGGCACTGAAACACAAATCCTCGTCACCGTGGTAGGCACCAACGACCCTGCCGAGATCGCCGGCGACATCGTAGGCACTTTGGTAGAAAGTGATGGCACCATGTCCACGTCTGGACAGCTGACATCGACCGATGTTGATGGTAACGATAATGCCTTCACGCCACAGACCATTGAAGGACGCTGGGGTGAAATCACCATCGATGCTAACGGTAACTGGACTTACTCCTCCACCGATGAAAAAGGCGCTATCAACCGACTTGGAGAGGGTGACCAGCTAACCGATACGATTTCGGTTCGTGCCGAAGATGGTACGGTTCAAACCATTACTATCACCATTGATGGCACTAACGATACCGCCGTATTTGGCGGCATGACCAATGTAACCGTCACCGAAACCGACAGCGCGATTACCACGAATGGCCGCGCAACCGTATCTGACGCTGACTACGGAGAATCATTCTTCCAGGCAGGCACTTTTACCGGCACATACGGTGAAATCAACATAGATAAAGCCGGGAACTGGACATACACCTCTTCTCCCGAGCATACCGCCAGTTTTGATGCGCTGGATGCAGGCGATGTGCTGCCCGAATCCATCACCGTTTACGCTTTAGATGGCACTCCGCTCACCATAGAGATCAACATTCAGGGAACCGATGATCTTCCCGTTGTCAGCGGCCAGACCGGCGGAGCCCTGACCGACACCACCACCGGAGAAGCTCAATTTGTGACAGGGTCACTATCCATCTCCGATGTGGATGCCGATGACTCACCGACATTCGAAGATACGCGCATTGAAGGCGAATTCGGTGTGCTGGAAATGGTTGATGGAGAATGGACATACACCCTCGACAAAGACGCAGCATCGCGTCTGAACAGCGGAGAAACCGACACCGATATCATCACGGTTACCGCCTCTGATGGCACTGAGCAAAAAATCGTCATTACGGTGACCGGTACCGATGACGAGCCAGTACTGACAGGGAATACTGTTGGTTCTATCAGTGACAATGGCTCGCCAACCACGTCTGGTTTTATCAGCGTTATCGACCCTGATTCCGATAATTCACCGACGCTGCCAGACGCTGAAGTCGACGGTCAATACGGCTCGCTAACACTGATCGATGGGGAATGGACTTATACCCTGAACCCAGATTCAGTCGCAGCATTGCCAGATGGGGAAACCACCATTGATGTCGTCACGCTTGAAGCGTCAGACGGTTCAAAACACGAAATCACCATTACGATTACCGGGACAGATCAGGAACCTGTGCTGACGGGTAACACCACAGGCGTGATCACCGAAGGCAGTGCAGCACTCACTGCGACTGGTTCGGTGTCACTCGTCGATGTAGATACAGGGGAGAACCCTACCCTGCCAAACGGCACAACTGACGGGCAATATGGTTCATTAACCTTGGTCGATGGCGCATGGACATACACACTGGATCCCGATCTTGCACAGTATCTCGACGAAGGTGAATCGACCACCGATACCATCACTATCACCGCCTCTGATGGTTCCGTGCATGACATTGTTATCACCATTACCGGCAGTGAAGATTCAGCCATGCTGGAAGGCGATATTTCAGGCTCGGTCAGCGATGATAGCGCCTCACTCACCGCTAGCGGTTCCCTGTCTGTCAGCGACCCAGACACCAGTGATAACCCGACTTTGCCCGATACCAATCAACAGGGGCAATACGGCTCCTTCACCATGGTAGATGGCAACTGGACCTACACGCTGGATCCAGAGCTTGCCGCGGTGCTCGATGAAGGTGTCACCGTCACAGACACCATCATCATTACCGATTCCATGGGCGGCACCCATGAGCTGGCTATCAATGTCACTGGCACGGACAACGCCGCAGAACTGACAGGCGACACCTCCGCAAATTTGGTGGAAGGAACCGACCTCACTGCAACGGGCTCCGTTTCTGTCATCGATGCAGACAGCGGGGACAACCCAGTTATCGCCAACACCGATGTAGAAGGTCAATACGGCTCCTTCTCGCTTGTCGACGGCGAGTGGACATACACCCTCGATCCGTCTGTTGCACAAGGGCTGAATGCCGGTCAAACCGCCACAGATACCATCACCCTTGTCGATAGCGAAAACAACGAACACCAAATCGTTATCACCGTAGAGGGAACCGCTGATGCCGCGGTGGTTTCAGGAGAATTCACAGGGTCTGTGTCTACCGAAACAGGCCCTGTTGTGGAAATCACCAACCTGTTTGTCTTTGGTGATGATGCAGATGGCGAACCCGCAAACTTTAGCCTCGACAGCCAGCCAGACTCGTTGAGTTTCAGTTCAGTCGGCTTCAGCGCCAACATCACTGACAGTGATGGCAGACTGAATAACGACGGATCACAATCCATTGAACTTAATGGCCAGAGCTACCCTGTTTCTGCAAATGCCACCGTTCAATATTCCGACGCCTATGGCAATGTCTTCACCATGGCCGTACTCACAGTATCTGCCACGGAAACGGGCGAATATTTTGGTGGTACAAGCCAACCAACCACCCTGTTGGTTCAAATCGACGGTCCAGACATCGTCCCTGGCACCGATCTGGCACTGGTTGAGGGTTCTTACCAAGAAGTTAGCAACATTAACTATCTTGATGTCAGTGATGCGGTCACCGCGTCTGGCCAAATCAGCATTTCAGATGCTGACACCAACGACACCCCGGAATTCGCCAATACCACTTTGGAAGGAAATTACGGTACGCTCGAATTGGTCGACGGCAATTGGACCTACACCCTAGATCCGTCCAAATCCGAGGTTTTAGGTGCTAACGAGGTTGCCACAGAAACCTTCACCTTGACCGCGTCTGACGACACCCAACAGCAGATCAAAATCGAAGTCACAGGCACCGACGATGCTGCAATCGTCACCGGAAATATCACAGGCTCGGTCACCGATCAGGACACCTCAACTTCCGGCTCGATCAACATTACCGACCCTGACAGTGGTCAGTCAGCCACCATTGATAATGTGACTATCGAAGGGGAATACGGCACCTTTGAATTGATCGACGGCAACTGGACATACATCGTTGACCCAGACAAAGCCAAACCACTCCCTGAAGGCGAAGAAGCAACCGATACCTTCACCCTCACGGCGTCGGACGGCTCAACCCATGAGATTGTTGTGACCGTAACAGGGACGGATGATGCTGCTATAGTCACTGGCGATACCACCGGACAAGTGACCGATCAGGACACCTCGACTTCGGGATCAATTACTGTCACCGACCCAGACAGCGGTGAAACCGCCACTATCGACAATGTCACCATTCAAGGCGAATACGGCACCTTCGAATTAGTGGACGGCGAGTGGACTTACACCGTCGATCCAGACAAGGCCAAACCGCTTCCTGAAGGCGAAGAAGCCACAGACACTTTCACCCTCACAGCGATAGACGGCTCAACCCATGAGATTGTTGTGACCGTAACAGGGACGGATGATGCTGCGGTTGTCACGGGTGACACCACAGCAACCATCAGTGATGTTGATACCTCAGCGACGGGCTCTATCACCGTCACTGACCCAGATTCCGGCGAAACGGCCACCATCGGCAATACCACGATTGAAGGTAACTACGGCACCTTCGAACTGGTGGACGGCAACTGGACATACACCGTCGATCCGGACAAAGCGCAATCTCTGACTGAAGGGCAGGAAGCCAACGAAACCTTTACGTTGACCGCGTCTGATAACTCCACGCATGAAATCGTGGTGACGGTCACCGGTACCAACCAGTCTGCGGTTGTCACGGGTGACACCACAGCAACCATCAGTGATGTTGATGCTTCCGCAACGGGCTCTATCACCGTCACTGACCCTGACTCAGGCGAAACGGCCACCATCGGTAACACCACGATTGAAGGTAATTACGGCACCTTTGAACTGGTGGACGGCAACTGGACGTACACCGTCGATCCAGACAAAGCCCAGTCTCTGCCAGAAGGCGAGGAAGCCAACGAGACCTTTACCCTGACCGCGTCTGATAACTCCACCCATGAGATTGTGGTGACGGTCACTGGTACCAATCAGTCTGCAGTTGTCACCGGTGATACCACAGCAACCATCAGTGATGTTGATACCTCGGCAACGGGCTCTATCACCGTCACTGACCCCGATTCCGGCGAAACCGCCACCATCGGCAATACCACGATTGAAGGTAACTACGGCACCTTCGAACTGGTCGACGGCAACTGGACATACACCGTCGATCCGGACAAAGCGCAATCTCTGGCTGAAGGGCAGGAAGCCAACGAGACCTTTACCCTGACCGCGTCTGACAATTCGACGCATGAGATTGTCGTGACGGTCACTGGTACCAACCAGTCTGCGGTTGTGACGGGCGATACCACTGCTGCAATCAATGACGTCGATACATCCGCGACGGGCTCTATCACCGTCACTGACCCCGACTCCGGCGAAACCGCCACCATCGGCAACACTATGATTGACGGTAATTACGGCACTTTTGAACTGGTGGATGGCAACTGGACGTACACCGTCGATCCAGACAAAGCCCAATCTCTGCCAGAAGGCGAGGAAGCCAACGAGACCTTTACCCTGACCGCGTCTGACAATTCGACCCATGAGATTGTCGTGACGGTCACTGGTACCAACCAGTCTGCGGTTGTGACTGGCGATACCACTGCTGCAATCAGTGATGTTGATACCTCCGCGACGGGCTCTATCACCGTCACTGACCCCGATTCCGGCGAAACGGCCACCATCGGCAACACCACGATTGAAGGTAATTACGGGACCTTCGAACTGGTGGACGGCAACTGGACGTATACGGTTGACCCAGACAAAGCCCAGTCTCTGCCTGAAGGGCAGGAAGCCAACGAAACCTTTACCCTGACTGCGTCAGATAACTCCACGCATGAGATCGTGGTGACGGTAACAGGTACCAACCAGTCTGCGGTTGTCTCGGGCGACACCACTGCTGCAATCAATGATGTTGATACCTCAGCAACAGGCTCTATCACAGTTACCGATCCGGATTCTGGTGAAACCGCGTCTATCGGTAACACCACGATTGAAGGTAATTACGGGACCTTCGAGTTGGTCGACGGCAACTGGACCTACACGGTAGACCCGGATAAAGCGCAAGCCCTGCCGGACGGGGAAGAGGCGACCGAAACCTTTACTCTGACCGCGTCTGACAATTCGACGCATGAGATTGTCGTGACGGTCACTGGTACCAACCAGTCTGCGGTTGTGACGGGCGATACCACTGCTGCAATCAGTGATGTTGATACCTCCGCGACGGGCTCTATCACAGTCACTGACCCAGACTCCGGCGAAACGGCCACCATCGGCAACACCACGATTGAAGGTAATTACGGCACTTTTGAACTGGTCGATGGCAACTGGACTTACACGGTTGACCCAGACAAAGCCCAAGCTCTGCCTGAAGGTGAAGAGGCGACCGAAACCTTTACGCTCACTGCGTCTGACAACTCAACGCACGAGATTGTGGTCACGGTTGAAGGCACCAACCAGTCTGCGGTTGTCACCGGTGACACCACAGCAACCATCAGTGATGTTGATGCTTCCGCGACGGGCTCAATCACGGTTACCGACCCAGATTCCGGCGAAACGGCTACCATCGGCAACACCACCATAGAGGGCAACTACGGCACCTTCGAACTGGTGGACGGCAACTGGACTTACACGGTAGACCCTGACAAAGCCCAGTCTCTGCCAGAAGGCGAGGAAGCCAACGAGACCTTTACCCTGACCGCGTCAGATAACTCGACGCACGAAATTGTGGTCACGGTTGAAGGCACCAACCAGTCTGCAGTTGTCACCGGTGATACCACTGCCTCGATCACTGACGTCGATACCTCAGCAACAGGCTCTATCACGGTTACCGACCCAGATTCCGGCGAAATGGCCACCATCGGCAATACCACGATTGAAGGCAATTACGGTACCTTCGAACTGGTCGACGGCAACTGGACTTACACGGTAGACCCGGATAAAGCGCAAGCCCTGCCAGAAGGCGAGGAAGCCAACGAGACCTTTACCCTGACCGCGTCTGATAACTCGGCGCACGAGATTGTGGTGACGGTCACCGGCACCAACCAGTCTGCGGTTGTGACAGGTAATACGACTGCCTCTATCACTGACGTCGATACCTCAGCAACAGGCTCTATCACGGTTACCGATCCGGATTCCGGCGAAACCGCGTCTATCGATAACACCACCATAGAGGGTAACTATGGTACCTTCGAATTGGTCGACGGCAACTGGACTTACACGGTAGACCCAGACAAAGCGCAAACACTACCAGAGGGCCAGGAAGCCACTGAAACCTTTACCCTTACGGCATCTGACAATTCACAACACGAGATCACTGTTACCGTTGAAGGCACTGATCAAGCAGCTGTTGTCACGGGTGATACCACCGCCAGTCTTTCTGACACTGACACTTCCGTATCTGGCTCTATCACAGTGACTGATCCAGACAGCGGCGAAACGGCAAGCATCAGCAACACTGATATTGATGGTGAATACGGCACCTTCTCACTGGTAGACGGTGAGTGGACCTACACTGTCGATCCGGATAAAGCAGAGGCAATCTCTCTGGGTGATACAGAGACTGAAACCTTCACCCTCACAGCATCTGACGGTTCGACTCACCAAATCACCGTCGATGTAGTGGGAACCGATCAGGCAGCAGTCGTCACTGGCACGACAACAGGCACAATTTCGACTGCTGATCTCTCAAGCGCGATCGTGGGCAACGCCTTCATCATGGATGAGAATTTCAGCATTGAGTCGGGCGAGTTCCACACCTCCAACTTGCCACCCTCTATAAATTTCAGCAGCGGTGGTGTTAGCGTCGAATTCACTGATAACGACGCGCGTCTGGATGGCGACAACACACACAACGAATACTCCAATGACAGCTCACAAACTATCGAGCTAAACGGCGTTACTTACCCTGCAAACCTCGACTACACGCTTCAGTACACTGACGCGCAGGGTAACGTGTATACCATGGCAATTGTCGATGTGGACACCAATGCCGATGGCAACAACTACAACGCGATTCCGGACAACGGTAAGGTGCTGATCCAGCTCGATGGCCCAGAGATCACCCCAGATACCACACTCACATTAGTACCGGGCTCGTACAACAATATCGACAGTCTCGATTACGACGATATTGCAGCACCCGTTACTGTAAGCGGCACCATTGAAATCTCTGATGTCGATAGCAACGACAGTCCATCTTTCGCGAATACCACAGTGGAAGGTCAGTACGGTTCACTGACTTTGGAAGATGGAGAATGGACGTACACCGTAGATCGCGACAAAGTGGAATCACTGGGTTCTGACGACAATGTTCAGGACGTGATCACGTTGACCGCCAGTGACGGCACGACACAGAACATCACCATCAATGTCTCCGGTACCGATGACGGTTCCATCATTGCCGGTGATGTGACGGGCAGCATCACCGAGGATGTCGGTGCGCAGTCAGTCTCAGGCACCATTACTATTACTGACCCAGATAGCGGCCAGACACCGACTATTCCAGATGCGACACTGGACGGTACCTACGGCACGCTTGAGCTGGTTGGTGGCGAATGGACTTACACGGTTAACACCGACGCTGTTCAATCGCTGGCGCAAGACCAAGTTGTTACTGACAACATCACGGTCACTGCAAGCGATGGCAACCAACAGGTCATCAGCATTACCTTGACCGGTACAAACGATGCCGCGGTGGTAACGGGTGATACAACAGGTAATGTGACCGATGCTGATGCATCAACATCCGGCACGATCACCGTCACCGACCCCGACTCCGGTGAAACCGCCACCATCGGCAACACCACGATTGAAGGTAATTACGGCACCTTCGAACTGGTGGACGGCAACTGGACATACACCGTTGACCCGGACAAAGCCCAGCCGCTGACTGACGGCGAAACTGCACAGGATACCTTCACCCTGACTGCCTCTGATGGTTCGACCCATGATGTCACGGTAACCGTGACCGGCACTGACAATGCCGGCGTCGTCACAGGCACCACTTCAGGCAGCGTTGATGCAGCAGGCTTTACACTGAATGTGGAAGAGAGTGGCAACCTCACCGCTGGTGAGGTCACTCAGGGCGACAGCAATGGCGGTTGGAATACCACCACCACCACGATTGACGGTGTACCTTATGTTATTTCGACGTCATTTGGTTACGACGGCACCACCATCATCTCTCGGGTTGAAAACGATGGTTCGCTCACTGAGACCGACCGCATCACTTACGACAGCTCCACGGGCGTAGTAACGTCATCGGTGTCTGGAGATATCACCTCTGCCGTTGAAAATGCAGGTTTCTCTGTTGGCGGACTGGGTAATGGTCTCACACAGTCAAATGTCTCGAGTATCGACGGTCAACCTACCCTATTCCTGACGTCGCAAAACAGCGGTTCAATTTCTGCATGGGAGATTTCGGGTAACGGCCAGCTCACCGTCAATGGCGGCCTGACCTTCGGCAACTCGCAAACAGGCATTGTGCGCGAAAACGTCACCTTCGAAACGGATGATGGTGAAACTCTGATTTTCGCTACACGCCCTCAGGGTGATACCGTCGATGTCCTCTCCTACAACCCGGAAACCGGTGAAATTGCTGAAACCGGCAACTCCTACCCGTCAGGGGACCTGGTGTCAGGCATCGATATTGTGACGATTGACGGCAATACCTTTGTCACTTCCAGCGGCACTGATGTCGTCAGTCTGTATGCCGTTGACAGCGCTACAGGTAACCTCACTCTGGTTGACAGTGAGCCGGTCACCTCCGGCAGTGGCAACTCGGTGAACTTTTATCAAACCCCTGATGGCAGCACCTATGCCATCAGCTCCAGCAGCAGTGCTGATGTGACTACTGTGTTTGAAGTCGCCGCTGACGGAACACTGACACAGACTGACGTTATTGAAAATGCTGGCGCATATATGTCGACCGCCGGCTACGTCGACGGTGAGCCTGTTTTCGTTGCGCCGAATCCGGATGGTGGTGTCGACCTTTACACCATTAACAGCGAAGGCTCGCTGGTACATCAGGGTAATGTCGCCGCCATAGAAAATGACAATACCCCGCCGGTTATCGTCCAAACCGCCGACGGCAGCTACTACCTGGTGGATGCCGATGGCAATACCGCCACGGTGAAACTGGAAATTGGCGAGTCTCTCATCACCACCTCTGGTTCGCTGGATGTGGTGGATGTCGACGGTGGCGACACCACGGTGTTTGAGAACACGACGGTGGAAGGCACCTACGGGACACTTGAACTGGTGGATGGCAACTGGACCTACACCCTGGATGAAGCCAAGTCTGAATCACTGGGAGAGGGCGACACCGCCCAGGATGTGATCACGCTGACCGCCACCGACGGCACTCAACAAGACATCACTATCACGGTCACCGGTACCGATGATCTGGCTGAACTGACTGGTGATGTGACAGCAACGGTGACGGATGCGGATGCTTCTGTCTCCGGCTCTATCACTGTTGTTGACCCTGATACCGGTGACAACACCACCATCGCCAACACCACCATGCAGGGCGAATACGGCACCTTCCAGTTGGTAGATGGCGATTGGACTTATACCGTCGATCCCGCCAAAGCAGAGCCTCTGCCTGAAGGCCAGTCGGTAGAAGATACCTTTACCCTGACGGCCTCTGATGGTTCAACCCATGATGTCACGGTCACCGTGACCGGCACTGACAATGCCGGCGTTGTCACAGGCACCACCTCAGGCAGCGTGGACGCAGCAGGCTTTACGCTGAATGTGGAAGAGAGTGGCAACCTCACCGCTGGTGAGGTCACCCAGGGCGATAACAATAGTGGTTGGAATACCACCACCACCACGATTGACGGTGTACCTTATGTTATTTCGACGTCGTTTGGTTACAGTGGCACTACCATCATCTCCCGCGTAGAAGATGATGGTTCGCTCACTGAGACTGACCGCATCGTCTATGACAATAATACTGGTACAGTGACCTCCTCTTCTGGCGGCGACATAACAGCAGTGATTCAGGAAGCAGGTATTTCCGTTGGTGCGCTCGGGAACGGTCTGACTCAGTCCAATGTCTCTCAAGTCGATGGTGAGCCTACCCTGTTCTTGACCTCGCAGAACAGTGGTTCAATTTCTGCATGGCAGATTTCTGACTCCGGTGAACTCAGCCTCAATGGCGGCCTGACCTTCGGCAACTCGCAAACAGGCATTGTGCGCGAAAACGTCACCTTCGAAACGGATGATGGTGAAACTCTGATTTTCGCTACACGCCCTCAGGGTGATACCGTCGATGTCCTCTCCTACAACCCGGAAACCGGTGAAATTGCTGAAACCGGCAACTCCTACCCGTCAGGGGACCTGGTGTCAGGCATCGATATTGTGACGATTGACGGCAATACCTTTGTCACTTCCAGCGGCACTGATGTCGTCAGTCTGTATGCCGTTGACAGCGCTACAGGTAACCTCACTCTGGTTGACAGTGAGCCGGTCACCTCCGGCAGTGGCAACTCGGTGAACTTTTATCAAACCCCTGATGGCAGCACCTATGCCATCAGCTCCAGCAGCAGTGCTGATGTGACTACTGTGTTTGAAGTCGCCGCTGACGGAACACTGACACAGACTGACGTTATTGAAAATGCTGGCGCATATATGTCGACCGCTGGCTACGTCGACGGTGAGCCTGTTTTCGTTGCGCCGAATCCGGATGGTGGTGTCGACCTCTACACCATTAACAGCGAAGGCTCGCTGGTACATCAGGGTAATGTCACCTCCATAGAAAATGACAATACCCCGCCGGTTATCGTCCAAACCACCGACGGCAGCTACTACCTAGTGGATGCCGATGGCAATACCGCCACGGTGAAACTGGAAATTGGCGAGTCTCTCATCACCACCTCTGGTTCGCTGGATGTGGTGGATGTCGACGGCGGTGACACCACAGTGTTTGAGAACACGACGGTGGAAGGCACTTACGGCACGCTCGAATTGGTCGATGGCAACTGGACTTACACACTGGATGAAACCAAGTCTCAGAGCCTGGGTGAAGATCAAACCGCCCAGGATGTGATCACGCTGACCGCCACCGACGGCACTCAACAAGACATCACTATCACGGTCACGGGTACCGATGATCTGGCTGAAGTAACGGGTGATCTCTCCGCACAAATCTCCGAAGATTCGCAATCTCAAACTGTCAGCGGCACCCTGTCGATTACAGATGTAGATACCAACGACACACCAAGCTTTGCCAATACGACAGTAGCAGGCCAGTTTGGCTCATTATCCTTGGTCGATGGTGAATGGACTTACACTTTGAGCGATGCGGCACAATCACTCAGTGAAGGGCAGCAAGTTGAGGATGTCATAACACTGACAGCGACAGACGGCACCACTCAGGACATCGTCGTTACGGTAACAGGTGCTGATGATGCGTCATTCATCTCAGGCACTACTTCCGGTAGCGTGACTGAAGGTGATGCAGGTGACGTGATTACAACCAGTGGCAAACTCTCGGTTAACGATATTGATAATGACAACGTCACAATTCCAGACAGTAATCAATCGGGAACCTATGGCTCACTCTCGCTTGTTGACGGCGAATGGACGTATACGCTCGACAACAGCAAGGTAGATAGCCTCAACGAAGGCCAGAACGTAACAGATACCTTTACTGTTGAGGCTTCAGACGGTTCGACGCAGGAGATAGTGGTGAACATCACTGGTAGCGATGATGCTGCAGTGCTTTCCGGCGACACCACAGGCACTATCACCAACACCACAGCAACGACACAAAACGTTACTCTTGGCCGTAACTATGACGGTACTTGGGATGTGAGCGAAGGTGACAATCTCTATCTAAACATGAACAACATTTCATCCAGTGCCGGCTACAGCAACAGTGTCGGTTACTACGTGATGGATGGCAGTGGTAACGTAGTACGTTCCGCCATCATCTTTGATAACGCGCATTCGGTTAACAACTCAAGCGTAAACATCAATACCGCTGGCGGTGAAAAAGTGGGGCTGTTCCTCATCCCTGACGGTGACAGCAAAGGCTTTAATGTCGGTAGTGTAAGTCTGAGCTTCGGAAGCGGTGGAGTAACAGCCTATCAAGGTGGAGCATCAGGCACGACATTTGTGTCTGAATCATCGAAAAACGGCAGTGACTTCGATTATGAGAATAACTCAGGTACATACTCCGGATGGGAAGATCTTGTAGGCGGCGGCGATCGCGACTACAACGATGTCACCTTCTCCGTCACCGCGACGCAGCAACAAGACCAGCCTATCTCAGCCAGCGGCTCAATCGGCGTATCAGATGCTGACAGCGGCGACACGCCAACACTGCCGAATACCACTGTTCAAGGTGAGTTCGGTGAGCTTGTCCTGACTAACGGTAACTGGACCTACACATTCGATGAAAGCAAAGCGCAACAAATCGATGAAGAGACTCTAGATACCATCGTCATTACTGACTCAGAGGGCGGACAACATGAAATTGTCATTGCCATCCAGGGTACAGATGATGCCCCAATTGTTACTGGCGTATTCAGTGGTGCCGTTACAGAGGGTGACTTCGGAGACACAGTAACAGTGAGCGGCAGTATCGCTATCAGTGACCCGGACGCAGAAGATAACCCTGAGTTCCTGAACACCACCATTCAGGGTGACTACGGTTCACTCACACTGACTGATGGCGTATGGACTTATGAGCTGGATGACGTGAAAGCGGAAGTGCTTTCGAGCTCCGACTATGTCACCGACACCATCACGCTGACGGCAACGGATGGCACGGTGCAAAACATTAATGTTTCTATCACGGGAACCAATGATGATCCGTTCGTGGTCGGCACCAACACCGCAGCCATTGTGGCACCGGACTCGGTCACCAGTGAATTTGTGGATATTGGCAATGCATTCGTCCTCAATGAAGGTTACACCTTCTCGGGTGGCGACATGCAGTACTACGGTAATGAGCCGACATTCCAGTTCAACGACTCCGGCTCAACCATCCGTTTCTATGATAATGACACCACGGTAGACGGCGACAATTATTCGAACGAGTACGTTCAGGATTCGAGTCAAAAAGTTGAAATCAATGGTGTTCAGTACACCGCCACCTACGACTATCAACTCGATTATCAAGACTCAGCAGGGAATATTTATTCCTTCGCCGTGTTTGATGTCGACCTTGATGGTGACGGTAGCTTTAAGTACGACTCCAATGAGCAAGGCCGAGTGATTGTGCAGATAGACGGTCCACAAATCACTCCAGGACTCACCATGGATTACCTGCGTGATACGCCTAATCAGCCAAGGTCGATGTCATATTCCGACTTCACTGATTTTTCTGGTGCAACGCTCGAAGCAACAGGTGTGCTTTCTATCGTTGATTTGGATGCGAATGATTCACAACCTGAATTTGCTGACACCACAGTAAACGGCCAATATGGCTCACTGGTATTAACCGACGGTGCTTGGACTTACACACTCGACCCTCACTCAACACCAGCATTAGGAGAGCATGATACTGTTACTGAGGTCATCAGTCTCACCGCCACAAATGGTATGCAAACTCAGGTTAATGTCACCATCGGTGGCTCAGAATCAGCAGTCAACAATGCGTCGCTAAACGGTGTAAGCGATACACTCGATGACGTGATTGCGCTAGATGATGTCACCTTCTCTGGTAGTGATGGAAATGATCGCATAGCTGGTAGTAGTGAAGTGGACGTATTACTCGGCAACAGTGGCGATGATGTCATTTACGGCAATGCGGGAAATGACATTATCGATGGCGGATTAGGAGATGACCTGATCTTCGGTGGACAAGGCAACGATTTATTAGCCGGTGGCGCAGGGTCGGACACCTATGCCTTCCTGCGTGGAGATCAAGGCACGGTCAGCGAACCAGCCGTTGACCATATTGCTGATTTCGATACTCAGCAGGATGCCATTAATCTCTCTGATTTGTTGAATAACGAAACTGCAGATTCACTCGGAGAATACCTGTCGTTCAGTGACGATGGTGAGGGCCACGCCATGTTGAATATCTCCTCACAAGGTGATGGCAACATTGATCAGCAGGTCGTGTTCGACAACATGAGCATGGAAGACATGGCCGATGCCTACAGCGTAGACATTACCGGGATGACCTCGGAGCAAATCAGCTCTTCGGTTATTGACGCAATGGTGATGCAGAGCAAGATGATCATCGACTAAATAAAAAGAAGCCCAAGAGCCTTGTGCTCATTGCCAGCCGCCCTCCGGCTGGCATTTTTTTATCTGGCTTTTACTCATTTTAGAAACTTGAAGGAGCTCGCATTCAAGTTATTTGGGTATATACTCACGTTTCCAAAAAATTCATCCATCGCGAACATGAATTCGCTAAAAATAGTGATTAAGTTTTATGAACCTCAAGCGTTTCCTTCTTCCATTGTTTGCAGCACTGACAATCTCCGCCTGCAGCGATGAAGCGCCACAAAACGACAAGTACACTACGCTAGCAACGCCTGTGACTGTAGAAAATCTGCCAGCAGTCACCGAAGTCTTCAGCCTGTCATGCGGCCACTGCCGTTCAATGGAAGCGGCCATTCCCGCGATTGAAGCTGCCGCTGATGTAAAAATTGGCAAAGCGCATGTCACCTTCAATGAAAACGCCACCTTTGCGGCAATGATTTACTATTCCGCCATGAGTCAGATTGACGGCGCACCACCAGAAGGTTTGACCGAAGCCCTGTTCAAGTTTGTGCAAGAAGACCAGTCTGATGACGCGGAAAAGAACAAGGCCATCCTGAGTTCACTGTTTGCGCAATACAATCTGGTCAGCCCTTTTGACATGACCGAAGCACAACAAGAAGCACTGTTTGCAGATATGGAGCGCGCTGATCAGATCACGGTAGAATCTGAAATCAGATCGGTACCGACGTTTCTGGTTAATGGCAAATATGTGGTGAATACCAGTGCGCATCAAAGTGCCGAGGAACTGGCCGACACCCTAAAAATGCTGATGGCGAAAGGTCAGTAATCTCTCAGCAATTCGCCCTAAACGCTAACATTCAAGGAATGAAGATGATTCTGGAAGTCGCCATATTGAATGTGGTTCCCGGGCAGGAAGCCGCATTTGAGAACGCCTTTGAGAAAGCACAGGCAATTATTTCGGCACAGAAAGGTTACATCAGCCATGAAGTCCGCCGATGTATGGAACAGAAAAGCCGCTACATACTGCTGGTGAACTGGGAAACCCTGGAAGACCACACAGAGGGATTCCGGCAATCCGAGGGGTATCAGGATTGGAAAGCCTTGCTGCACCATTTCTACGATCCCTTCCCGACGGTTGAGCACTATGAATCTGTGCCGAACCTTAGAAACACAAACGGCGCTTGATGCGCCGTTTTTGAATTCTCACCGAAGCCGCATTACTTCAGGCGTTCGAAGCCTGCTTCCAAATCCGCAATCAGATCTTCCACATCTTCAAGGCCAATATGCAGACGCACCAAGGTGCCGCTGAAATCAACCGGGCCAACTGGACGAATGGCATTCAAATCTTCCGGCTGGTTCGCCAGCACCAGAGACTCGTAGCCACCCCACGAATACGCCATACTGAAGTGAGTGAAGTTATCCAGATAATTCGCAATCTGCTCGTCGGTCAATTTCTCTTTCAGCACGAAAGAGAACAGGCCACAACTGCCACTGAAATCGCGCTGATAGTTTTCGTGTCCCACACTTTCAGCCAAAGCAGGATGATTGACACGTGCCACCTCAGGTCGCGCACTCAGCCAGTTAGCGACTGCAATACTGTTCTCCTGATGCTGTTTCAGGCGCACTCCCAAAGTACGCAAACCACGGGATGCCATGTATGCGGTATCCGCATCAACCATTTGTCCCATTAGGTAAGAGCGCTCGCGCAGACGCTCCCAAGTGCGTGCATTAGCGACCGCTGTGCCAATCATGGCGTCAGAATGCCCAACAATGTATTTGGTACCCGCTTGAATAGAGATATCAATATCATGCTCAAGCGCTTTAAACAGAATGCCAGCCGCCCAGGTGTTATCAATCATGATCACCACGTCAGGGTTCACCGCACGTACCGCTTTTACAATGGCTGGGATGTCGGGCACTTCCATAGTGATCGAGCTTGGTGATTCCAGAAAGACCACTGAGGTTTCCGGTTTCACCAAAGCGCCAGTATCAGCACCTTTCATCGGGTCGTAGTAAGTGGTGGAAATCCCCATGTCGGCAAGAATGGTGTTACAGAAGGCTTGGGTTGGCTCATAAGCGCCACCCGTCATCAAAACGTGGTCACCGGTTTTGACAAAAGAGAGCATGCTGTTGGCAATGGCTGCTGCGCCACAAGGATAAAGCACACAACCTGCGCCACCTTCCAGCTCAGTCATGGCATCCTGAAAGGCAAAGTGCGTCAATGTGCCACGGCGTCCGTAGAATAACTCACGTTCCCCACGATGTTTTGTCGCCACTTTTTTCTGCGCCACAGAATCAAAAACAATTGATGACGCACGCTGAATCACACTGTTAACACTGCCTTTGCAGTACTCAGATTTTCGCCCCGCAGACACCAGCGTGGTATTCAGTTTTCCTGATGACATGAACTCTCCCTATTCAACCCCAACAATACCCAGAAGCAGAGCCTGGATACCTTCAAAATTCGTATTGGCAAAGATTACCTCAGTTACTGCAGAAATGCAGCGCTCACCCGGTTGAATTTTCTAAGGGGCCATAAAGTGTGCGCTTAATATCCACTCCGCGACTGACGCAAATATAAGACACTGTACTATAGTTAAATCAATGTCAGTGGATAGGGAAATATTCGCAATGAGATCAATAGGTAACCGGAGTTTTAGCAAGGCTATTCTTGCCTTGGGTATCGCCCTCAGCAGTGCCTTTCTAATAACTGCAACCAAAGCTGTGGCGCATGCTGGCGCACACGATGATGAGTCCCAACCACTTGTTTTTGGTATTGTCCCCCAGCAATCCTCAGCAAAACTGATCCGAAGCTGGAGCCCGGTGATGAAGGAGATCAGTGAACTTTCTGGCCTAAAGATCCGCTTTGCCACGGCACCTAACATCCCAGAGTTTGAAAAACGTTTGGCTGAAGGGAAGTATGACATTGCTTACATGAACCCCTATCACTTTACCGTTTTCAATCAATCACCCGGTTACAAAGCCATTGCCCATGCCAAAGACAAGCGAATTAAAGGCATTCTGGTAGTGCGGAAAACGTCGGGCGTAACATCGCTTGAAGATTTGGATGGAAAAAGGCTGGCCTTTCCTGCGCCTGCCGCATTTGCTGCCACCTTGCTGACTCAAGCCACACTCAAAAACAAAGGTATCGTGTTCGAACCACACTATGTCGGTTCCCACGACTCTTCCTATCTCGGCGTGGCTGATGGCCTGTTCGACGCCGGAGGCGGCATTGTCCGCACACTGGGTGGGGCGCCACCTAATGCCAAAGACAACCTAAAAGTGCTCTACACCACTGATGGCTTTACACCTCATGCCATTGCCTCGCACCCGTCCCTTTCAGACGATCAACACCGACGGTTACAGGAAGCGTTTGTGACGCTGGGGAGTACACCTGATGGCAGAAAAGCATTGGAGAAATTGAATATCAAAGGCTTCCAGAATGCGGTCGATAATGACTGGGATGATGTCCGTGCCCTCAATATTTCTGTGATTGAAGCCAAATAACACTGACAGGATCTTAAAGCGATGACGTTTCGCCTAAAGACGATTCTGGGTATTGCGCTTATCGAGCTTATCTTGCTCGCGATACTGATCGTCTCTGGGATCGGCTGGCTAAGGGATTCAAACGAGCAGCAGATCATTAACGACGGTGACAGGCTCTCCAATACCTTCGCCATCGCCGTGCGTGACGCCATTATCTCCACTGACCTCGCCAACCTTCGCGCCTTTACCCGTGAAGCGATTCGTGATGGTGATATTGCCTACATCCGGATCATGAACGACCAAGGACAGGTATTGGCAGAATCAAATACCCTTGGTGATGGCGCTGTCGCACCGGATTATGCGCAGTCGCCCTCTGATGCGATTGATGGGATTTATGATATCCGCCATCCGGTCGCTATCGATGACTATGTCGTCGGCCAGATTGAAGTCGGATTAGATGTCAGCGCATTCAGCCAGCTTATCGATGATGCTCAAAAATACGCTGTTTCCATCGCAGTACTTGAAATGGTTTTGGTTGCCCTGTTCTCTCTTGTCTTTGGCTCATTACTCACCAAACAATTGTTGACGCTTCGGGAAGGCGCACTGAAAATCCAGAAAAATGGCCCTGGCGAAACCGTGCCCGTAGAAGGCAAAGATGAGGTGGCGCAGGTCGCCAATGCCTTTAATGATATGTCAGTCGCTCTTTCCCATACCTATGAAGAACTTTCGCGAGAAAAGAACCGGTTCAAACAACTCGCTGCCCAAAACAAAATGCTGGCGGAAATCGTTGAGCAATCCCACGAAGCCTATTTGATCATCGATCTGGGTGGCTATGTGGCGCTGTCAAATGATGCGCTGAATGAGTTACTCGGGTACAAAGAGCGGGAAACCTGTGATAAAGACTTTCAGGTACTCCTGTTCGGTGAACATACGTCTGAAGTCGGTGCCTACCAACTGCAGGAGGCCATCAATAAGGGTGAGCGAGTCACCGTCAGGGCAGAATGCTTTACCCGCACTGGTAAGTCTTTCCAAACCGAAATTACCGCCTTCCCTATCATCAATGCTGCCGGAGTTACTGACCGGTATGTGTTAATTGTCCGTGATGCCAGCGAGCGTCACGAATTCGAAGAAATGCTCAAAGAAGCAGCTACCGCCGCTCGCAATGCTACCGAAGCTAAATCGCAGTTCCTTGCCAATATGAGCCATGAGATCCGCACCCCAATGAACGGCATCATCGGCATGTCTGAAATGCTGAAGGAATCCTCTTTAACCAAGGAACAAGCCGGGTTTGCCGGCATCATCAATTCCTCAGCCAAAGACCTGTTGCAGCTTATCAATGATATTCTCGACTTCTCCAAACTGGAGGCAAATAAGTTAAAACTGGACTCAGAAAGATTCTGTTTGGCCGATACCATCGAAGATGCCGCTTCTCTTGCTGCCCTTGCCGCAGCGCGTAAGGATTTGCTGGTGGTTATCGATATTCCTCCCAGCCTGAATACCGAGGTGCAAACCGACGAGCTGCGGTTACGCCAGGTGTTTAATAACCTGCTGAGTAACGCCGTCAAGTTTACCGAACATGGTTACATCCGTTTCCAGTTGCGCGGCGAGTATGAACCCCAGAGCCGGAACACCACATTCACCTTTTCAATCGAAGACACAGGCATTGGTATTCGGGAAGACAAAATTGAAGATGTGACCAAGGCATTTGAGCAAGTTGATAGCTCCACGACCCGTCGCTATGAAGGAACGGGGCTGGGGCTTTCCATCACGAAAAACCTGCTTGATCTATTCGGCACTCGACTGGAAGTGCAATCCGAATTTGGTAAGGGCAGCATATTCTCTTTCTCCCTCACCTTACCGACCTTCGAGGATTTAGAAAGCACCCAAGGCGCCCTGATAAACCAACACGTCGCCGTGATCAATGCCGACCCTTTACATCGCCCTATCATCGATCGTTATTTTGCCCATTGGCAGGCAAAACTGACTTACCTGACAACACTGGACGTGCTGGAAGCATCGAAGACAACATTTGATGCGGCAGTCATTCTCGCCTCCGATTCAGCGGATCTTCTTCCTGAACCTTACTGTCCTTGGGTTGGCGTGATCCCAAATTTAGCTGATTTTGAACGAAATCCGGATGGTATTGAGCAAAGGTTTATCGTCAAGCCTCTTCGCATGGGTCAGCTACTGCAAGAATTACAACTCAGTTTGATGATGGAGCCTTCCGCTATTGTTTCCCAACCGGTCAAAACACAAAATGACCATTCAGCGTTACAATCATTGTCCATTGCGGTGGTCGATGACATCGAATACAACCGGGAAGTCACCAAAATATTTTTGGCTGGGGTAACAGATAACGTTGTCTATTTTGAGAACGGTAGTGAGGCGATTGCCTACTACAAGAAGAACCTGTTCAACATCCTTATCACTGACATTTCAATGCCAACTATTGATGGCTATGAGCTGACCGCACGGTTGCGTCAATTTGAGCAGGAACATGATGTCCCCCACCTATACATCATTGGGCTATCCGCCCATGCCGGAAAAGAAGATTTTGAACGGGCAATCAATGCGGGCATGGACAATTACCTCACCAAGCCCCTAAAACGCGCAGATCTGATTGACGCTATAAACCAAGCTGCCGCCTCCAGAATAGAAGCAGCAAAAACTTGATTAACTATCGATAAAAGCCTGAAGGCTCGCTAAGTCAGGCAGTGCGGTCATCGCACCTTTTTGTGTGGTTGCCAATGCGCCACAGGCATTTGCCCATATCACCGCCTCTTTTGCTATTTCTGCGTGTTTCCAGCTATCACCGGAAAGACGGGAAAGATACCCTAGCAAGCCGCCCACAAACGCATCTCCCGCTCCTGTGGTATCAACCGGGCTCACGACTTTTCCGGTGACAAGCGACTGAACACCATCCATCACCAGCCAAGCGCCCTCTTTCCCCTGAGTGATCATAATCATCGGAACACCCAACGCTTTCACCTCGGCCAAAGCCTCTTCCAGTTCACTTTTCTGCGTCAGGAACAGCAATTCATCATCTGAGAATTTCACCACATCCGCCATTGCGACAGCACGCATCACCACAGGGATGATCTCAGATTGGTTCTGCCAAACCTCATCGCGAAGGTTCGGGTCGAAGCTGACGAAGCCGCCAGCCGCTTTAATACGCGACATTGCCTCAAAGGTGCTGCTGCGGGTCGGCTCATTGGCCAAGGCGATAGAGCAAGTGTGTAGCCAATCTCCAGCTCCAAAAACAGGAATATCTTCTGGCTGCATAAACTGGTCAGCACTCGGCTTTACCATAAAAGTGAAGCTGCGCTCGCCGCTGTCATCCAAGTCCACCACCACGGTTGAAGTGCGCTTGTCTTCATCCAAAACCAGATGATCGATGTTCACACTTTCCTTTTTCAGCGTTTGCGCCAGAAAACGGCCAAAAGGATCGTTTCCAACCCGCCCAAAGAAACCTACATCACCATCGAGCCTGGCAACGGCAACTGCCACATTGGCAGGCGCGCCGCCGGGGCATTTCAGGTAAGTCATTTCCGTATCGGGGATCAAATCAACAACCGCATCTCCCGTTAACCACACTTTACTCATCAACTCTCGTCCCTGTTTGAATTCGCTGCGGTTTAGCTTAGGCCGCGATATCGACTATACCCAAGCGACACATCCCAAGGTGCTTTGTTTATTGGAAAAAGAAAAGGAAGCTATTCAGCTTCCTTTTCAATCGTTTCCAGTCAATACAGACTCAGGAGTCTCCGCCGTTATCGCTAACAGGCTCAACCATAAATTTGCCTACATCGACTGCAGTGACTTTCACCGATCCACCCGCAGGAACCACTTCGTTACGGTGTTTTGGTCCTAAGACCAACTTCCAGTTCACACCAGAGTATTTCACCGTCACTGGATTGGTTGCGTCCAATTGTTCTTCAAGGTCGAAAACCAAACCAATAAAGTCGCTGTGAATGTTGTATTCACGGCGAGGACCTTTTTGCGATCGTTTGAGCGGGCGCCAGAGAATAGCAGTAAGCACACCCGCACCGATACCTGAACCCGCAATCACGGCTGTTAACGTTTCCGGAATGATTCCTGCCCAAACCAAACCGCCCGTCACGATGGCTGACACACCCAGTGCCAGTAGAACGATAGTGGAAAGACCCAATAGCCACACTTCGATGATCAGCAGGATTAATCCAATGATAACGGTCGATTCGGCTAAATTGGTTTGCAGGTACGACATCAAATCCATAAGTTATTTCCTAGCATTCAGGGTGTTAATGATGCTCATTGACTCTGCCACCAGCGATGCTGCACTGGATTGGCTATCAGGCAGCAATACCACTGAAGACTCCTTCGCAATCGCCTTCTTCGCTTCAATCGCTTTGTCTGCAAGGTCAAGCTGAATGGCTTTTTGGCCTTCTTCGGTTGCCGCCGTACGACCAACCACTTCCAGAGCCTCTGCCTGCGCTTGTGCAACCGCAAGAATCGCCTGAGCTTCACCTTCTGCTTTCAGGATTTGCTCGGACTTTTCTGCTTCTGCAGCCAATACCCGCGCTTGCTTCTGACCTTCAGCGACGTTGATATCTGCCTGACGTGCACCTTCTGATTCCAAAATCGCAGCACGTTTCTCACGCTCTGCTTTCATTTGACGCTCCATCGCATCCAATACTGAGCGAGGAGGATCGATATCTTTAATCTCGTAACGCAGCACCTGCACACCCCAAGGCTGCGCCGCCTCGTTGATAGCAGATACGATAGCCGTGTTCAGGCTTTCACGTTCTTCAAAAGTCTTATCCAGTTCCATGCGGCCAATCTCAGAACGCATAGAGGTTTGCGCCAGTTGGGTCACGGAGAAGATGTAATCATCAACGCCATAACACGCTTTCACCGGGTCCAGCACTTTAATGTACAGCACGCCGTCCACAACCAGCGAGATGTTGTCACGGGTAATTGCCGACTGTGAAGGTACGTCGAACGCTTGTTCCTTCAGGGTTCTCACATACGCCACACGATCAATAAACGGCACCAGCACGTTCAGACCTGCTTCCATGGTTTTGTTGTATTTACCAAAACGCTCGATCACATAAGCCGTATTCTGAGGAACGAATTTGACTGCTGAACGCAGCGCAATAACCACCAAAACCGCAAGAATGACCCAGGTATTGATGAGTGAAGGTAAGATTTCCAGAAAATCCATTGTTACCACCCCAACTGATTGAAATTTCACCCATCATATCGAATGGGGTACTTCCACTGTGCATCAATATATGGAAATTGAGACGGGGGGAGAAAATTAATGCACCAAATCAGAACATGTCTTTGACTTCTTCAATGTCCACTTTGTAGCCACGCCCTTGAAGTTCATTGTTGAGCTTATGGATATCCTCCAACACTTTGAGGTATTTCGCTTTCTTATCCTCTTTCTCCCAGAAGCTCTGCTCGGATTCCGCGACGACCAGTTCATTCCTCAGTTGGCTCAACACATCTAACACATTAAGGTTCACTGCTGCCAAAGCGGAGAAATCTGAACTCTCAAGTTTGTGCAGGAAACGTTTATAGAACGCGAGCACATCCTCTGATTCGTGGATTAGATTCTCCGTCAACACAGCCCCAATCCCTCTCGCCGTCCCTTTCAGTGAGTGATATTCAGTGAAGAACTTATCCAACAGCTCTTCCGGAGAATCTTCGCTTTTGTCGCTTCCCAGTTTTTCAATCGCCAGGATCATCAACTCGAGAGCAATCTCTTTTTCTTCTGAGAACAGATCCAGATATTCGGAAGTGTTGCCCTCAGACGCTTGCGAGAAATCCGGCTCATAGTTAATCGCAGGCGCACCGTCACTGCCAGACTCCTCGGCCAAATCCAAAATGGCATTTTCGGAGAAAAGCGCAAAGTCGTTATTATTTTCAGAACGGTAGGCGTGATATTGCTTAATCACTGACAGCAAAACAGGTGGGTCGATAAGTTCCCTTTCTACCAGCAGTTGACCCAAGGTTCCACGGCGCTTTTCGACTTCTTTATTGATGATGTCGATAAACTCACTTTTCCAGATATTAAGCTGCAGGCAAGCGGTTCTGAAATCCAGGTTTTCATCATTTTGAAGCGTAACAATCGCAAGAAGCTGCTCAGGGGAAATAAGGCCTTTCTCATAGAGGATCTCTACGCTGTGTGGTGTTTTTCTCACCTGCTCAACCATGGCATCGGCAAGATCGGAGGCTGAAATCAATCCCGCTTCCAGCAAAAAGCTCCCGAGAGTTTTCATCTATCCCCCCAATCAAGAAACCGTATCTGTCTTAAGTATAAGAACAAAATCAGAAACCCGGACAAAGGGCGCTGATTATCAGTAGCGCGCAAAACGCAGCACTTTCTTCAGGTTGATGACCAAAGCCAAAGCACCGTTTCCTAATACGGTGGCACCGGAGAAAATCTTCTCCTGATTCATACTCTTATCTAAGGGTTTGATCACGATATCCAAGAAGGCGCGCACATCATCAACGACCAACCCCCAGTGCTGCCCCCTATCTTTAAAGGTCACCACACTGACTGACTTTCCCTGTTCATACAGAGACTGAAAGCGTTCTTCACTCGCCAGCGCCCCAAGATAATCCTTCGCTTCAATCAAAGGCGTGACAGTACCTTTCCTCAGCATGGTGGCAGCGCCGTTATCAAACCGGATGGAAATCTCATCATCATCGCGGCTGACACCGACAATCCCAGAAATTTCAGAAGACGGAATGGCATAATTCAGGCCACCGATTTGCAGTAAGGCGACTTTCAGCGTTGCCATTGTCAGTGGGAACATCATTGAGACTTCGGTACCGATACCAAATTCTGAGTAGATATCGACAGTGCCCTTTATCTCCTCTACTTTGCGTTTCACCGCGTCCATTCCCACACCGCGACCCGACACAGAACTCACTTGCTCCGATGTGGAAAGCCCAGAATGGAAAATCAGCTCCATGGTTTCTTTGTCTGACATCCGGGCCGCTTGCTCTTGTGAAATCACCCCCGTGCTGATGGCCTTATTCAGCACTCTCTGGGTATCGATACCTTTGCCATCATCCTGAATGTTAATGACGACCTTGCCCGATTCGTTGAAGGCGTGAATGAGCAGTCGACCAATCATTGGTTTCCCTGCGTCAATGCGTTCATCAGGCATTTCAAAACCGTGGTCAACCGCATTTCTCACCAGGTGGGTCATCGGCTCATTAATGGCATCCAATACATTGCTGTCGAGCTCGATGTTCTCACCGATGATCTCAACGTCGACTTTCTTCCCCAGCTCATTGGAGAGATCACGCACCATTCTCCGGTATTTACTCAGTAAGTTACCGATGGGGCGCATCCGGGTTTTCAGCAGGTCACCCAGCATGTTGTCAGAGATGGTCATCAACTTGTTAGAAAGCTCAGTCAGGCGCTGGTTGTCTTCCTGATCGGCCAAATCGACCATCATATTGCGTATCTGAACCAGTTCTTCGGTATGACTCATCAGCTTTTCCAGCAGCTGGGATTTCACACGTGTGGTCTGCTCGAAATTCGACTGGAGAGGGGAGTTCGTTGGCGTCTTGGTTTTTGACAGAAACTTACGCCCTGACACTATCTTCGATGTGTTTTCCTGGCCTTCCGGTTCAACCAAAGAACAGAGATAAGCCAACTCATCCGCCACATCACCTTCGAACGCAAAGGTATCTTCACAGAAGCGGATATCAAACGTTTCCTTATTCAGAAAACAGGTCGCCATATCGGCCAGTAAGGCTTCTTTGATCTCGCTATATTCCTCATTCGGCTGACCGTCGATAAACGAGCGGAAGTCCTCGGCCACCGCATGAATGGCCCGAGCTAAAAGCTCGCTGAGCGTCTCATCCAGCTCACAATCTTCTGCTGCAAGATAATCTGTCAGCGATTGAATATTCAGCAGCAAATCATCGACAGCGCGATAAGGCGTCATGTCATTGGCTTGGTAACCTTCATGGAAAGTTATGAACTGTTCGATTTCCTCATTCACGTTGGAAAGCGATGCAGTGTCATCTATCAGAGCTTCAATATGCTGGGCTTTCTCTGCCAACGCTTTTAAATGGGTCGTTTGCGATGCTTTTCTTCTCATCCTTCATCCCCATTCATTGCCGCCGTTTTGGATAGGTTTTCTGAACCCGGCGTTTGAAATGATTTCACCGCAGCTTCAATCGCACCTGCGATGCCAATCAAAGGAACGGTTCGGCATACTGCTCCCAGCTCTTTCGCCGCTCTCGGCATGCCATAAACGGCGCAACTCTCTTTATCCTGCGCGATGGTGAATGCGCCATCACGTTTGAGGCTCAGCAGCCCCTTGGCGCCGTCTCTTCCCATCCCAGTCATCAAGGCAGCCACTTTCTTGAGTTTTTTGATCCTGAGCGCAGACTGAAACAGGTAATCCACCGACGGTCGAAAGCCATTGACTAACGGGTCGTCGGTAATCCTCACTACCACTCGCTCATCCGGTAGCTGCATAAGCCTGAGATGCTTTCCTCCCGGTGCCACATACACATGAGAACTTTCAAGCAGGACGCCATCTTCTGCTTCTCGCACACGGAGCCGGGAAGATTTATTGAGCTTCTCAGCCAACGAGTGGGAATAGTCGGACGGAATGTGCTGAACAATACAAACGGGCGGAAAGGGGCTTGGGAGATTCTTTACCACGCAATCCAGCGCATCTATTCCCCCGGTTGACGCGCCAAGGAGCACCACAGTGTCGACAGGAACGGGGGTTTGCCGTGGTTCTAGCATGTCGGCACATTTCCCCATTTCATACAGCCAGGCTTTTGTCGCAAGCGCAGAGGTTAAAACCTGATTAAAGGTGGGCGGTGTCGCCACAAATTGGTACCTGCCCACCGCCTGATTGAGTTGGTGGAATTCAGCGCCTGTGAGAGCTCTCACATTTGGAGAAATCACAATGGTGGGAACACTCTCTCCGCTCTTTACTCCACCCAACCTTTGAATTCCTGACAGCTGATGGGTATCGATCACAATCGCATCCGGCGCCAATGTTGAGGCTTCCTCAAACAAGGTTTCGACATCAGGAAAACCTTCGATGCTCAGGTCATCTTTATCTTCCAGCACTTCAGCAAAAGCATCTTGGTTTAGCACAGTCAGCGTCGTAAATACCCTGTGCAACTTGGTTTTCCTGGAGTGGGAATTTCTAGATGGCGGGTATTGCTCGGCGACAAAGCGAAAGTCCACTTCACCGGAGAAGGGATTGAAACGGACTTGTCGCCCTTCTGAGCTGCCAATTGACACTCCGAGTACAGGAACGCCATAAAGTGCCAACAGTTCGAACGCGATGGAGATGTTCCTGACACCTATTTGCTGTGACTGTAAGAAGTCGCCACCATTGAGTTGGGCACCGCCAAGCACCCAAGCTGTTAGATTTTCGAGCCGCGAAGAGGTGTGCTTGAACCGACGCAGCAAGTTGGGAATGGCAAAGCAACCAAAGTCATTGGCATCGCTGTTTTGGGAAAAATTATCCGGCGCACTCGGCAGTCGGTAGTGACACATACCGCCACTTCGGTTTTCCTTATCCCAAACACAAACCGTGACACAAGTGCCCACCAACGTCTGCATCCAGGCGTTTTTACGAAAGAAGAAACACAGCTCGCCAGAACTGACCTGAGTATCAGCCATCGCCATACCCTTTCGCGGCCACCTTTTTGTAGACCGAGGTGCCTACTTGCTCTATCCCAAGCTCCATGTTGTTCAATGTTTCTGTCAAACCAACAAAAATCAGCCCCCCTGGCTGAAGCTGGCTCAACAAAGAACGGACGACTTTTTCCCCCGTCGCAGAAGGAAAGTAAAACAGGACATTGCGGAGGAAAATGTAATGAAACTGAATGCCAAACTTGTCAGAGAAATGAATCAGGTTATGTTGGCGAAATTTGATTTGACGGCGGAGCACATCAGCCATCTCAAATGTGTCGTCATTCGGATTGTCAGAGAAGGTAACGTATTGGTGCCTGAACTGGATGGGGATCTCGCTCGCCCTTTCCTTTTCGTAACGGCCGCTCTCACACATCGCGAGCCTTTGAGTATCAATGTCAGTCGCTAGGACTTTGCCTTCAAAGCCGGGGAGCTCCTGTTGGAGTTCATCGCATATCATGGCAATGGAATAAGGCTCCTCCCCACTGGCGCAGGCCGCTGACCAGATAAACACAGAGTCTGAGCGATGGCGGGCGGCAATATCCTTTTTCAACACCTCAAAGTGGTAAGCCTCCCGAAAGAACTCGGTTTTGTTGGTGGTGATGGCGTTGGTGAACTCTGTTAATTCCCGTCCACTCATGTCGGCTTTCAGGTAGTCGGCATATTGTTTGAATGAGTGGATTTTGAGTGCGAAGAGACGTTTGTTAAGACGGCTTTCCAACATGGTGCGTTTGTCGGGAGAGATTCGGATTCCCGCGTGGTGGTATATCAAATCTGCAAAATGCCGGAATTCGCTTGGGGACAGCTTCGCCCGGGAAACATCAAAGCGGCTGACATTTTCAGTCACGTTATCAAGCGCTTTGACGTTAAGAGGGTCGACTTTCTGCACCATGGGCCACCGCGTTACTTACAATCGGTTCCAGGCGCTGTGGTTATCCCCTTCCATGGATACATCATCACTGATGACCTTAGCAGGGCGAACACTGCTGGGACGGCTGTAATCCGGCTCAAGGTTTTCCTGCCAGTTCTTAGGTGTTTGTTGCTGGCTCTCTTCCTTGGTTTCCACGTCGTGCCCACACAGGAAATTGCTGAGGTGCGAGACCAGATTGTTGAGATCTGCAGCTTGTCTGGTCAATTCAGAACTTGAGTTCGAAGCCTGATCAGCAATGGACGCTGCATGTTGTGTGGCTTTGTTAATCGATTCAACCGCATTGCTGATTTCCTGAATACCTCTGGCTTGCTCGTTGGACGCTTCAAAAATATTGGTCGCGCCTTCCACCATTGACTGCGCCTGTTGGCGCGTTTCAGACACAATAGCGCCCCCATTTTCCACACGGCTGGTGTTTTCTTTGGCGATGGTTTCGGCTTCATTGATGCTTTGTTTCACGATGGCGGAAATATCTGTCGCGGCTTTCCCACTCATTTGAGCCAGATTTCCCACTTCCTGAGCGACGACAGCAAATCCTCTGCCATGCTCACCCGCCCTTTCGGCTTCGACCGACGCATTGAACGAGAGCAATTTGGTCTGGAAGACGATTTCATCGATGATTTCTGTCTTCGCCCCAATCTCAGCGATGATCTTCACCAACTCTGAAATCTTGTGGTTGGATTCGGAAATCTGACACATGGCCTCGTCAAGATCTGTCATCCTGTCCCCAACTTCTTGTGATAGATCCCTTGAATGTTCAGCCGATTGAACATTGTTCTGCACCATGCTGGAAATTTCCTCAGCACTGGCTGATGTTTCCTCCACCGAGCTGGCTTGTCTGTTGGTGATTTGAGAAAGGTTCTGGGAGACATCCTCGATATTTCCAGCAATCATCGCGACTTTCGATGCCCCGGTATTCATGCGCTTCACTACGTCATTGAAAGATTCACTTAATTCTTTCAGCTCCTTAGAACTGAACACTGTCAGGCCTTTGAAGATGTCCTTGAACGGACGCATGATTGCCGCACTCAAAAAGTAAGCAACGATAATGGAGGCAATCACTGCACATACCATGCCTGCGATGATGGTGATGTAAGTATTGGTGACGCTTTCATACGCAGCTTGCGTTCGCGCAGCCATCAGGGTTTCTTCCCGTTCGATGAAAGTCACCATTTGGCTTCTGAATTTATCGAAATACTGCTTCCCACGCTCCTGCGCCACCAATTCAGAGATATCGTCCATGGTTTTGGCATCGCCAATCTCGCGTCTTAATTCGATGTAGCTTTCAGCCACATTACCTCGCCAGTCAGCGACCACTTGTTCGATATCTTCCAGCACGGAAAGCTGAATCGGGTTGTCTCTCACTTCCAATTTGAGACTCATTAACAAGCGATTTAGCTGGCTATTTCCTTGCACGTAGGGGTCGAGAAAGGCTTCTTGCCCTGAGAGCAAAAATCCTCGCATCCCCGTTTCCATATCCAGCGCCGCCACCTTAATCTGCAGAGCACTGGCAACGACGTCACCATCAAGCTGGGAAGAGGAGAAATTTTGGTTTGATATCACTCGCTGTTGAGCAATGAAGCTATCTATCAATTCTCTCAGTCTGTCGAAATAAGCTTTCCCTTTCGCCTCCTCCACGGTCTTACTCATGTCGTTCATCGTTTTAGCATTACCGATGGAGCGTCTCAGTAAAATCGCATCTTCAGTCACATTGCGTTGCCAGTCAGCAATGGTTGTTTCCACATCCTCAAGCAAAGAAACCTGTTGGGGGTTGTCGCTGACTTTTTCTTTCAGACCTTTAACAATACTTTCGAACTCGCGCTTACCTTCATTGTAGGGCTCAAGAAACTGCTCTTCCCCTGCCAACAAATAGCCCCGCATACCCGTTTCCATGTTGATGGCGGCGGCAATCAGGTCTTGCGCTTTATTGATGACCTGGTGGGTGTGCTCTACCCACTTCTCTGTAGCACTCAGGTTTTTAATACTATTGAGACTCAACAACCCAAGGGTAATGAGGAACAAAAGTACTACCGCATTGCCCAAAACAATCTTTGCCCGTAAGGAAAGGTTTTCCAGCATGACTTGTGTCCTCTGCTAAATATCAAAATCCACACCGCCTGACGTTGGCGGCGCAGATACTTGCTTGCTAATCAGATCCAATTCTTCCGGCTCGAGCACGTTGAGAATATCGAGCAACAACACCAAACTGTCATCATCCGCCTTTGCCACACCATGGATATATTCACGCTTGATGCTGCTGGATATTTCGAGCTTGGTTTCAATTTGTTCATCCGTGAAACCCACAACCTCATTTACATCATCCACAATGGTGCCTACGGTCAGGGAGTTAACATCACTGATAATGATGGCGGTTTTCTTGGGCTCATAGGCTTTCTCTTCAAGCCCGAGCTTTAACCTGAGGTCAATAACAGAAATGATTTTCCCGCGAAGATTGATAAGACCTTTGAAGAAGCAAGGCATATGAGGAATGGGCGTGACTTTCACCATGCCAATCACTTCTTTCACAGAAGAAAGCGGGATTCCGTATTGCTCCTCAGCCAGCGAGAAGATGAGGTTTTTCTGTTTTAATCTCGTTCCGCTGTGATGATCGGCTTCTTTGGTTCCGGTACTCAGGTCGAACCCTTTGTCCGGATAACGCTCAGCTACACTGTCCATGACTTGCCCTTCAAGCATCAGGCTTCAAACAAAAACAACGGGTTGGGAGCACCCGATGATTACGGCATCCTCACGTTTTATTTTTGAGAAAATGTTGAGGCATTGATTTAACAGTAGGCCAGCACGTCTCAATGTCAAAGCTATCAATAGCCACAAAAAGCACGCATACAGCATCAATAACAGCATGAAAGAGAGGGGAAAAGCGTGGAGGAAGGAAGGGCGGTTATCTGCTTAAGCGAGCAGATAACCAGTTAACGGGTTTAAACAATACCGATATTAATGAAGGAGTCTGTTTTGCTCAGCTCTTCAAACAAACCATGCATTTTTCTCTTAGTAATGGGCTTACGCATGTAGCCAGTAGCGCCGTAATACTCGACCACCTGAATAGGATCCAATCTAAGCTTTTCACAGCCAATCAAAATGGAACTGATCTTGCCTTCCACCTCCTCATCATCAATGACGCGGTGGGCAATTTTATCGAGCAACGCCAGCTTTTCTTCTGTGTCTGCGTCCACTTTTATCTTCTCTGCCTGGGAGATGGAAGCCATACTCTCGCTGGAAACGACAACAATATTTTTAACGTTGCAATTTGCTCTCAGGTAAACCAACGCTGATAAGCCATCCATGTTGGGCATGCGCAGATCGGTGAGGACCAAATCCACCGAAGGGTTACGCTCTACCAAAGAGATAAGCTCCCTGCCATCTTTCGCCTGCCCTAGAATTTCAAATGGTCCAAAGTCTTTTTCTATTGCATCCAAAGACTCAATGATACCCTCGCGCATGTCTGCCATATCGTCCGCAAAAATGATCTTCATACGTCCCCTTAAAATGCCATCAAATACTGAAGTATTATAAATGAGAATCACCTTGTAACTATAGAGACATTCGCTGAGGTTGGCGTAAGAGAGAAAACTGAGGAAAGGAAGAAAGACGGGGGCATGGCGGAGACGCCATGCCCCAATGAATCATTACCAGAGCCAGGCTGCGCCGCGCACGCCGCTGGAGTCACCGTATTTGGCTTTGACGATTGGCGTATCGCACTCGCCACCCATCACCCACTTTTTCATCAGCTTTGGCACATTGGTGTACAAGCGTTCAACGTTAGACATACCGCCACCCAGCACAATCACATCCGGGTCCAACACGTTCACCACAGAAGCCAGTGCCCGGGCTAAACGATCTTCATAACGTTGAATACAGGCTTCTGCGGCTTCATCACCTTCTGCAACACGCGCCATGATCTCGGGTCCACGCAGGGTTTCACCATGCATAAGCTCGAAGTCTTTCCAGAATCCGGTGCCGGAAATAAACACTTCCAGACAACTTGGCCGTCCACAGTAGCAGTGAATATGATCCGCATGATGACGGTCTTGGTCGTTCTGCCAAGGCAGTGGATTGTGTCCCCACTCCCCTCCCACACCATTACCACCAGCATGGACTTTGCCATCAATCGAAATACCGCCCCCGCAACCTGTACCGATAATCACGCCATAAACCATATGCTTGCCAGCTCCTGCGCCATCAACAGCTTCTGATACCGCAAGGCAATTGGCGTCGTTGGCAATACGCACTTCCCTGCCTAGCAGAGCGCCTAAATCTTTGTCCAGCGGCTGGCCATTTAGCCAAACTGAATTGGCATTTTTTACCTTCCCGGTGACAGGGGAAAACGTACCTGGGATCCCTAACCCAACAGTGCATCGTTCTCCGACTGCGGCTTCGGCTCGGTCAACCAAGCCTTTGATCGCATCCAGTGTGCCTTGATAGTCATGTTGTGGCGTAGGTACGCGCTCAACGAAAACCTGCTCACCGTTGGTGTTCAGTACAACGGCCTCAATTTTTGTGCCGCCAAGATCAATCCCAATTTTCACTCAAGGTCCTCCCGAACGCTTTGTTTGCTATTGATGATTTTATTTTCTTCTATGAATTCAAACAGTGACGGGCTCGAAACATCAGAACGGGCTGTCTCACCAAGATAGTCTGACTTTGTGGACTTATTTGACAAAGCTGTGACATTTTCACTTCAATCCGCTGGCTAACATTATGATTCTTAGAACAAATACACTTTTTGATTTGAAAATCGAGAGATGTCTCACTTTCTTTTCCCAGAAATCCGACTATTTTTAACAAGTGCTCAATTTGGTCAGCTTCGACTGACAGATTTCGCCTTTTGGGCGACACAAAGCACATGGTGAAGCAGATAGGCCATAATTTAGCTATACAATTGGCCGCTCTGTGGTACTATCGTTCGGCCTGGTTAATAGAGCTCTTTATGCTGCAATTGAAAACTTCGTTACACCCTACCTTCGCAAAAGTAAGTTGTCCTGAAGCTATTCGCTACATTTGCCACCATAAATGATTCATTAATAAAAGGTCTTAATGCGTTCGCGCAATGTTACAAATGGAAATATATTCAGGAGACAACATGTCTAAATCTACCGGTACCGTGAAGTGGTTTAACGAAGAAAAAGGTTTTGGTTTCATTCAGCAAGAAAATGGCCCAGACGTTTTCGTTCACTTCCGCGCTATCACTGGCGAAGGTTTCAAAACTCTGGCTGAAGGCCAAAAAGTAGTATTCGAAATCGAACAAGGCCAAAAAGGCCCACAAGCTGCAAACGTAGAAAAAGCATAATTTTTCTTCTCGCAGAGAATTTGAAAGGACGCCCTCGTGGCGTCCTTTTTCTTTATCTGAATACCAAATTTTTCATTTCGCTCGCTGCCGCTATCGCAATTTTGTACAAATTTTTCTCGGCCGCTTTCGGTATACTCCTAAGATTCTGGTAACCCAATCCTTCTTTGGGTGAAGCAAGGAGTGCAATGGAACGCGCGAAATTTGAATCGTCCCCTCTTTTAGGCGGCTTGGAGGTGTTGGAAGCCACCTACGAAAAACAAGCTTTTTCCCGCCATACGCATGAGGGTTATACCGTCGGTGTCATTCGCAAGGGCGCGCAGCGTTTTTGGCGAACCGGTGGTTATCACGTCGCGCCAGCCAGTAGCATTATTCTTGTTAATGCGGACCAAGTTCATGATGGCCACTCTGCAACTGAAGGTGGCTGGACGTATGAAGCCATGTACCCTACTGAGGCGCAATTCGAGTCGGTTTCCAAAGATCTTGGGCTGGCTTCCAAAGTTCCGTATTTCCCCTTCGCTGTTGAAGAAGACCCCAAACTGTCCAACCAACTCCTAATGCTTTTCTCGCTGCTGCGAAGCAATGAAGACCCACTGCTTACTGAAACCTTCACCCATCATGTGTTGCTTTCATTGACGTGTCGGTTTAACAAGCGCCCGCAGTTGCCAGAAGACATCGTCAAGATTGGCCCTAAACTCGATTTGGTCAGGGAATACCTGCATCAAAACGCCACAGAAACCGTGAGTCTGGAAACCCTTAGTGAGCTTTCTGGCGTCAGCCCTTATCACTTAGTCAGACAATTCAAAGCCCGTTACGGCTTGCCGCCACACGCATACCAAATCCAGCAACGTGTCCGCCGGGCGCAACACATGATGAAAAACGGTTTGAGTCTTGCCGACTGCGCAATTTCATGCGGCTTTCACGATCAAAGCCATTTCCACCGTCATTTTCGCCGCGCAATTGGCGTCACGCCTAAGCAATACCAGAAAGCAATTTTGTGCAATTCTTCGATTCGGCTCGCTGATAAAACTGAAAGCATTCTCCCGCATTCGGATAAATCGAAGGATTCGCATGAACAAGGACAATCCCGCATTAACCATGAAGAATAGAGTTTGGCTCAGCGCCTGCGCTGAAATGTTTCCGCTCAGCGTGGCGGTGATCCCATGGGGCGTGCTCTGTGGCTCACTGGGCGTCCAAATGGGATTAACTCCTTTGCAGGCACAAGCCATGTCACTGTTTGTTTTTGCCGGTGCTGCGCAGCTTTCCGGCGTTACCATGATGGGGGCTGGGGTGCCAGGGAGCACCTTGTTTGGTACCACCTTCGTCATCAGTGCCCGCCATTTGCTCTACTCGGTGAATTTCCGCCAGTACATCCGCCAGTTACCCTTTAGATGGCGGGTTGCTCTCGGCTTTCTTTTGACCGACGAGATGTATGCACTGTGTGCAGCTCAGATAGAGAAGACGGGTCAATTTGATAAACACTACGCCTTGTTCAGTGGCGCCTTTTTCTATCTGTGCTGGAATCTTGCCACCTTATTGGGTGTCCTCGGTGGAACCCAGTTTGAGAACATCGAAGAACTAGGGTTGGAATTTGCCATCGCCGCGACTTTCCTCGCTTTGGTTATTCCAAGCATCAAAGATATTCCCGTCTTGGTTTGTGTGTTGGTCTCGTTTGCAGCCATGACGATATTTACACTGGCAGGTTTTGGCAATGCACTCATCGCCGCTGCCCTAACAGGCATGATGGCAGGGTTTGTGTGTGAAAGCGTTATGCCCACTCGCAGCAAAAAAGATGGGGAGAAAAGCAAATGAATACCTGGCTTCTGATCATTGGCATGGCCTGTATTACCTTTTCAGTTCGTTACTTCTTTCTCGCTCAGAGCATTCCCTTCCGGGTCACACCAGTGATGCAAAGAATTTTGAAGTATTCAGCACCCGCCGTTCTCACCGCGTTAGTCGTGCCCATTGTTCTTTTCCCTCAAAGAAACATCGACATATCACTCGACAATCCTTTCCTGTTGGCGGGTGTGTTCGTATGTATACTCAGCCTGATGCGTCTCAGCACTCTGAAAACGGTCGTAATTTCAATGATTTTCTTCTGGTTAATCCGCTAACGAGATCTGTATCAGAATTAATAATCTCATTTTTAAAACCAGCCTCTCTTTCATTGAAAAATCAGCCCTCTAGACTATTCCTTAATAAGGGAGAGTATATGTTTGACGGGGTTGTAAATGCTGGAAAAGTGCTTAGTTGTTGATGACCATGAAATGATCCGGGAGACCATCGCGATTATGGCGAAGTCTCTCGGCTTTAATGATTGCATCATGGCTATTGATGGCGCTGATGCAATCTCCAAGCTCTACCATGAACGTCCATCGTTCATCATCACGGATTTGCAGATGGAGCCTATTGATGGCCTTGAAATGCTGCGGCTGATCCGCAGTGGGCGCTATGGCCTGCCTCATGATATTCCCATCATCATTCTGACCGCCAATGCATCCGAGAATGTGATTGCCCAATGTATCGCTTTCGATGTTGATGCTTTTCTGGTTAAACCCGTCAACAGACAATCGCTTCAGGAACGCATCAACCAGCTTTCATTGCAAGCCAAACCCAAGAAAACTGTTGAGCATTACTTTTCGATGTATGAGCAAGACCCCGCAAAATCCACGGCATTCCAGATGAATGGCACCGTCGCTTTTACCGATGAGATACTCAAAGAGGTCGATGAGGTTATTCATGAGCACAAGGCTCCAATCCCGCCAGAGTTTTTATCACAGGAGCCGATTATCCCACCCGCTGCGGAGGGACAGCCTGAACCAGATAACCGCAAGAAATTCATCAAATGGCAAGACCGATTTACCGTTGGTCATCACGAGTTGGATGAAAGCAACAAGGAACTGCTCGCCATTATTAACGATACCTATGACCTTGTGGTGAATCACCATGAAGGTAACGAGTACGAAGACATTGCCAGGCGTTTTCAACATTACGTCAAACACCACATCGAGCAGGAAGAAGCCCTGCTCATAGAAGCTGACTACCCGAGGCTGAAAATGCACAAAGACATGCATGCGCGCCTCATCAAACAGGCTGAGTTTGTGGTGCTTAAATGTCAGGCAGATCCTAGTTTCTACAAAACCGATTTTTTCCGACTTCTGCGCTTTTGGTGGGTAAAACACGTCGTTCAAGAAGACACCAAATACAAGTCCATCTTTGAAATGCAGACTTGATGAGGATTAAATGGCTAACAACCTCCGCCTGGCCAGTCAGGAATCACGCTATACGCTAGCTCAGCTTTTCCTGAGCGGGGGTATCGTTATCATCATCCTGTTACTGACTTTTGTGTGGTTTTACCGCTCGATCTATCAAGATACGCAGGAAAAACTTTCCTACTTCCTGAGCACTGAAGTCAGCAACCTCAGCGCTTCTGTGGATGACTGGTACCATCACCGCGAACGCGAGCTGGAAATCATTGCTACTGACAAACAGTTGCTCCAAGCACTGGATATAGGTGGAGTATTCAGCGAAGACGCACTCACCAATGCGGGGGAAGTCCAGAAAATCCTTGAGCTATACCGGGATTCTTTCTCTCTTGATGAAGTCACCTTGTTTTCACCCAGTGGAGAAATCCTTCTCGAGCTGGCTTATGAGTTTTCCGACACCGCGAAGAACGCTTACCCTGACATTGCCCGTATGGTCAGGCACCGTGATTTGTTTGTAACGCCGCCTCACATATCCAACGACATAAAATCTAACACTGAAGTTTTTATGGCCGTTGCTTTTTCTAATGGCACTAAAGACAGAGCGCCAGTTATCCTGTTCGCATCAAGGGAAAGCACTGACTTTGACAAACTGTTTTTCAGCAAGGAAATCATTCCGTCCCGTATTGCTTTTGCCGTCAACAATAATGGCGAGGTAATTGCGCCCGCAAAAAAAAATTTGTCTTTGTTACCAACATCGATAGAGACGGCTAAAAGGCAGCGGAAGACACCATCTGACTTACTTTACCGTTCGGACAAAGTTATCCGGGTCAATGCAGAAGGTTATCAAGGTCAGCTGCCTAACCCATCGATCGGCGCATGGATGTGGCACAACAAGCTACCAATAGGGTTGGTGATTGAGTTTGATGCCGGCAGCGCGCTCAGCGCGGTGTCCTATACCCGTAATTACCTTTCCGTCGCGTTTCTAGTGGTCACAGCGGCATTTGTCCTTTTTCTTATTAAGCACGCCAACTCTTTGTTGGGGATTGGTTTTACCAAGCGATATCTGGAATCCATCTTAAAAAATTATGCCGATGGTGTGATCGTGTTTGATAACCGCAGCAACGTGATGACCGTCAACCATCGCGCATCTACGCTGGTTGACTTGCCGAATGTCCCGGAAGGCGGCGCTCCATTAAACACCCTTTACACAGATATCAATGCGCAGCTGTTGGCCGCCATTAAACAGGTATATCAAAACGCACTGGAAAACGAAGAGGCCAGCAAAATATTCCAGGGGGGAAGCGAAGATGCGTTGTTTCTCCAACTTATCGGAAATAAACAGCGCATCGGCGATCAGGACTACGTCGTGATGAACGTGCGGGACATTACCCAACGTACTCGTATGGAAGCAAAGCTCAGCCGCAGTAACGCACTCTATTCCGTGTTCAATTCCGTTCAGGATATGTACATGACCACGGGTAACTCCGAGCGCTCGTTCAAAAAAGCACTCGTGGTATTAGCGACCTTTACCGACAGCAAACTCGCGGCAATGTTGTCGGTCAAACAGGGCAAGCAAGAGGTGCTTTTCAAGCACCAGACCACCAATCTCAATCATGAATTCACAGGGCTGCCAATCCAACTGCTGCCTTATGCCGAATCCTCCATTCAGCTCAAGCGCACAGAATTTTCATCTCTTCATAAAGAGGTAGTGAGTGAGAACAACGAATTCTTTGAACACTATGCGTTACTGCCACTGGTGACCATGGGTGAAGAGGTCGGCGTTATTGTACTGGCAGGCCGTGAAGAGCCCTACACAGAAGAGCTCATCAACTGGATTGCGCCTGTTGTAAAAAGCATCTGCAGCATGTTGTATTCCAACCGCCAAACCCAGCTTAACAAAGAAGTGAATGAAGCACTGGTCAAAGCCAAAGACGATGCTGAGCAAGCCAATGAAGCCAAATCAAACTTCCTTGCCATGATGAGCCATGAGATCCGCACACCGATAAACGGCATCATCGGGATGTCTGAAGTGCTTTCTCACACCCAACTTTCCTATGAACAAAGACATTACAACGACACGATTACGGTGTCGGCAAACGCCTTGCTGGACATCATCAATGACGTGCTAGACCTGTCAAAGATTGAAGCGGGTAAGATGTCTTTGCGGGAGGAAACCTTCTGCGTCCACGAGCTGATTGGGAACGTTACGAATATCGTTGCGCCAAGGGTGAAAGACAATGTGAGTTTTACCACTTATACGGACCCTACGCTCCCTCGGTTTATCACGTCTGATTTTTCCAAACTCAGGCAGATTTTGGTGAATTTGGCGGGTAACGCAGCAAAGTTCACCGACAGTGGCTACGTGGACGTATCCATTACTCAAATCCGTCGCCATGGTGCGACTTGCGACATCGAACTTAAGGTAACAGATACTGGCATCGGTATTGACCAAAGCCAGCTCGATAAGGTTTTTGAAAACTTCTCCCAGATAGATAGCTCCAGCAAACGCCGTTATCAGGGAACAGGGCTTGGCCTGCCCATATGCCGTAAATTTACGGACCTTCTCGGCGGCGATATTCAAGCCAAGAGTGACATTGGACAAGGCTCAACTTTCCGCGCACGTTTTACCGTCAACATTCCTGACAAACCACGTGAACAGCTCTCTTCAGACTCAATCTCATTGAAAGGTGTGAACACGCTACTGATTTCCCGAAGTGTCAGCCAAGTCACCAATCTCCAGAAATACTTCAACATATTGGGATTGGCCGTCACCGTTGCCAGAGATGAAAATGCCGCATCGACAGCATTACAATCAGGCGGTTTCAGCGTCACCTTGCTTGACCACACTGTCTCCCTTGAAAAACTGAAAACAATTCTGACGTCACAGAGCCACTCTCATACCGTTATCTATCTGGCCGACATACGCGGTGTATTGACGAAGAATACAGAAGCAATCTCAGCGGCTCTCACTTCACCGTTTAACATCGAAACCATTCATCACACACTGACAACGATTATCGCACTGGATGCCCAAGGTCTGACGCGTGAACAAATATTCCGCAAGATGACCCAACAGGAGAAAGCTGAGCGCAATGCCGGCACCAGTCTCTATGTGCAAGGGTTGTCTGTGCTCATCGCGGAAGATCACCCTGTCAATCAGGAACTTATCAATACCGTTCTGACCAAGCTTGGGTGTAAAACCACACTTGCTGATAACGGCTCCATTGCCTTTGAACGCTTTATGTCCAATCGCTATGACATGATTTTTATGGATTGCCAAATGCCAGTGATGGACGGCTTTGAAGCCACGCGAAAAATCCGCCAGCTGGAATCTGAAAACCAGTTACCGGAAGTACCGATTATCGCCATGACGGCTAACGCCATGAGTGGCGATCGCGAGAAGTGCCTTGAAGCAGGCATGACAGAGTACATTGCCAAGCCCTTTAAACAACACGACTTGATTGTGATGATGAACAGCTTCCTACCAGAGCCGGAGCCCAGCTCTGAAAACATTTCTGTTGCTGCCATCGCAGAACCTTCTCAGCCATCACAATCACCAGCCTCAACTGCTGCGGAGCTTCAACCACAACAAACAGAAGTCGAAAACGAAACACTCGATCCTTTCGATTTCTCGACACTCAAAGAGAGTACGGGGGATGATCCTGAGCTTATCAGCATGTTGGTGGATCGCTACCTTTCCACACAGCAAAGCGATATGAATGCGTTAGCCGAAGCTTGGGACAACGATCGCTTTGTCGATGTGAAGAAAATCGCCCACAAGATGAAAGGGGCAGCCTTGATGGTCGGTGCTGTCGATTTTTCTAGCGATTGCAAAGCAATGGAGCAATACAATTTTGACGGCAACCCACGACCTGACGAGCTGTATGAAAAAATCCAGAGAGGATCCGTGTTGCTCTGTGAGCGGATGTCTGCCAGTAAGCCTTAGCGGCGGTTGATCTCTTGTTTCTGCGTAGTAGAACATTTGCGATTGTGCAAGTGTAAAATGGTCGCTATTTGCATTCTTTTTATTAAGATTGCAAACCGAGCTCCACTATCTTAAGCGGCTACTGGTCAACATGGCTGGTTTTATTAAACTATTCAACAAATAAGAAAAACCGCCTAAAGGCGGAAACCTATAATTATTATATATTTTAAAGAGATTACGCTATGCCGACAGTCATTCCTTTCCCTGCCGAGGGGGGTTCGCGCTGTGAACCTCAAAACAGCCCCATGACCGAGATGATTCGCGAGGAGTTGAATCAACTCAGTTCTAATGAATATATGGTCAATTGCATCATGGAGCGCATGAAGCCTTTCATCGCCACGCTCGATTGTGACCTGAGTCTGGACATGGAAATCACGGAAGAAAATGAAGCTGGCGTCATGCAGATGATCCCGTCTATTCAGGATCTGCAAAGCCGCTTTGATGGCATCATCTCAGAGATTATCTCTGAGCGAATCCTGCACGAAATACACCTATTCCATCTCGAGCGCGCCACCCAAGTTTAAACTGGTGGCTACCTACATAGACAAAAAGCGGCTGTTCAGTCGCTTTCTTGTTGTGCCAGAATTATCCACACCTCCTGTCCAACTATTCCTCATATTGCGAAAATTAGGATTTTCGATTCTCAATTTGCAGCACCCGTTTTTGATGAGTCGGGAGAGCAAGCCGCAGATTTCTCAGTCATATCTAAAAGGTAATCAGCTCTGAAGGTAATCATTAGCCCCCGTAGATGCTGCACTTTCCTCCCAAAAGTCGCCATTACTTATATACTTATCATTAGTTCTTCTTTTTGAGTCGATGGCCTTGCAAGTTCAACTTTGTCTTGCTGGCGCGACAATTGCAGTTTCCTAGTCAAGGCGTAGCCCAACAAGGAGGCAACATGGGAGTAGCGGCTATCAACACAGGGTCTATCCACACGTTTCAGTCCCGTTCCGGTGCGCGGAAATTTCCACGCATTGAGTTTCCGGCACAAGTTGAAATCGATGGCGTCCTATATCCCACCAAGGAATGGAGCGTGGGTGGATTTTCTATTGATGATAACCTCTATCCTGGAAAGAAAGGCGATAAGCACCATGGGCACTTGTGCTTTGAGCTCCCTGTCGGACGCTTCTCAACCCCCATGCAATTTGAAGTGATGCGTGCCAGCGAAAGCGGTTATGCAATGGGTTGCCAGTTCTATTCGCTAAACTCCGGTCACCAGAAAACGCTGCAATCGATAGTCGATACCTACCTCACTGGTGAAACGATTTCACTGGAAAGTGTCACCTCTTACGGCGTTAAAGCGCAGCTGCACGAAGAAGAAGTTCAGCGCATGCAGCAAAACTGGTGGCGTTTCGCACTCGTTGCCTTAATTTCAGTCGCGATCATTACCGTTGCCGCCTTGATGGTGCAGTCCCGTATTCTCAACATCACCTCACAGCATGCTGCTGTAAGCCAACCCGTACTCTCCCAACGAAGCTATAACAACGGTGTATTAAACCTTTCAGATTTCAAACCCGGTCAACAAGTCAAAGAAGGCGACCTATTGTTTTCCGTTTTTACCGAGGAAGGCACGGACTTGCTCGCTAAAGACAAGCAAGAGCTGGACAAGGTCAACAGTCAGATTAACTATTTACAAACCGTGCTTCGTCAAAGTAGAGAGTCGGTGGCTCGTTACAACTCCCAACTTTTCAAAGAGCTTCAGCTACTCTCTGAAAAAAAGGATTTATTGACAGAAGAGCTCCAAACCCGCGAGAAAATCTTAAAGCTGTATGATAGGGGCTTCCGAAAAGGCAGTGTCGACTCAGTGACACGTGAACTGGAGCGCGTTGAAACTTTCGAAATCAAAAGAGACCTCCTTTCACTTGATGCCGAAATCGAAGCCATCGAAAGCCAATTAGATCAAATTTTGCTTGGTGTTCCACCCAAAGAAGCGCAAATCAGTGGTAAATCCCCGTTTGAAGCGCAAAGTCAGCTCGACATCTTGATCGCTGAAAAAGACAAGCTTCTTGAAGAAATCGAACGACTGAAAACCCGCGGGTTGGCCTATGCACCCTGCGATTGTTACATCGTTGCTATCAACGCCCGTGATGGTCAAATCGTACAAACGGGTACCGCTATTTTTGAGCTGTCTCCATCACCCAGTCCTGACCGAGGTCAACGCTCGATTCTGGCATTAATGCCACTCGAAAAAGCAGAACTGCTCAAAATCGGTATGGAAGTGGAATACAAACTTGCCAGTAACGATACAAAACAAATCGGCACAATAGAGCATGTGCAGTTCTACAGCGCCGCCAATGCGGATATCTATAACGAAGAAGGCGAATCATTGAGCGGCCTGCCAAAAACCTTACCAAGGCTTAATCAATATACGCTGATCAAAGTTGTGCCACAGCAAGGTGCCGAGACGACCATAGTGAATGAGCCCGCCACTGTGATTGCAACAGTGGGTTGGAAAGATGTCTTCAAACACTGGTTCAACCTATGAATGTCGATCGCCTTTTCATCAAGAACTTCCATCGCCAGGATCCTCGGCATATCACTATCCTTTGGTGGCTGTTCTTCGCGACCCTGCTTCTGGGGCTTTGGGGGTTGTATATCATTCTGCCTGATGTCCCGGTTCAGGAAGAGGTAGTTTACACGCTTGGCTTTATCGGATTGTGGCGCTATGGCTGGAAATCCATTCACCTACTTCGTGGGCTCTATTACCAATATGTTCGTTATCCGGTGATTTCCAGCTTGGCGGAGATGACACATAAACCGAGCGAGATATTGGTGGTGATCCCCTGTTACCGCACCACACCAGAGATCAGTGCACCCGTCTTCAAAGCATTGATTGATGAGATTGGGAACTTTGGCGTTGCATGCCGCGCGGTTGCTTGTGTTACCGACGAAGCCGATATCGGTATCATTGAATCCCAGTTCGACAAGCTCAAACAACGGGTTCCTGTCACTCTGTTCATTATCGATCAGGACGGTACCGGCAAGCGTAACACCATGGCAGATGCACTGACTCTCCTGGCGGAAGACCGCCCCGTTTCCAAAGACAGCGTGTTGATCCTGATGGATGGGGATACTGTGGTCCCTGAAGGTATATTGGCAAAAGTCTCAGGGTTTCTGATGCGCTATCACGATCTTGGCGCGGTGACGACGCACAATAAGCCCATCGTGAAAGGCAGTTCCCTCACCCGACAATGGTATCGTCAGCGCATGGCACAACGCCATTTCTATATGAGCTCACTCAGCCTGACCTATCGTGTTTTGGTACTGACAGGCCGCTTTTCAGCATTTCGCGCCTCCATGGCGCTGTCTCCCGACTTTATCGAAAGCTTGCGCTATGACCACGTTAAACACTGGCGTTACGGCAGAATCCGTATGTTAACCGGGGACGATAAAAGCACCTGGTTTTATGTGCTCAAGGAGCGCTGGAAAATGCTCTACATTCCAGACATGGCGGTAACTTGCCTGGAAGATGCTCCTTCAGGCAGTTTCTTGGGTACCAGTATCTCACTGATGACCCGTTGGTACGGCAATATGCTCCGCAGTAATATCCGTGCTATCCAACTCGGTCCACGCAAAGCTGGCCTGTTTTTGTGGCTCTGTCTGTTAGATCAACGGATCAGCATGTGGACGACCCTGATTGGCCCGTCACTGGCGATATTTGTTGCAGCACTCATTGGACCCAAGGTTGTCATTGCCTATCTGTTCTGGGTGGCTGCTACGCGAAGTTTAAATGTGATGCTGATTTCGGTGCAGTCAGGGCAATTTCACCCCATCTTTGTGGTGTTACTATGGTATGAGCAAATGGTAGGTTCTCTGGTGAAGGTATACCTGTTCTTTCACCCGAACGTACAACGCTGGACACGACAAGGCATTGCCGGGAAAGTGGAAGACCACTCGATATCTCAAGAGATTAAAAAGTGGCTTCCACATTTGGAAACCACCGCAGCATTTAGCGCACTACTGATTTTCGTGATGGTGCTTTACGGATGACAGCGATACGCTTTAGCCAGAAAAGTGACCGATGTAGAGAAAGGTTTTGGCGCATACAGTAGAACAGTATCCGCTTCCAGCAGCATCGCTTTGTTACGCAATTCATTCACCGCGCCCTGAGTCAGCACACCATCTTCAATCAGCCAATAGTCGTACCAATGCCCCTGAGAGCCGACAACGACGCCTTTATCTTCACAATGCAGCATTTCTAATGCATCACCCCACAAGACGGTGATTTTTTCGCTACCCGGATCCGGTGTGGCCACACACCCCGTCAACAGCATCGCCCCAAATAATGTTGCCCACTTATTCATTTTATCTTCATAGAGTTGGGTTAAATGATTATACCCAAACGACCTGAAGATACTTGAATTCAGAGGTCATCAATGCGTTCAATTCGAGGCAAATTTCGCGAGGAATAGTCGTTCTATTTCCGTGGAATTTAACGAAGAAGTGGGCGCATTGAGGCCCTCCCTTAGGGCGAGCTGACTGACGCCGTGCTCTTTGTTGTTCCTTTTTGATGGAGATGACTACACCTGCAAAGGAACGCCGCGATCACAACGCCAGCCAATCTCGCTGAATCCTGCATCTTCAGGTTGTTTGGGTATATGAGTATATCGGCAATCTGAGCGCTTAACGAGCCACTTCTTCCTCTTCAATGTCGTCTAATATGCATCAAAACACACTTGTTCTAACCGCAATCTCGCCCTAGAATAATACTGTACATATATACAGTATCATTATTTATGCTTGATAACATTCTCGCCCTGCATTCAGGGATCTGGACGGCGAACCGTCTCTATCAACCCAAAGCGCACTGCCGCCCCAGCGGCCACACTGTGCTTGATGAAAAGCTGGATGGCGGCTGGCCGGAATCCGGCGTGGTTGAACTGCAATTGCCCTGCTTTGGCATTGGTGAATTACGCCTGATCCTGCCAGCTGTCGTGACGGCTTTGAAAGACAGTGAACTGACCGTGTTTGCCGCGCCACCGGGAGAGCTCAACCCCATTGCCCTGTGTCAGGCAGGATTGGATTTAGAAAAGGTGATCATTCTGGATGCGTCTGTTTCATCAAGCTTATGGTGCGTTGAACAAGCTTTGAAAAGTGGTTGCTGTCGCTCTGCCGTACTCTGGGGGGAAGCACTTTCCGTGACTCAGGCCAGACGCCTTCAACTCGCTGCGACCGAAAATGACTGCCTGCTGTTTATGATCACCCACCAAAAAAGTGTTCAGGGTTTGCCGGTAAGCTGCCGCCTGTCTGCCATCCCTGATGAAGGAGGATTGAAGGTGACTGTGATTAAACGCCGTGGCCTACCTGTTCAACCTTTTCATGTGCCATTAGCGCCTGTTTTTCATACCTTCTCACTGGCCGAACAAGCAGAGCCGCATGAAACCATCACACTGTCATCTCTCCAGTTGGCAGACACCTCTAACGTGGTGCCATTGTTCCGATGATCCTCTGGTTGTATCTGCATTTCCCCGCCTTGCTGCTCGACACCCTTATCCGCGATAACAGGGTGGAAACACCGCTGATTGTGCTTTCCCGCACGACAGGTCATGTTTATCAAGCCAACGCACAAGCACGGGAATATGGCATTGTAACGGGTAACGACCTTGGTACCGCCAGTGCGCTGTGTCATGGCTTAGACGTCGCTGACTATGATGAACAGGCCGAAACCGACCGTCTATTGCAGCTGGCTTCCCTGCTGTATCAGGTCAACGCAGACATCATCCCTTACGCACCGGACGGGCTTTTGATGAAAGTCACTCCGATGCTCAAGCTTTATGGCTCACTGGATAACTACTGGCAATCACTGCTGCCTGTGCTCAGTGGCGAGCAGGTGCAATATCACTTCGCGCTTAGCCCTTATCCACAAGCGGCACGCTGGCTTGCACGCGCAAAGGCAGATTGTGGTTACCTGACCCCGGAAGCGGCTGAACAGGCACTCGCTGCGCTTGCTGTGCGAGAACTGGGATTCACAGAGAGACATGTTGTTCAGCTGGAGCGCATGGGAATCCGGCACGCCAAGCAATTGCTGGCGTTACCGGTGGATTCACTCGGTCAGCGTTTCGGTAAACCGCTGACAGCTCACCTACGTTCCCTAACCCAGAAAAGCCTGGCCTTGCCTGCGAGCTTCACACCGCCCGAGCACTTCTACCAGTCACTGGAGCTTTTGCATGACATTTCCAATAGCCAGACGCTTTGCTTTCCACTACAGCGCATGCTCAAAGAAATGGAGAAGTTCCTGCACGTCAGGGAGGCGGTCACCCCCGCCATTACCATTGTGCTGACACAGCGAGAGCAAGATGACAAAGTCTTGGAGATCACCGCAGCAACGCCGGAATCGGCCACCAGCCGATGGATGCCGCTGCTCCAACTTCATCTTGAAAAGCTTAAGCTGGATGCCCCTGTCACCCACCTTCGACTGGAAGCCAATACTCTGCTGCCAAGGCAGTCCCCCACTCAGGATTTGTTCGCAGGTAAACGTGGACAACTCACGCCGGGAGAACTGATCAGCCTGATGCAGGCGAAAGCGGGGAAACATGGGGTTTACAGCCTGTCACTGGAGAATGACCACCGCCCAGAGCGTGCCTTCAAGCGCCAATTGCCGTTGCAGAAAAGTACGCAGCTCTTGCCTCCCTTCCTGCCGACACGTCCTGCACTGCTTCATGTGTCTCCCCGCCCTCTGCTGTCTCGCCCTGACACACTTACAGGCCCAGAACGCGTCAGTGGTGGTTGGTGGGATAAATCGCCCATCCAGCGCGATTACTTTGTCGCCCGTAATAAACGGGGACAACTTTGCTGGGTATTTCGAACCGCACAAGGTGAGTGGTTCGAGCATGGCCTTTTTTGTTGATCCGCTGTTTGAGATCGCTGCCTATGACAACACCTTCGACTATTCGCCCACAGCCTTTTTCAGAACTGCACTGTAAAACCAATTACAGCTTCCTGACCGGCGCTTCCCACCCGGAAGAGCTGGTTGTTCGCGCTGCCACTTTAGGGTACAGCGCACTCGCCATCACTGATGAATGCTCGCTTGCTGGCGTAGTACGTGCTCACACTGCAAACCGCGACCAGAACCTCGGACTCAAGCTGATCATTGGTTCAGAAATCACCTTTCAGGATGAAAAACTGGTGCTGCTTTGCCCCAGCCGACAAGCCTATGGCGAGCTGGCACGCCTTATTACCCAAGCCAGAATGCGCAGCGAAAAAGGGCATTATCAGGTATTCAGTGATGATTTCAGCCACATCACCCAGTGTCTTTGCATCTGGCTACCGACACTCAAACATGAAGAAAAAAACAAACCCGAGGATTTTCAGCACTGGTTGAAGAACACGTTTGAAGAAAGATTGTGGATCGGCGTTGAGCGTCTGCTACTGCCCAATGAATCCACATATCTGGCCATGGTGGAATCGTTGGCAAAAGCGCACGACCTGCCAATTGTCTGCACCAATGATGTACTGATGCATCACCCCCGCCGCCAGCCTTTACTCGATGTCATCACGGCGATTCGGCTCGGCAAACCTATACAACAATGCGGCTTCGATTTGCCAAGAAATGGCGAACAGGCACTCAAGCCTGTTGAGAAACTGGAAAAGCTCTATCCCGAACGTTGGCGAAAAGAAACCCAGCGCATTGCGGCGAAATGTACCTTCTGTCTCAGTGAGCTTCGCTATGAATATCCCGCAGAGCTGGTACCTGATGGCTTCACCGCCAGCAGTTACTTGCGACACTTGGTGGAAGAAGGCATTGGCAAACGCTTCCCGAACGGGATTAAGCCAGAGATCCGCGCAACCATCGATAAAGAGCTGGGGCTGATTGCCGAACAGCAGTACGAGTATTTTTTCCTCACCATTTACGACATTGTGCAGTACGCGAAATCACAAGGCATTTTGTATCAGGGACGCGGCTCTGCGGCGAACTCTGTGGTGTGTTATTGCCTTGAAATCACCGCGGTTAACCCAGAGAAAATCAATGTCCTGTTCGAGCGTTTTATCTCGAAAGAACGTAACGAGCCACCAGACATTGATGTCGACTTCGAGCACGAACGCCGCGAAGAAATCTTCCGCTACATCTACCAGAAATACGGCCGTCAGCGCGCTGCCATTGCCGCGACAGTGATCACCTATCGCTTTAAAAGCGCGTTCCGCGATGTGGGCAAAGCGCTAGGGCTTAATGAAACCCAGCTGGATTACTACATCAAAAACCTCAACCACCGTGACAAAGGGCTGGATAAAGGTGAACAGCTTGAAGCACTGGGTTTGGACACCCAATCACACCTTGGGCGCTGGTTGCTGGAACTGGTTGAAGAAATCCGCGGCTTTCCGCGCCATCTCAGTCAACATGTCGGCGGTTTTATTATTTCCGCAGGTCCGTTGTATGAACTGGTGCCGGTCGAAAATGCCGCCATGGCAGAGCGCAGTGTGATCCAATGGGATAAAGACGATTTGGAATCCCTTGGACTGTTGAAAGTAGACATCCTCGCGCTCGGCATGTTGAGTGCGATCCGCAAGGCGTTTGCCATTATCGACAAGCAACACCAACGCAGTCTGTCGATCGCTGACATCATTGCCATGGGTGACGATCCCATTGTCTATCAACAACTCCAGAAAGCCGATTCTGTCGGTGTGTTTCAGGTCGAATCCCGCGCCCAGATGAGCATGTTGCCGAGACTGCGCCCAAACTGCTATTACGATTTGGTGATTCAGATTGCCATTGTGCGTCCCGGTCCGATACAGGGCGATATGGTGCACCCCTACCTGAAAAGGCGTTGGGGTGAGGAAGACATCACCTACCCTTCGAAAGAAGTCGAGTCGGTGTTGTCGCGTACCATGGGCGTGCCGATTTTTCAGGAGCAGGTGATCCAGCTTGCGATGGTCGCCGCCGGATTCAGTGGCGGTGAAGCCGACCAACTTCGTCGCGCCATGGCAGCATGGAAGCGCAGTGGAAAGCTCGCTCCTTTTCGCGAAAAGCTGATTAACGGTATGCAGGAGCGCGGTTATAACATTGAGTTTGCCGAACAGATCTTCCGACAGATCCAAGGCTTCGGTGAATACGGTTTTCCGGAATCACACAGTGCTTCGTTTGCGGTATTGGCTTACACCTCATCCTGGTTAAAGCATTACTATCCGGTCGCCTTTTACTGCTCGCTGCTCAATAGTCAGCCGATGGGTTTCTATAGCCCTTCGCAGCTGTTGCAGGACGCATCCCGTCATCAGGTGAAAATCCTTCCCGTCTGCGTCAATCTAAGCCAGTGGGATCACCAACAAGTGATAGTCCAAGGTCAGCCTGCGCTGCAACTTGGTTTTCGTATTGTGAAAGGCTTATCCGACATTGGTGCGGAGAAGCTGCTGCAATGTCGCCCCTACAAAGGATTCCAGCATCTCAACGAAATAAGACAATGTGGATTGAGCCGGGGGGATCTGGAAGCGCTCGCCAGTGCCAACGCCACCAAGGTGCTGGCAGATAACCGCTTTTCCGCCCGATGGCAGATGATGGATGACAGCCACGCTCTGCCGCTGTTTTCAAACACACAACCGGACAGCTCGGATGCTAATGCGATTGCCGCCCCTTCTGCGGTAGAAGATTTGATTGAGGATTATGCAGCCACAGGTCTTACGCTCGGCAAGCACCCCATCGCCCTGCTGGATGAAAACGGCAAACTGGGCAAACATCGGTTAGCCAGTGAGCTCAATACTATACGTTCAGGCTCAGCGGTCACTGTTGCTGGTGTAGTCACTGGCAGACAACGCCCAGGGACAGCCAGTGGCGTAACCTTTGTGACCTTGGAAGACCATACTGGCAACATCAATGTGGTGGTGTGGCTCGCCACTGCACGGGCGCAGAACACACCGTTTGTGTCGGCTAAGATATTAAAAGTAAAAGGAATATTAGAGCGCGAAGGCGATGTGGTGCATGTAGTCGCTGGACGATTGATTGATATGACCCACACTCTCGATCAGCTACTTATCCATTCACGGGACTTTCACTGATCAAGGAGTGAACAATTATGAGAACACTTCTTCTACATCAACCACTTTGGAACGATTAACTGTGATCTTCCAGCGTTGAATCGTGAAGCTGCCATCCTGATTTTTCTGCTTGGAAACCAGGTTAAACTGGTGACGCTTGTCGATAGATTCACGCGTCACCTGACCATCACTCAGCGCGTAATAGCGCTGCTTACCACGCGCCATCAGGCGGGAAAATGGACGGAAATCGAGTCGCCACACTTCCCGCGTCATGTCGTAGCCGCTAAGGAACTTGGTGGTCGACATCTGCGTCACCATCTTGATCTTCACTACCGACTCTTCCCGTTGACGTAATTTGCCTTTACGCATCTTGCGCACGTCATCAGGAATTTTGTCGAACGGGATGTAATCCAACCACTCCAGCTGATTGCCGATACGCTGACCGGATGTCGGGTCAGTAAACATCTTGCGCCACTTAGGACGCCCTTTACGAATAAAGCGCCAAAGTACATCACGCAAGTCGTCTTTAAAAATCTCACGCATGGCATATAACCCCGCCATGGCCAGCGCGAAAGACAGGGTAATTTCACCCAAGAAGTTACGCATGCGGATAATCGCAAAGGTGACAAAAATCATCACCAGACCTGCTGCCGCACCTTTTGCCAGTTTGTTGAGGTTCTGCCCCAATACCACATCGTTCTGGCGAATCGTTACCGGATATTCAATCAGACGACGGGCAAGGCGCATCTTGTTGACCATTCGCGTCGGGTCACTCTGCGCCTTGGATGAGTTGTAGTTTTGGTCGATACGATAAGCAGCTTCAGATTCGCAAAAAGCCAAAAGCTGCTCTTTGATCGGCTTGAACGCCGCGCTTCTTGGCATGTGCGCCACCAGCGAAAGAAAACGCTGCTCAGTCAACCAGGAAAGGTAGTTATCGACATTGTTGTAGTACTTGATGAGACTTTCATCTTTCGGCACATAACGGCGCAGACGACGAAGGATCTCAACCGCCATGTCGGTGATCACTTCCAATTGCTCCACGGCTTCTTCTTCTTCCACGTCAGTCATGGTATCGAAAAATCGGTGCGTGGTTTTCTCCAGCGAAAGCGCGTATTGATACGCGTACAAGCTCAAGCTCACACGATATTTGTCAGAAGGCAATTTATCCCGGCTGGCGAGTCGGGAGTGAACAAGCGGTAAATGGTGTTGCGAAGAAAAGTAGGTACGGGTGTTAGACAGTACCGTGTAGTAAAACTCATCTTCGCTGAGCACGCTCTTGGAGAAATTCAGCTCTCCAGGAACAAATAGGTAGAATTCGACGTCCTGTCTTTTTATCTCTTCATTGATCAGCGCAATCCGTGCGGTTAACCCCTCATCTTTTTCTACAGAGATCAATTATGTACTCCAAAATATTCTCTTCTAACGGGTCTTTCCGCGAGCCAGGAAGGACATATAGTTTATACCGAAACATTCCGTGTGTGCATGCCTCCAATAGGCTTAATTTCATTGGGTGGATGTAAAAAGACCATCACTGATCGACTGTGCATTTTTTAACCAGCTCGCGAAGATCATTTCGTCACTTCGATAACTCGGGCTTACAAGCGGATTAGACCCTGAGAGTTAACTGGGTTATCCACAGAAAAAGTGAATAAGTCTCAGTAGTCGGATCCTGACATCGCGTTAAACTGACTACGGTTTCAGTCGTTTAGGATAATCGAGAAACAGAACCTGTTTACCTGCCGTCGACCAGTTAGACCAACTTTGGCTGTAAAGGGCAATCACCGCTATACCACACGTTGGAAGGTTATCTATTTCAAAGGGAATATGAGCGAGAAATTCATTGAAAGCCGGATTATGACCAACCAACATGACGCTTTCATTATCGTCGTCAAACCGCTCTACAACCTTTACCAGCGTTTGCCAATCTTCTGTGTAAACCGTGTTTTTAATGACAACAGATGGCGAATGAACAAACTGTTCTGCCATCAGTTGTGCCGTCGTCATTGCGCGAAGTGCGCTGCTGGAAACAATCAACTGGGGCTGCTTTAACCATGCCGCCAATCTGGCTCCCATCATAGATGCGTTTCGCAGGCCACGAGGATTCAGCGGCCTGTCGTGATCATCAAGGGAAGGGTCATCCCAACTGGATTTTGCATGGCGGGTGAGAAAAAGTAGCTTCACCCGTGCCTACTTGCCCAACGCTTCGCGCATGCGGGTTTGCACCACATCCACAAGAAGATCGGGTTGGAACTTGGACACGAAGCGGTTACACCCCACTTTCTCCACCATGGCTTCGTTGAAGCTGCCACTGAGTGAAGTGTTAAGCGCAATATAGAGATCGTGCATGCGACTGTCTGCGCGCACTTCTGACGTCAGCTTGTAGCCGTCCATTTCCGGCATTTCCGCGTCAGTGATCATTAACAGGATCTCGTTGCGCGGGTCTTTGCCTTCATCACACCAGGATTTAAGAAGATTCAGCGCCTGCTGGCCATTCTTCTTCTCAATGCACTCGATACCAAGCTGACCCAATGTTTCGGTGACTTGTTTGCGCGCAGTAGAAGAGTCGTCCACCACCAGCACTTTCTGGCCCACTAGATGGTTAGAGAGATCATCATCCAACACACCATCGGAAATGCCGATGTCATAGGAGATAATTTCCGCCAATACTTTTTCGACATCGATAATCTCAACCAGCTTTTGTTCGTTTTCATGGTCGAGCTTAGTGATCGCCGTAAGGTAATTGGAACGCCCCGTGCTTGGCGGCTCCATAATTTCGTCCCAGCCCATATTCTTGATATACACCACCTTGCCGACTAAAAAAGCCTGCACGGAGCGGTTGTACTCCGTCACAATAAGATTACTTTCTTCATCTTTGCTGAGCGGACGCAAACCAATTGACTGACGCATATCGATTACAGGGATGGAGTGACCTCGAATGGTCGCAACACCGCTAATTTTGGGATGAGAACCGGGCATTTGGTTAAGGCGGGGGACTTTCAACACTTCTCTGACTTTAAAAACGTTGATAGCGAAAAGTTGGCGTGTTCCTAGCTGGAATATCAACAATTCCAGTCGGTTTTCACCCACTAGGTTGGTACGGGAGTCTACAGAATCTAAAATGCTTGTCATGGGTTACTAACCGCTCTCAGATCACATCACTGTGATTTCTCATTGTCTTATCGCTGTCAGCCAGTAAAACACATAATGAGAAGGTACTCACTTCGGTTTAACTATTTAGCGCGTTACATCTTAATAATAGAAAAACTCCTTGAATAAAGCGAAATTACCCCACCTCTACTTACATTTTTATCATTGGGCTGCAAATGCCTTCTCTCACAGAGAGTTAGCAAGATTCTGATCACGCTGGAAATTCACGAAAAGTTACTGGATAAGTGTCATAAATCGGCCCATCATAGGTGTGACAAGGAAGAGGAAAAGCTACAATCAAGAGAGATATTGTGGCGTTGCTGGAAGCAATGCATCATTTTTCTTGTTTACTCATTCTGGCTAAAAACAGGCGCTATATGAAAAGCAAAGCCAATGAATCGCAGGGTATGTTGTTATTCCGACTCTCTGCCACACAGACTTTTGCCCTTGGCACTTTGAAGGTCAGAGAGATTGTACCTTTCTGCCCGCTCACTGCACTTCCTGGCTCTCATCCTACTGTCATTGGTACCGCGAATATCCGTGGTATCACTACACCAGTTATCGATATGGCGAAAGCGATTGGTTATCAACCTGTCGATAAGGAAGAGTACAAAAACTGTTTTATCATCATCACCGACTGCCAACGTCGTGTGGTGGGCTTTTTGGTACGTGGTATCGAAAAAATCAGTGAATGTGACTGGCGCAATATCACGCCACCTCCAGAAACCCTGGGCACACGAGCCTTCCTCACTGGCGTGATGAATGTTGATGAAAAGCTGGTGCAACTGCTGGATGTTGAGTTGGTGATGTCGAAAATCTTCCCCATGCCGGAAGACAAACTTCATCCTATCCTCGCCGATGTGGATCGCGAGAAACTCAAACCTATGCACATCCTCTTGGTTGATGACAGCAGTCTGGCAAGGCGTCAGCTTTCAGAAGCGCTCGACAGCATCAATATTCCTTATGTGGTTAGCACCAACGGGATTGATGCACTTGAGAAGCTGAAAAACTCAGCCAGAGAAGGCCGACCGTTTGATATCGTCGTGAGTGACATCGAAATGCCAGGCATTGACGGTTATGAATTGGCCTTTGAAATTCGTAGCAACGAGCCGCTCTCCGAAGCGTATCTGATCCTACACACCTCGCTTTCCAGTGAAATCAGTGTTGACCGCGCCCATCAGGTAGGGGCTCACGAAGCGCTGACCAAGTTTGATGCCACAGAGCTGGTGAATGCCATGCTTCGCGGCGCTCATCTTAAACTGGAAGGTGAACATGTCCGCCTTGAAGGGGCAGTTGAGTAATTTACTTTCACTTTCGTCAAAGGCACGCTTCCACGCGTGCCTTTTTCTTTTCTATCAACATGCTATATGGTTAATTCGCTTACGATTCGTGTGCCGCGAATATTCTGCGCTCACGAGGTTATAGCACACATTTTCCTGCCCAAGCTGTCACTAAAAGTTCTCGTAAAATACTGAGCTTTCCTTGATCAAAAGACTGTTTCCGACGGTCACCTTGTGGTTTAATTTCATCAGGATCACACAAAGAAGGTTATAGACCTATGAACAATGTATTCGAGATCGTTAAGTTCTCTCGTCGCAAGAATAAACTGAAGCGGGAAATTCAGGATAACGAGAAGAAAATCCGCGACAACCAGAAGCGCGTAACTTTGCTTGAGAACCTGCTTGATTACATTCAGCCAGAAATGACTCACGATGAAATCGTAGAGATCGTTAAAAACATGAAAGCTGACTACGAAGATCGTGTTGATGACCACATCATCAAGAGCGCAGAGATTTCAAAAGAGCGCCGCGAGATCAGCCGTCAAATCAAAGAGCTGACCCGTCTGGACAAAGAAGGCAAAAAATAAGCTTTCTTTCTGCTGATGTTTGCAGCATAAGTCTGCAAGCAGTGCAGGGAAAGGCTGCAAAGTTGCAGCATTAATCAGCATAGCCTACGTTTAGTAGTAACATTACAACGTACGGTTATGCTGCATATGTTTGATCAAACTAATAAAGCCTCATTTGTTCATAACATCAGAAAGTTTATGAGCTTGAAGAACGACGCTGTTGTTCGAACGATGTCTGTACTCGAATACGATTTTTGTCTTCACCTCGAATACAATCCGGATGTCCACTCGTATGTCTCCCAACCCGATGGCTTTTTCTACCATTTTAATGGTCGAAAGTGTCGATACACTCCCGATTTTCAAGTTTTCGACAGCGCCGGAACCTCAGCATTTTTCGAAGTAAAACACTCTAGCAAAATATCTTCGCCAGACTTTAAAGCCCGATTTGAAAAGAAAGCTCGCGTTGCCGATGAGTTGGGACACCCACTTGTTCTTGTCACTGAAAAGCAAATCCGCCTCGACCCAATCATCAATAATCTCAAGCTGTTACACCGATACTCGGGTCTCCACACCATTACTGAAATACAAAAAAGTGTTTTAGCATATGTTCGCAAAAGAGGGGAAGTTAAGCTCTACCAAGTCGCTGATGAGCTCGGTATTTCAGAACACGAGACCTTGATATGTTCCCTATGCTGGATTTCTTCGAAAAAAATCAATGCAGACCTAAGGCAAGAACCGTTCAGCTTAAACACGCTCGTATGGTGTGACCAATGAGTGATGGAAAAAGCGCTGCTTTTGGGTATGAAAGTGCTTTTGGGGCTTCTCCTGACAAAAGTGACGATGATCTTTTCGAAGATTTGTTCGAAGGATCTAATACTCATAACCTCATTCGGTCTTTAGACTCCTACACAGAGAAGGAGCAAAAAGCGGCCATCGCTAAACTTAAGATCATACGTTTTGTGGAGCGCAGGATTAAGGGTGGTTGGACTGAAAAGATTCTTGATCCGATATTGGCCGAAGCAAAAGGCTCACTAGGTATGAAAATACCTAGTTGGAGAACACTAGCAGGTTGGAAAAAGCAGTATTACGAATCCGGTAGGTCGATTCATTCCCTAGTTCCCCAGCATCGAAAGAAAGGAAACCGTAAACGGCATACCGACTCACAGCAATATATAGACGACGCAATCGAGAAGAAATATCTGACTCGAGAAAGGCTCACCGTTGCTGAGACTTATCAATACTACAAAGACCAAGTTCTGCGAGCCAATAGAAACATTGTTGACGGTAAAATCACTCTGCTGAAAGACAGGGCATTTTATAACCGAATAAAAGAACTCCCTCCTTACGATGTTGATTTGGCAAGGTACGGCAAACGATATGCTGACAGGAAGTTTCGAAGTGTTGGTGAAATGGTTCCTGCCACATACCCTCTAGAATATGTTGAAATCGACCATACGCCAGCGCCCGTCATTTTAATCGATGATGAACTCGATATTGCTGTCGGTCGTCCCTACCTGACCATACTTTTTGACCGGTACACGAAGTGCATTGTTGGTTTAAGTGTTAACTGGAGAGAGCCAAGCTATGACTCTGTACGAAAAGCATTTTTAAATGCTGTCTTAAAAAAAGACTGGCTGAAAGAACGTTACCCGAAAGTCGACAATGACTGGCCCTGCTTTGGTAAAATCCAGAATCTTGTCGTTGATAATGGTGCAGAGTTCTGGAGCAATAGTTTGGATGATGCCTTAAGACCTCTTGTTTCTGATATCGACTATTGCAAAAAAGCACACCCATGGGAAAAGTCTGGCGTAGAGAATGTATTTGACCTCTTGAACAGAGGGCTTCATAACAAACTTCCGGGCAAGACCTTCGCGAATCCAGAGCAACTAAAGGATTACGACCCCAAAAAAGACGCTGTTGTACGCGTATCAACGTATTTATTCTTGCTTCACAAATGGATTGTTGATGTTTATCACCAAAACTCAGACTCACAAGAGCGAGCAATACCCCATCGTAAGTGGGACAGTAGTAAGTGGCGTCCTAATTTTTATGAAGGTAAAGAGGAAGAACAATTAAGAATTGAATTGGGGCTGTTAAGGAATCGAACCATCAGGTTAGGAGGTATACGTCTTCACCGTATTCGATATCAATCCGATGAGCTAATTAACTACCGCAAATACAATGCAGATAATCTCTACGTTAGAACTAAAACCGACCCTTCAGACCTTAGCCATATCTATGTTTACCTTGATCAAGAAGCACGTTATATCAAAGTTCCTGCAGTCGATAGTACGGGTTACACTAAGGGTTTATCGCTATATGAACATCAACGATCACTAAGGGTTCAGAGGCTAGATACAAGAAACCAGGTAGACGAAGAAGCTCTTGCTAATGCACGTTTGTATATTGACGAAAGGATAGATGAGGAAATCGAGTACCTTTCTCGTTCAAAGAAAAGAAAAAGAGGTCAGCCCAAGCTAGGAAGTGTCTCAAAAATTGCAAAGTACCGGGATGTGGGTTCTGATGGGCCGACTACTATCATTAGTCAAGATAGAAGACTGACCAACGCTAGTCCTTCAACTTCGGCTGAGCGTACATCAGATGATCACACTCCCCCGCAGGACTTTACCGATATTGAGGGGTATTGATGCTCCGACTAAACGCTGACCAAATGAACAGCCTGAAAGCATTTAGGTCATGCTTTATCGAATATCCTGCAATCTCCGAGATTTTTGGCGTATTTGACCGATTGCGGCTAAATCGACATCTCGGCGGTGAACAAGAGTCCATGTTACTGACGGGTGAAACTGGTTCTGGCAAAACCGCTTTAGTGAACCAATACCTCGCTAAAAACCCAACTAATTCGACAAAAAGTCTCGCTGACCAAAAAATTTTAAGCACGCGAATCCCGTCAAATATCAGTGAAGAAGGCACTATTCAACAGTTTCTTACAGATCTCAACAATAAGGCCTCCTCCAGCCGAACCAACAACAGAAAAAAAGCCCCAGCCCTCGCTAAGGGAATTGTGCGCCAGCTGAAAGATAAAAATGTCGAACTCATTATTGTTAATGAAATACAAGAACTTATTGAGTTTTCAACAGCCGACATGCGTCAAGAAATTGCCAATACGTTTAAATATATAAGCGAGGAAGCGAAGGTCCCATTTGTGCTTGTTGGGATGCCATATGCAGCAGTGTTAGCCAATGAAGCCCAGTGGAGTTCACGCCTTGGGTGGAAGAGAGAGATTGATTACTTCAGGCTTTTCAAACACCAAGATATCGAAGATAGAGAATCTCCATATATTCCTGATGTCGAGGGAAAAGAGCATTTTGCCAAATTTGTCGCAGGATTGGCTTCTAGAATGCAACTTGACCAAAAACCAATGTTGACGGGTGACAATATACTCCTTCCACTTTTTTCGGTCTGCTCCGGTGAATGTAGGAAGCTAAAGCATTTTCTTGAAGATGCGCTGCTAAACAGTTTTATCCAAGAAAAGCCGACTCTTGATAAAGAGGTTTTGTCAGATACATTCGTTCAAAAATTCCCGAAGCTACCAAACCCTTTCAAATGCTCAACTGAACAGATAGAAATAAGAGAGCTGAAAGCGGTATCAAGATACAATTTATCGGCTACGTCCAAGGAGGAAAAACTATTACCACGCCTTTTTACTGACCAGCTTCCTATGAACCTTCTTTTGAATAACAAGCCTTTGAGAAGAAGTTAGCTCTGTCCCCCAACCAACTTCGCAATCAGCGCCGCCTTGTCCTCATCGCTGAGTTTATCCACCAAGCAGGCTAGCTCCGCAGTCAACTCACTTTCACAGAAAAAGTAATTTAGCGGTACGCCAAGTTCATCGGCCATGCGTCGAAGCGTACCGATATCCGGTGTGTGGCGGCCTTTTTCATAGTGGTTCATTCGCCCACTCGCTGAACTCGGTTCCATACCAATGCTTATACCCAGATCTTTCTGAGTGATACCGGCTTTTTTACGGGCTTCTTTAAGCCTCGTTGGGATTGGGTTGTCTTTTTGCACTGAGTCATATCTGGTTGACCTATGTCGACTTAGATTGTCTAAGTTTTACCGATTTCTGTATACTTAGCAATCCTAAGTTTTCGATGAGTGTAGTAGTCAAGATGAAGCGAACAGTGCCCCTGAATCAATGGCTGTATAAGGCATTGATAGAGAAAGAAATGGATGGATTCTCGGTATTGGAAATCAGAAATGATTTGCTCGAAGACACCGCAGAGCTTTTCGATAAGCAAGCGCTAAGAAAGGTGCTCTATCGCCAAATCTACAAGCTGGTAGATCGTGGATTTCTGGAAAAACGTCAGGATGAAACGCAGGGACACACACGTTATTTTAAAACTGACCGCTTCAAAGCCCTGCATTTCGTTTCCGCCAAACGCACGAATTTGCCTCTTAACAATGTAGAGCCAGAAATCGAACCCTCTCGCTCTTTTCTGGCGCATATATCCAAAGAAAAAGCCCAATCTGAGGCCGAACTTCGTATCGTGCTGGGAGAAGTAGAAGAATATAAGCGAGTGCTCGCTCATTTTCCTGCGCAATCAACACTTATCCAACCGCTCTACGAGAAATCAAAAGCATACTCAGCAGAGTTACTGGGCAGAATTAACGCCCTGAGTAAATTGGAGTCACTGCAATGCTAAGAAAATGGCAAAGTGAATGCGTCAATGCAGCCATGGAAAGCTACACCACGGGGCAAAGACACTTTCTTTGTCTCGCCACACCGGGTGCTGGAAAAACGATAATGGCGGCAGAAGTTGCAGCCAACCTTTTTGACCGAAATATGATTGATGGTGTGCTGTGCTTTTCGCCCTCTATCACGATTGCAGATGGTATCAAAAAGACGTTTTCGCACAGATTGCAATGCCCCTTTACCGGAGGAATGGGTGACAAAGGGGTATCTCTGACCTACCAGAGCCTATCCAGCCTCAGTGACGAATTTTGGGCATCCCTTCAAACACTTCGGCTGCTCGTCGTGTTTGATGAAATTCATCATTGTGCCGGAGGAGAAAAGCCCAATGCTTGGGGAAATGCGCTTATATCTCGGCTTCAGACACTGGCTGCATTCACTCTTGCCTTAACAGGAACCCCTTGGCGATCTAACGCAACGCAGATTGCTTTCGCGGCCTACTCGGTCGAAGGCAATATTCACTGTGACTATACCTATGGCCTTGCCGAGGCAGTCGCTGATCAGGTTTGTCGAAGGCCTAATGTGGTGCTGGTTGATAACGAAGAGCTAGTCGCTTCAAACTATGATGGCTCAAGGGATACCTATCCATCCGTCTCTGAATACCTTTCAGGTTCTGGTGAGCCCTATGGTTCTCTGCTGAACAGCGAGAGTGTTCTGTTGCATGTGCTCAAACTCGCTTGCCAAAAGCTCAGTGACGTTCGTCTCAGTATCCCAGATGCTGCGGGGCTGGTTGTTGCATCGACCGTTCAGCATGCAGAGCAGATTGCAGCGATGCTTAGAGCGAATTTCAAGCAAGCGTCCGTGGTTGTGACCTATCGTCATGACAATGCAAACGGAATAATTGAAGCGTTCAAAACAGCTAAACAACCCTGGATAGTCAGTGTTGGAATGATCAGTGAAGGGACGGATATCCCAAGACTTCAGGTCTGTTGTCATCTAAGTCGGGTAAAGACTGAGCTCCATTTCCGGCAGGTTCTGGGAAGAATTCAACGTAAAAGAGGTGAGCAAGACAATGATGCCTGGCTGTACACCATTGCAGAACCCAATTTAGTGAGTTACGCCGAGCAACTGACGTTAGATGTGCCAGAGAGCACACTGGCCGTTCACAGCGTTAAGGGTAACCCAAGGCTACAAAGTGCTGGCAACCAGTCGACAGAAATCATCAACAACCCAAATCAGGCCATATCCAGACATTGCAAAGAAGTGCTCTTTGAAAGCCCAAGTCATGACGATATCGGCTGGCATGGATATCAATCACGGGAATTGTTAGTGCTGGGAGACTTCAAACAGAGAGTTCTTTCCCATTTCACGTAAGTTTATTGATGAATTAGCGATTAGAACCAACAACAAGCTGATCCCCAGAAATTTAAACTCAGTTATAATGCCAGCATCCAGTTAGTTGTACAGTTGGCACTATGACCTCCACCATCAACAAATCTAAGCTCACTGAAGCCGATATCATCAGCAAATTCGTTCTTCCCAGCATTGAAGATGCCGGTTGGGATCGCATGACTCAAATCCGTCAGGAGGTCAAACTCCGAGACGGTAAAGTCGTCGTACGTGGACAAATTGCAGCACGTAAAAAAGTGAAATCGGCAGATATCGTGCTTTACCATAAACCCAGCATGCCGCTGGCTGTTGTAGAGGCAAAAGCCAATAAGCACGAAGTGGGCAAAGGGATGCAGCAAGGGTTGGATTATGCCTCCTTGCTTGATGTGCCATTTGTGTTTGCCACCAATGGCGATGGTTATGTCTTCCACGACAAAACAAACCCGAATCAGATTGAGACTGAAATCCGCCTTGAGGATTTCCCATCCCCAGCCATGCTGTGGGAGAAGTATTGTCAGTGGAAGGGATATAGTGACGACCAACTGCCGCTGATCACCCAAGATTACTACGATGATGGTAGCGGTAAATCACCGCGTTACTACCAGCTAAATGCCATTAACAAAACCATTGAAGCGGTCTCCGAAGGGCAGGATCGCGTGCTGCTTGTGATGGCGACAGGTACAGGTAAAACCTACACCGCTTTTCAAATCATTTGGCGCTTATGGAAGTCTGGGGCCAAGAAACGCATCCTGTTTCTGGCTGATCGCAATATCCTTGTCGACCAAACCAAAAATAACGACTTTCAGCCTTTTGGTACCGCGATGACCAAAATCGGCAATCGTACCATCGACCCCGCTTTTGAAATCCACTTAGGTCTTTATCAGGCCATGACGGGGCAGGAAGAAGAAAAGAAAATCTTCAAAAACGTCCGTCCGGATTTCTTCGATTTAATCGTAGTGGACGAATGCCACCGAGGCAGCGCCTCAGAAGACAGCGCATGGCGCGAAATACTGGAGTACTTCAGCTCAGCGACCCAGGTGGGATTAACCGCAACGCCAAAAGAAACCGATGAAGTTTCCAACATCGAATACTTCGGTGAGCCTGTTTACACCTACTCGCTCAAGCAAGGCATTGAAGATGGATTCCTTGCGCCTTACAAAGTCGTGCGCGTGGATATCGACGTTGATCTTCAAGGCTGGCGACCCACCAAAGGTCAGGTAGACAAACATGGCGAAGTCATTACAGATCGCATCTACAACCAGAGCGACTTTGACCGAACCATGGTGATTGATGAGCGCACCGAGCTTGTTGCCCAAACCATTACCAACTACCTGAAACGCACAGACCCGATGGCGAAAACCATTGTGTTCTGTAACGACATCGACCACGCAGAACGTATGCGCCGAGCCCTTGCCAACTGCAACCCAGAGCAAATGGCGAAGAACGAAAAATACGTGATGAAAATCACCGGCGATGATGAAATTGGTAAAGCGCAGTTGGACAACTTCATCAACCCGAAAAAAGCCTATCCGGTTATTGCAACGACCTCAGAACTGATGACCACGGGCGTCGATGCTAAAACCTGCAAACTAGTAGTGCTGGATTCCACCATCAAATCCATGACCAAGTTCAAGCAGATCATCGGTCGCGGCACCCGTATCGATGACAAGTTCGGCAAACTCTGGTTCTCTATCCTCGACTTTAAAAAGGCCACAGAGCTCTTCGCCGACGAGCGTTTTGATGGCACCCCCGAGCGGGTAAAAGTCACCAAACCGGAAGATTTTGAAAACCCAGAAGACCTTGATGATATTGTCGATGGCATGCCGGAGGACGAAAACGGCGAAGCGGCTATTGATGGGGAATCACCGTTTGGTGATGACATCGACCCAGATACGATTCTAGAGCCAACGCCACCCTACACAACTTCAGGCGACGATACGTTCGGCCCAGGCCCAGATGAGCCTATTCAGGAAGAAGTCCGAAAATTCCATGTTTCTGGCGTCGAAGTGAAAAAGATTGCCGAGCGTGTGCAGTACTACGACAGCGACGGCAAACTGGTGACGGAATCGTTCAAAGACTACACCCGTAAAGCCATGGCAAAGCAGTTTACCTCAATGGATGACTTCACCCGTAAGTGGAACGATGCTGACCGCAAACAGGCCATTATTGATGAGCTCGCGGAGATCGGGATTATCTGGGAAGCGCTGGAACAGGAAGTGGGCAAAGACATGGACCCCTTCGATATGATCTGCCATGTGGTGTATGACCAACCACCCCTGACCCGCAAAGAACGTGCTGACAATGTGAAGAAGCGTAACTACTTCACCAAGTATGGCGATGTCGCGCAGGAAGTATTGAGCAATCTTCTTGAGAAATATGCCGACGCGGGTGTCAGTGAAATTGAAAGCATGACGGTACTGAAAGTTGCTCCCTTCAATGAAATTGGTCGTCCGCTCGAGATCATAAAAAAAGGTTTTGGAGACAAAGCACAGTACATCAATGCCGTTAGTGAACTTGAGCGTGAAATCTATAAGTTGGCGTAGTGCGTCGATTTATCTACTTGGTAATTTATTCCCTTGGACATTAAAGACAGACTGAGTTTCTATAAATCTCAGTATGATTCAGAACTAGCCCGAAAAACTGAAGTAATGGGGGTGGTTCAAGTTCGACTCGTATCCTTCCTCTCTGCTGTTGGTGTAATGCTCTATATGCTCAAGACTTTCCAACTTGAGCACTCGCTGGAGCTAGTACCAATAGTGTTTGTAGTTTCAGCAACAATCTCATGTATCTGTTTCTTGTATATAGCTTGGGTCTTATATAGAGCATATTGGGGAGATACTTACGAGAGATTACCCCCTGTTTCAGAGATGGAACGCTATTTCCAAGATATGAAAGAGGCAGGAATAATCAATGAGAAACCTGATGCTTTTACTGAATACTTGATTGAAGAAATCGGTGTATGTGTAAACAACAACATCGAAAAAAATGACTCTAGATATCAAGTAATGAATAAAGTAATGAAACGCTTACCATGGGCACTCTGTCCATTCCTTTTGGCTGGCGGTATTTACCTAGGCGCAGATTTAGATACCTCATCACCAAGAAAAGCGATTTCGGTTCAGATAGTAGATAGAGATGAGTGAAGATAAGAGTTCTGATATAGATAGCAAGTTGGCGGGATTGCAGAGGCCACAAAGAAGGGGGTGTACGGAGATAACTTCCTTTGATTGCTACGAATATGAAATTGAAATGCACAAAGTAAGTAAGCTTGCCGAGCGTGTGCAGTACTACGACAGCGACGGCAAACTAGTGACGGAATCGTTCAAAGACCACATCCGTAAAGCCATGGCAAAGCAGTTTACCTCAATGGATGAATTCACCCGTAAGTGGAACAATGCTGACCGCAAACAGGCCATCATTGATGAGCTCGCGGAGATCGGGATTATCTGGGAAGCACTGGAACAGGAAGTGGGCAAAGACATGGACCCCTTCGATATGATCTGCTGTGTGGTTTATGACAAACCACCTCTGACCCGCAAAGAGCGAGCTGACAATGTGAAGAAGCGTAACTACTTCACCAAATATGGCGATGTCGCGCAGGAAGTTTTGAGCAACCTTCTTGAGAAATATACCGACGCGGGCGTCAGTGAAATTGAAAACATGACGGTACTGAAAGTTGCTCCTTTCAATGAGATTGGCCGTCCGACTGAAATCATCAAAAAAGGGTTTGGTGACAAAGAAACCTACCTGAAAGCCGTCAATGAGCTAGAAGACGAAATTTATAAACTTGGATAAAGAATTAGCCAATAGTGTTTACGGAGTTACTAATTATGAAAACGGAGTTTCAAAGACAACTAGAGGCTCTTGGGTTTAAATCAACTAAGCAAGAGCAGCGGGAGAAATGCAGGAAAAATACTGGTGGCGACCACTTTAACAAAAAAAAGAAGATTGCGGGTGAACCCAATTATAAACGCGGTAGACGCAGCACTACCCTCAGTTTAGAGAGGATGTCTCTCGATGATGCAAAGTCAACAATAAAACGGCTGTACTCTGATTCTAAAAATTGGCAGTCACGCGAGTTTGGCACAGCTTTTCGAACTATTACAGGACAGAGCGTCATCCCAAGTAGAGAGAAAGCGCAAGAAATTGTTGGATTGTGGCACCAGTTCGACTCCCGTCATTATGAAAAGAAGTACTCGATAGCGGTTCTTGTTTTAACTGGTATATGGATTCCACCAAAGCGAAAACACCATCAAGGTATGTCTAGCCAGATAGAGGCTCGTTGCGAGCGACGAGATATAAATGCCAGTTATCGCGTTCATGTTTTCAAAAATTGAGTTCATAAACTGCCAGTTTCTATGAATATCTGCTCCAGTGGATTCTGGGCTCGCATTTGGTATCTGAATTCTTAAGGGTTATTCACCCGCATCGAGACTCGAACCAACTCTTCCGAAAACTCTTCACCTAAGATGTCATGAGCAACAAAGTTGGGCCGAACATGGTCGAGCTTCAAACTCTCATACTCCACATGGTCCATGATGGCTGAAAGATAGTGATCGAGCTTTTCAACTGGAGTTGTTTTTCTTTTGAAGTGGCCTCGAATCACTTCATAGCGCACTGTTGGATCGGAGCTTTCAGATAAGGTTATATCCTCCAAGTCGCTTTCATAATCAGTCACAACGTCAGCTAACTTACGCAAACTCCAACCCATACGGCCTAATAATAGGCGTATCTCTTCCTGTTTTTCCCGTGTCCCCATCTGTCCCCATGCCTTTTCGTACTCTGTTCCTGTCTTAGCGAAGACATCATTTTGACTAAACAAGGAACTTAAAAATGAACAAACCTAAAAACCCCGTCACGACCGAAGCCGCTGCTCGTATTCAATCTGCAGAAGCAAAACAGAATGGCGGCAAAGTTGAAAAAGGTGGTTTTGCTGCGCGTATGCAGCGAGCGGCGGACAAAGCTCGAAACCAAAACGACAAGTAACTATCAACCACCTAATAAGGAGATAACCATGTCTAAATCAGCACCTAAACCAAGCCCTGCATCCAAGCCAAATCCTAATTACCCAAGCACAACGGGCAAACCTTCTGGTCGCGGGCGAGGCAACGTGCCAAAGAGTAAGTAATTAATAAGCAGCAGGGGCTCTTAGGAGCCTCTGTTGCATGCTGTTATAGCCACTTTAAACGGTTCGTTAAACAATATCTGCGATTCCTTAAAATCTCGGTAAGACACCTGAGAGACCGTCGCTTCGACAGCACACAGACAGACTTGACGTTTATCTTTGTATTGACTGATAGAGAGCGGTTGCGCTGAACTGTTCACGCAGGTATCAACAATGGCGTACTCCACAGATACCGGATATCTGTTCTCATCCATTAGCTGTTCTATTTTAAATCCGCTCACCAACCCGATAATCGCTGCAGTGCCTGCTGAAATCAGCGGCTTTTTCAGCTTTCCGAAAGACTGCCCTTTAAAGCTCTTGTCGCACTCACAGCAAATGATGTGTTCCGCAAATTCAATCTTATTTGATGTCGCGCAATGTGGACATTCTATGTGCATCTCAAACGCTGCCCTGCTTTTCTTAATGATTCCAGACTGTTAATCATCTTAATGGCAATGATTTAACCGATTGTAGACCCGCTTTGTTTGCTTCGATTCCCCTCTCATAAAGTGATGAAATCCGCTATAATTCCCGCAATTTTTCGCACTTCAAAAGCAGTTAAATCATGTCTATCAGTTCCGTAATCAAATCGATTCAAGACATCATGCGTAAAGATGCCGGTGTCGACGGCGATGCACAGCGCCTTGGGCAACTTTCCTGGTTGTTGTTCCTTAAAGTTTTCGACGCACAGGAAGAAGAATTAGAGCTGGAGTTGGATGATTACAAAGCGCCAATCAACGAAAAGTACCTGTGGCGCAACTGGGCTGCAGATGCACAAGGCATAACAGGTGACAAACTGCTGGAGTTTGTGAACGACGACCTGTTCCACAACCTGAAGAACATGGCAGCGCCAGTCGACACCAACCCGCGAGGCTATGTAGTAAAAGAAGCGTTCAGCGATGCTTATAACTACATGAAAAACGGCACCTTGCTGCGTCAGGTGATCAACAAGCTGAATGAAATCGACTTTACAGACACGCAGGAACGCCACCTGTTTGGTGATATCTACGAGCAAATCCTGCGTGACCTGCAAAGCGCCGGTAATGCGGGTGAGTTCTATACCCCACGTGCGGTGACCCGTTTTATCGTCGACCGTCTTGACCCGAAATTGGGCGAAAACGTATTTGACCCATCATGCGGTACGGGCGGCTTCTTGACCTGCTCCATCAACCACATTCAAGAGCACGACAAGCCTGAAACCAGCGAGCAGTACGCGACGTTCCAGAAGCAATTCCATGGCGTTGAGAAGAAGCAACTGCCGCACCTGCTGTGTATTACCAACATGATGCTGCATGGCATTGAAGTGCCGTCGCAAATCAAACACGACAACACGCTGAATAAGCCGCTTTCTAACTGGGACAGCAACATTAACGTGATTGCGACTAACCCACCGTTTGGCGGTACCGAAGAAGACGGGATTGAAAAGAACTTTCCGGCGGAAATGCAAACCCGTGAAACGGCGGATTTGTTCCTACAACTGATTATTGAAGTACTGGATCCTGCAAATGGCCGTGCGGGTGTGGTATTGCCGGATGGCACTTTGTTTGGTGAAGGCGTAAAAACCAAAATCAAAAAGCTGCTGACCGAAGAATGTAACCTGCACACCATTGTGCGCCTGCCAAACGGCGTGTTTAACCCTTACACGGGCATTAAGACCAACATTCTGTTCTTCACCAAAGGCAAACCAACCAAAGAAGTATGGTTCTACGAGCACCCATACCCTGAGGGTGTGAAGAACTACAGCAAAACCAAACCGATGAAGTTTGGAGAGTTTCAGGCTGAAATCGACTGGTGGGGCAAGGAAGAAGAAGGCTTTGCTAGCCGCGTAGAGAACAATCACGCATGGAAAGTCTCGATTGATGAGATCATTGCCCGTAACTTTAACCTGGACATTAAAAACCCGTATCAAGGCGAAGTGGTCAGCCATGACCCAGATGAACTCCTGCAAAGCTACCAAACGCAACAGCAAGAAATCACCGAGCTACGCAACCAACTGAAAGACATTCTGGGCGATGCCTTGTCTTCGTCACAAAGAGTTTCATCAGCTCAAGCTGTGGATGAGGTGAAGTAATGTCTGCGGAAAAACTGATCACCGACCATATCGACATCTGGACATCGGCAGTACAGGCAAAGTCTGCGTCTGGTCGCGCTAGCAGCAAAAAGTGCGAGCTTTATGGCATCAAGAAACTGCGCGAGCTGATTTTGGAGTTGGCGGTGCGCGGTAAGTTAGTGCCGCAAGATCCGACTGATGAACCTGCTTCTGTGTTGCTTGAGCGAATTGCGGCTGAAAAAGCGCAGTTGGTGAAAGAGAAAAAGATCAAGAAGCCAAAAGCTATTTCGAATTTATCTTTAGAAAATCTTCCGACACTTCCAGATGGGTGGGCTTGGACGCACGTGCAAGATTTTACCGAGTACGTGCAAAGAGGAAAGGGTCCAAAGTATGCCGATAAAGGTAGTGTTCGTGTTGTGTCTCAAAAATGCGTACAGAACACAGGGTTTGATATTGAGCCTGCAAGATATGTTGAAGACCAAAGCTTGGAAAGTTATCAAGAAGAACGCTACTTGAAAGAAAAAGACTTGCTTTGGAATTCGACAGGAACAGGAACAGTAGGTCGGGTTAATGTGCTGCCAGTCGTTGAGAGTAAGTCTCTTGTTGCAGACTCTCATGTAACGGTGTTGCGCCCGCTTTTAATGAGCAGCCGATACATCTGGTGCTTTCTTATGTCGCCAGGTGTTCAAGCTCGAATTAACCCAGACCATGAGTTCTCTTTAGTTTCTGGCTCTACCAAGCAAGTCGAATTAAATACAAGCTCAGTAGTTTCACTACCTGTATCAGTAGCTCCCTCAAACGAACAACACCGCATTGTCGCCAAAGTCGACGAACTGATGGCACTGTGCGACCAGCTCGAGCAGCAAACAGAAGCCAGCCTTGATGCCCATCAAGTATTGGTAGAAACCCTGCTGGCAACGCTCACCAACAGCCAAGACGCCACCGAACTGATGGCGAACTGGGCACGCATCAGCGAGCACTTCGACACCCTGTTCACCACAGAACAAAGCATCGATCAGCTAAAACAAACCATTCTGCAATTGGCAGTGATGGGTAAGCTGGTATCACAAGACCCGAATGACGAACCAGCCACAAAACTACTTGAGCGCATCGCGGAAGAAAAAGCGCAGTTGGTGAAAGAGAAGAAGATCAAAAAGCAAAAAGCCCTACCGCCGATTGCTGAGGATGAAAAGCCGTTTGAACTGCCGGAAGGGTGGGAGTGGTGTCGTTTGGGCGAAATATATGATGTTTCATCCAGTAAGCGAATCCATGTCAAAGATTATGTGCAAAATGGCATTCCTTTCTTTCGCTCCAAAGAAATTGGAGAACTAGGTAGAGGCAACGATATTTCGACCGAGCTATTCATTTCTCACAATCAATATGATGCTCTACGGTATCAGTTAGGTTTTCCATATCCTAATGATCTGATGCTGGCTTCGATAGGAGGCAGTATAGGTAACAACTGGATAGCCGATGAACGACCGTTTTATTATAAAGATGGCAACATAACCAAAATCAGTCATCACTCCTTATCCAACCCAAAATTCTTGAAGTTTTTTGTTGACTCAGCATTTTTCTGGAAACAGGTTAACAATGGAGTAGCTGGTAGTGCTTACAATGCCCTTACAATTATTAAAATTCAAAACCTAGTATTTTCATTACCTCCTTTAGAAGAACAACTAAAAATCGTGACAAAGGTTGAAGCACTATTTGTCGTTTGTGAAGAAGTAAAACAACGTCTTCGCGACAGCCAACAAACCCAACTTCAGCTTACTGATGCGATTGTTGGGCAGGTGAATTAGTCATGCAGTTGGCAACTTTATTGAAAAATATGTTCCTAGGTGATGATCATCAAAGGAGCGAGTTCGATTTCGCCAAACTAAAAAAATACTCAGAAGGGACTTTTTTCACTGTAGACTTGGATGATAGTGATAATCAGTTATTTCAATACTTGATATGGCCGATGAATACTTTTCATCTTATTGCTCGAATTTTTGATACATATGATGTGTATCAGAAAGTTGTATCTATAGAAAATAAGTCTGATGAAATAGAACAGCTGGTAACAGGTCGCCATGCTCGTACATGGCCAATGGCGCTACTGCGTTCTGAAAGTCGGAATTCAGTAGATATAAGTCCTCGATTTTATAATCTTTTATACAGAGCATTTGGCCCAAGTAAGGTAAAAACCCAAATTGATGTATTGTTGAAAGATCCAAAATATCTGAATCTACTTTTTGAACTGTATGTGGCTAGTGATGCATGTGGATATCAAATTCAACAATCGATACGCCGCTCATCAAGCAGACTAATTAGCCGCTATACAGAGAAGCTAATTTCGAGAAAGCAGCGCTCCATCATCTCAAGTTTATCTCAGTGTGACAAAAGTTATGGTGTCGTTCAGTTCAAAAGTCATACACCACAGGCCGGCATATCGCTTAATAGTTTGAGTCATGATCTGGCTTATATTAAACCGGGTATTGAGGTAACAGCTCTAGTTGGTTCATCAACAAAATCTGAGGGATCTTGTGAATTCGACATATTGATCCTTCCATGGCCACTAGAAGTAAAAAACGATAATTTTCAGTTGGATGATAAGCCAACTTTACAGATGGGGGAGGAATTCGGTTTTTTCTCCTATCAAAACCTACAGCCCATCACAAGCGAAATGCTCGTATATGCCATTGAATCAGCTGGCGAGAGCATGCCAAACTTAGTCGTTATCCCAGAGTGTGCTGTTGCATCAACTGAAAAGAGAAGCCTGCTACTCAGTATCAGAAGCCACTTTTCAGAAAGGAATATTTTCCCTCCCGTTATTATCTTTGGGGTATTTGGTGAAGGAACTAGTACTACAAGCTATGGTGAGAACAGCCTGGAGCTTTTTTACCAAAACCGATTTGTTGGAATGTACGTGGCAGAAAACCAACAAAAGCACCATCGGTGGGCGCTTGACGCAGCCCAGTTAAATACTTATGGGTTAGGTGATGTGCTCAGTACTGACAAAATTAAGTGGTGGGAAAACTGTGCAACAGGTGAAAGAAAGCTGATTTCTTATCGAGATGAAAATGTACATATATGCCCTCTCATTTGTGAAGACCTCGCAAGACAAGACCCAATAGCCCCCATCCTACGGGCATTGGGCCCAGATCTTGTTATTGCACTATTGCTTGATGGCCCTCAAATTCCACAAAGATGGCCTGGAACCTATGCAAAAATGCTGACAGAAGAACCTGGCTCCTCTGTGTTGTCGATATCTCCATATGGCATGACTCGAAGATCAACAGGGGATATAGACCCAAAGACGAATAAAAATTTTGAACCAAGTAGCAATGTTGCGCTTTGGAGTGAAGCAGGTGGGAAGCGTCAAGAGATAGAGTTGGAAGCTGGGAGAATTGGCGTTTTACTCTCACTAAAAGTTGAAGAGGCTATGCAATGGTCTGCCGATGGGCGTGGAGAAATCAAAAGAAAGTTAATCTACTCGAGTCATCAGTCTGTCGGGGACACTACGGAGTTGGAAAAAATAGGGCCAACCGAAGTTCAAAATGATCTTGTGGCTGAAAGCATTTAATTGAGTTTTACTAATGAGCCTCTACAACATCTCAAACAAAAACCTAACTGCTTTAACCCAAACCACCTTTGCAGCCGAAGGACTGCAAGAGCGGCAGGATTTACAAGAAGCCCTTAAAAGATGCATCGACGCCATTGCCCCAGACTGCCTGGTGATCTCAGAAGAGTTTTCCGACTGGGAAGACAGTCATCGCCGTATTGATTTATTGGCAATTGACCGCAACGCCAACTTGGTGGTGATTGAGCTAAAGCGCGATGAAATCGGCGCACACATGGAGCTTCAAGCGCTTCGCTATGCGGCCATGATCTCTACCATGACGTTCGATAAAGCCTGTGAGTACTTCGAGCAATACAGTGCCAAGGAAGGTCTGGAAATCAATGCCCGCGAAACCATTCTTGAGTTTGTCGATTTAGATGAAAACAGCCTTGATGATTTCGGTAACGATGTGCGAATCGTGCTGGCATCTGCTGACTTTGGCAAAGAGCTGACAACATCGGTCCTTTGGCTCCGCGACAAGGGCATTGATATCAGCTGTGTCCGACTCACCCCGTATCGCTACAAAGACGATGTGTTGATTAATGCCGAGCAGATCATTCCGGTGCCGGAAGTTGAAGCTTATCAAGTCAAGTTCCGCGAGAAGCAGGCAGAGCAGCGTACCAGCAAGAAAAGCCAGCGCGACTATTCCAAGTACTGTTTTAACGGTCAGGTTTATAACAAACGTAAGCTGGCTTTAGCGGTGATTACCCATTGGATAAACGACAAGCAACCAATCAATCTTGCAGAAGTTCAGCGTTATCTGAACAGTTTCAATTTACCGAGAGCCGTGTCGCTGTTTGAACACATCGCTGATAAGCACTTAAACCGATACCACTCATCAGAAAGTGACCTTCTTACTCTCCCTTCTGGGGAGCAAGTCGCCATCTCTAACCAGTGGGGCGACAATATCCCGAACTTGCTGCAGGCGATGGAGCCATTTGGTTATACCATTGAAAAAGCGGTAGCTAGTTAACTGGAATGATGAAATATGAAGTTTGAGACAGTTAGTCACATTTCAATAAAACCCAAAGCAATGGGTGATCAGAAGCGCTCAAATGAACCAAGTATAATTAGAGGGACGATAGACAAGTCTGACAGAAGTTATCGCTGCAATTTAACTGACTTACTCGCGATTCTAGGTGGTCAGCTTCAGCTTGATGCGACAGATGCGCACTATGACGCTAAGGTAGAGTTTGACTTAGCAGAGCCTACTGGCCTGATAAACATAGACCATATCATGACTAAGCCACTAAGTTCGATAAACTCACCAGAGTGCCTCAACTCGTCAAGGTTTAATGTTCATCACAATGAAGATGGGCAAAAGCATAGTATTCAAGTGAGTTGGGAAGATCTTGTTTGGTCTGCGCTAATGGTTGGTAAGTCTAATCTTGCGCAGCTATCTGATAGCCAAGATAGCCAAGATAGCCAAGATAGCCAGTATACAAAGTTGTATGACCTAAAGATGCGAGCTTTCATGCTAAGAGCACTGCTAGCAGTGAATGGTAAACAAATCGAAAAAAGCGCCGCTTTTAGAGACATGGAAGCATCTGAAAAGGTTTCGGGTAGTTTTTGGCTGGGTATGTTTATGGCCAAGCTTATTGCCGCGAAAAAGATGAACTGCCATTTTTTGACGCATTTTGATGGTATATCACCAGAACACAAGACTTTACTCAACGATCTCTTGAATAAAGATTCAAAGCAGCGCCCTGATCTCATAGGTGTTAATCCCTCAAAGAAAAAGTTACTTGTTGTTGAAGCAAAAGGAACGGTTGGGTGTAAAAAAATACGTACGATAGAACGTGCAAAGTCTCAGTTAGGCGATAATTTTATAGGCATCGAAAAGGCTATCTCTTACAGCCATTTTAATAGGGCAAACGAGCTTGAAATTTCAACGATCACAGTGTCCACGGGAACAGATAAATCCTTGGCACCAGAAAAGCTCAACACACTGTTATCAAAGTATTATCAACCCCTCAAAGGTCTCACCCCAAAAGCAATTTGGCAGCTAGAACAAATTGGCATTTACTTGCGGTTTTCAGAGACATTACAGCAGTACCTCTATGCTGAAGAAGAGGATGCACTTGAACAGCTCCTAGAAACACTAACCCAAGCAGAAGAAACTTTTCCCAGCAATCAGGAACTCGCCTCTGAAGGTTATAAAATGTTCGGCGATGGCATTGCTATCAAATTGGACGAAAAGTTCTGGCCTGTAAAATGACCGCTATGCGCTGTTTCATTTGACAATACGTCATTCTGTACCACACTCATAAACTTAGCAATTCTAAGTTTATGAGTGTTCAATGGACTGGATAAACACACCTTCCCCCTATCAAGACGAAGCGCTGGAAAGCTATCTACTGCGATTGAGCCATCATCTTGGCTTCCTAGAGTACGCTGATTTCACTGAAGAAATTTGGGCGCTGCTTGTTGAAGATACACCCGATGCTTTTGGCAGCTACCCGTTATCTCTCCATCAAGCCAACATCTACCATGCAAAGGTCGCCAGCAAGCTTCGGGCGCAGGGGTTATTGTTCATTGGGAAGCAAAGAGGCGTCGACGAATCAGAGTTACTTAAACTGGCGTTGATGCACTCCAAAACCGAATTCTCCCCCAACTACAAAGCGGTATTCCGAGACGGTGTTGATTACCCGTTTACGCTGCTTCGGAAAGATCACACGCCTGTTTGCCCCGAATGTTTAGCTGAAAGCCCTTATATTCGACAGCACTGGCAATTCCTGCCTCATCAGGTATGTCACCGGCACCAAGCGCGGTTACTCACCCACTGCCCTTCCTGTCACGCCCAGCTCGATTATCAATCCTCAGAGTCCATAACCTATTGCGAGTGCGGTTTTGACCTTACAACGTCCAAAACGACCAAAGCAGAGGATGATTTGGTGACGCTCAGCAAATGGTTACTTGGCGAGAACTTGGTCAAAGAAGGGATACTTGCTTTCCCGCTGAGTATTTCTGAGCGATACGGGGTACTGCTTTGGTATACGCATCGCTATGGAGAAGAGGAACACGTTGACTTAGCAGAGTGCTTTACCTATTTCAAAGCCTGGCCTGAACCACTTTATACGGAGCTGGATCAGGTTTTGCAAAAAGGTGAAGCAGTACGAGTTCAACCTTGGAATAAAACGCCACTGTCGGCGGTATATGGCAACCTGGTAAAAGATGCCCGTAACCTGCCGAGTCGCGATGTTAGCCGGAACCCCATCCTGAAAGCCATTACTGCTTACCTTTCAGCATTCGTTAATGAGCATGCTGGTCAACAAGCAGATAACCCCTCCAATATGCTGGTCAGTTCGTTAGAGGCATCAACGCTTTTAGGCTGCACAACAGATGAAGTGAACCGCCTAAACGAGCATGGTTACCTCCAAACTGCTTTCCGACTGAAGCTGCATCAGAAAGTCGAATCTTATAAACCCATTTACCATTTGCGTGATGTGATGACGCTCAGGCTCACGCATATGCAATCTTCAACCGATGGTCTCAATGTCTTTTTGCCGGAGTGGTAAGCATGGAAACGCTGCAATCTCTGTTATCTGAAGAAAACCTCAAGGCGAGAAATGCTCGTATCAAAAAAGCATTTATGCCTTACACCGCGCCGACATGCGTTGATGGCGCTGAAGAGCAAACAGCTGTGATACTGCTCAATCTCGCTTTCTTGAACGCAAAGTGTGAGGACTATTTAGACCCAGAAACCGCAAAGCAATACCTCAAACATGAGGACAATATTTGTCGTTCACTTAACGAAATTTCTTGGTTTCACACCCATAACCTCAAGTATCCAGATTGCAGAGTGAAAGACCAAAAAGTGCTGAGCTTACTGCCTAGCCAATACGCAAACTTGGTGAGTAATTACACGTCTACCATTGAGTTCGGTTGGGCGCATGATAGCAAAGAGTACAAACATTGCCTTTGGCTGTTATCGAGCTTTGTCTGGCAGGGCGAAGTTACCTCCTTGCTCAATTTGATTAGAGATAACGACCCAATCTGGATGCCCTTACTGGCCACACTTGGGCTTACCAAAAAGAAGGCGTCTTTGTTCAAAAAAACACTTGAGGAAGCACTATCTCAAGCGTTCTTTCCTGACTCGGTTCACCCAATCTCAAAGAAACTACGTTTCCCATGGAAAGGTGAAGAACTCACTATCACACCGGTTGTGAATCATGGTTTCCAAATGGCGTTAGAGCGCTATGTTCGCTCACCAGAGTGCAGATTTTACACCACAACATTGTTGCTGCCGAACCCTTCGGCAATAGGAAGTCTTGCGGGTGCTTTAGGTGGAAACATGCGGCTGCTCAGCTATCCCCTGAGTGTTCGTCCTCATTCAAAAAGAACGTTATCGTCGAGCCGGGAAAAAACACATCGCTTCTTTGACCACTTTGCCATGGTGAATAAAAAGACGAGTAGTTTGCTTGGTCGCCTGTCAGGGGAGTCTCGGCTTGCTACACCCAAAAAGCAAATACAAGTAAGGCGATATCAAATTCGGGCACTTCGGCGTCAGCTCGGTGTTTGGCTGATGCCGTTAGTCGAGTTGAGAGACCACATCGAGGAAAGTGGCGAGTCGTTCGATACAGAAGATGCATTGGTGCGGGCATTCGTTTTCAATGACCTCTCTGAATTAGAAACACTGGCGTCAGGGTTAAACCAGCAACTGCAACTCACATTGCAGGAAAGCAAATTTGGCTGGCGATATGCTTACCATCAAAAGTTGATGCCACTAATGAAAAGGCAGTTGCGGTGGATACTCAGAAGGCTTATTCAAGCACAGGATGATACGAAAGCAGCTCACAATGAGCAGTACATTTATCTTTCGAGAATGCGGGTGTTTGATGCGTCAATGATGGGATCACCTTATCTCGCCGGAGCCCCCTCCCTGACTGCCATTTGGGGATTCATGCATGCTTATCAGCTTAGGTTTAGAGAACTACTTGAGCCTAACCAAGAATGCCTGTTTGAGAGCTTTGCGATTTTCTTTCGAAGTGAATCTCGACATTACACCGCCAAACTCACTGAGCTTTCTAAACCCCTCCATAAAAGAAACGTTTCTCCCATCAAGCGAACAACCCTTCGCTCTGAGCATGTGGCTGATCTCGAGTTTGATATGGTGATTAAGGTGAAATCTGAAGCTCGCGTTTCAGATTATATTAAGGCACTCAAAGCCGCTCTGCCCATCAACTTTGCAGGTGGTGGCTTGTTCCCTCCAGAGCTTGATATTTCTCTGAACTGGCTTTCATCGTATCCCGATAGAACATCTCTTTTTCAACGCGTTAGCCGTTTACCGAGCAGTGGTCGTTGGCTTATACCCGCCAAGGAAAGACCACAGACACTGCCTGAACTGGATGCTTGCCTAAGTGCCGACCATACCCAACTTCCTTTGCATTGCGGATATGCGTTTTTGGAGCACCCCAAAGCGCGTCTCAACAGCCTCACAAAACATCATTGCTATGCGGACAATGTGATTGGTTTAGGGAAGCGCTTGAACCCCGTTGAGGTTCGTTGGGGCAAGCAGGATAACTTCTTTCGTCTTGCCTTCTGGACACTTACAGAAAACGACGCAGCTATTCTGATTGAAAGTGTAGAAGAGGACTAACTATGGAACGGTGTGAAAATTTATCTTATACGCGCTCACTTTCACCAGGAAAAGCCTATTTCTATAGATTGGGCGAAAAAGGAGAAATGTTACCCATCGACGTGGATCAAACACGTATTCTTGGACAAAACTCTGACTTCCAAAAGGGATACAAACCCGACTACAGCCCTAAACCAACCTCTGCGAGAGATTTTGGGTATGGCAACCCTCAGTATATTGAAGCCTGCTATGTTCCCGTCGGGTCAGATGACATCTACTGCAGATTCTCTTTACGCGTGCAAGCCAACACCTTAAAACCAAATGAATGCTCAAACGACTCAGCTCGGCAGGTGCTTGAAACGCTCTCAAAGCAATACAGCAAGTCTGGGGGCTTTAATGAGCTGGCGGAAAGGTATGCCAAGAATCTTTTGATGGGAACATGGCTCTGGCGAAACCGCGATTTCCGGAACGTTGAAATCGAAGTGAAATGCGGCGACGATTCCGTTCTTTCTGTGAATCGAGCACATCGTTTGCAGTGGGCGGAAAAGTGGCCCAAAGAGGCACAAAGTGCCTTGAAAACACTGACCAAATACATCAGCAAGGGCTTAAGCGATAAGTCAGACAGTTACTACATGGATGTAAGGGCAAAAGTCTCTGTGGGATGGGGGGATGAACTATACCCTAGCCAAGAGTACTTAGATGAAAAGGTCGAGGGAAAACCAACCAAGCAGTTAGCCAAAACCCTTCTCCCTGAAGGGCAGCAAACTGCTTCTTTCCATGCTCAAAAAGTCGGTGCTGCAATACAGAGTATTGATGACTGGTGGGCACCTGACGCGGATGTTGCCATACGTATCAATGAATATGGTGCGCATCGTGAATACGGCACATCCCGCCGCCACCCGAGCACGCAACAGGATTTCTACGCATTACTCAAAGACGCAGACTTGTGGCTGGAAAAGTTATCTGACACTGACAAGATTCCTGATGAAGTTCACTACCTGTTAGCAGTGATGGCCAAAGGTGGCTTGTTTAGTAACGGCCAGCCAAAGAAAAAGGGGTAGCACAATGGATAAACGATACTTCTTCACTATCAAGTTTCTTCCTGCTCAAGCTGACTGCGCGCTTCTTGCCGGGCGATGCATTAAGACTCTGCACGGGTTCATGGCAGTCAATGAAGTTGCGGCAAACAAAGTTGGTATCTGTTTCCCCAAGTGGAATGACAGAAACATCGGAAGTGCAATCGGGTTTGTCTGCCACGATAAAACGGTGCTAACAGGGCTTTCCTATCAACCCTACTTCACGTTGATGCGTTCAGAAGGATTGTTCGAGATATCACCGGTAAAAACAGCTCCCGAAGCAGCGCCAGAGGTCAGGTTTGTCAGAAACCAAACTATCGGCAAGAGCTTTCTGGACTCAAAAAGACGCCGTTTAAGACGCGCTGAAAAACGCGCAATAGAAGCAGGCCGAGATTTCACCCCCGTCTCAGAAGAAGAAAGAACGTTCATGCCATTTCATAGCATCCCCATGGGAAGCAAATCATCAGGAAAAGACTTCGTTCTTCAGGTGCAGGTTGAAGATGAAGAGAGGCCAAACGATGGCGGCTACAACATGTATGGCCTCGCCACCAACGTCGATTGGCGAGGAACAGTGCCGCTAATCGAGGTGTGACCACGTTCTTTGAGGGTAAATCCCAGTCAAGAAAAATCAGGAGGTTACAGAGGTGTCTCAAAAAAGGGTTTTTCAAGGAAAATCGCCATAACGCCAGAAAAGACGTGGTGTCTGGGTCTATACTTAACGGTGAACCGCCGTGTAGGCAGCTAGGAAATATGATGCCCGTCGTCACTCTGTGTATGGCAAGTGAACCGCCGAGTAGGCAGCTAAGAAAAAGGAACGCCGAGAAATAAGCCGTCAAATTAACGGAACCGCCGAGAAGGCAGAGAAACAACAAAACCACCGATAATGGTGGTTTTGTTGTTTTTGCTTCTTCATTGTAATTCGGCCGTAAGGGTTATGTCATACGAAGTTGGCTTTGGGTAATTTGTGGTAAACGATTTACCACCACGCAAGTTTTGGGTACAAAATTTACCCAAACTCGTGTCAGGCAAAACTGCGCTAACAAGGTTTTGCCCCAAAGTGAGCCAGCATCATTTTTGATGAGGTGTTTAAAAGTCTCCTATTCACCCTACTTTTTGTAATCCGAAACGTGCTTTTCCACTGTTGATACACACAGTAAACGCAAAGGTGTCGCATAATACCTACGTAGCCCCATTTTGGGGCGTTTTCACAAGGCCATTTTTAGTACCGCGAGAAAGGGCTTTTAAAGCATAGGGAAAGCTACTTTAAAAATACAGTGGCTTGTTATTGTTGGACACAATGGGGTGTTTAAGTACACCACTTTGGTGTCCAATACACTGTTAGGCATTCAATTTCGGAGAGTATTGTGAATCAAACTGAAAAATGGATTTCATGGCTCACATCAAACGATGAGAGAAAGTGGAAAAAGGCTACCCTAGCACTAGGAGACTTATCCTGTGATTCTGACGTCGACGTACCGAGTCTGATTTCTGCTTTAGATTCTGAGGTTGATGATGTTGTATTTTGGTGTATAGGGGCGCTTGGGGCACTGGGAGAAAGATCTGTTGATGCGATTGATAAGCTAATCGAATTAACCGACAGTGAATGTTTAGGCGTTAAACAAGCATCTATTAGTTCTCTATCAAGGATAGGGCCAGATAACGTAGAATTGAATCATTTTCTCGTTCGAAAACTATCAGATTCAGATGATCTTTTCGTATGTGATGTGCTGAGAGCGTTTATAGCCATGAATACTGTTGGTGACGACGAGATAGAGACAATTAAACGGTGTTTAACTCATTCAAGTTCACATGTTGCCTTCCAAGCAGAAGTAACTTTGCGCAATATTATGCTAACGACAAAAGATGCCTAACAATAAATTTAAGCAGATTCGCAACGCTTGGCATTTTCAGTTTGAATCAACTTTAGTGTTTACGGCACAATGGTTTAGGTCAGGTGGTAGCATTGCTCACTACTTAATTTGGCGTTATACCTCAAGCCCAGTTTTAGCATTATTAAGGATGATTGAGGTCAAAACAGTCGAGGTTGTCATTGTTTATCAGTAGTCTTTGAGCTCTTTACGTACTAATTGAAGTCAACATGCAATCTAATAGTAAATTTCAGAAGTTAACATTTCACCATGTGGGAATCCCGACAAAAAATTACTTACCTGAGGATACTCATAATCCAGCGCTCAAGATGCATGCTACAGGGTATTTTGAAACGCCATATGCTATGGAGTGGTTGAACTTCGATGATGATAGTACTTTACCTGACATAATAAAAACGCAGCCTCACATAGGTTATGTTGTAGACAGTTTAGAAGACGCTATCAAGGGTAGAGAGGTTATCTTAACACCGAGAAGTCCAGTTCCAGGAGTGACGGTTGCGTTTGTATTGGAAGGTAGAGACCTTATCGAATTCCTACAATTTGATAAACCAGAGCACGAAGTTTGGCCACACCCCAATAAATTTTTATTAGAAGTAATAGGAAAAGAGGTATAACAATAAATTTAAGAGTGATTCACAACGCTCGGCGCTTTCACTTCAAGCTAGTTTAGTGTTTATGGCACAATGCGTTAGGTTGGGTGGAGGCGTTGTTCACACCTTAATTTGGCTACATGTTTTCAGGAAGTGCAACAATGGAAGTTATCGAAAATCAGGTCTCTGCGTGGTTCTTACTGAAATATGAAGACGAATATTATATTGATGTAAATTGCAGCAGTGGCTTTGTGAGCTTCTCGGCAGTGGTCAAGCTAAATGGCAGCGAAAAAGCGAATTATAACTCCTATGGCACTGTATATATTGAAAGCTTAGCTGAAGCTATTTCTAATAAATCACAATATGATCACCCAAGGAACATCAAAGATGAAGGGTTTCTAGATCAGATACATGAAGCAATAATGCGATGGAAACAGGAACAAACATAACAAATAAGAATAAGTATCGCGTAGCCGACACTTTATTTGGGTGTTGAACAAGCCCCCTTCTATTCAGTAAATTGATCGGATGCGTAGAGAAAATTAAGTAGTCCATCTCAGAATGACAGGCGAGCGCCTCCATAGTTTTAGTTATCCGAATCTGACGGTTTAGTGCACCAACTCTAACGCGTTTCTGTCCATAAGCGTGTCCGGCAGATCTGTTCTGGCACGTTTATGCCCCAAAGTGAGCCAGCATCATTTTTGATTAGGCGTTTAAAAGCCTCCTATTCACCCTACTTTTTGTAATCCGAAATGTACTTTTCCACTGTTGATACACACAGTAAATGCAAAGGTATCGCATAATACCTACTTAGCCCCATTTTGGGGCGTTTTCACAAGGCCATTTTTAGCACTGCGAGAAAGGGCTTTTAAAACATAGGGAAAGCTACTTTAAAAATACAGTGGCTTGTTATTGTTGGACACAATGGGGTGTTTAAGTACACCACTTTGGTGTCCAATACACTGTTAAGTTTCAAGGAATATTGTGCAAACTTTCGAAGTCACACCAAAAGAGTTTTTCACTGAGCTCGAGTATGCACTCTCAAGTAAGAGTTTTGATGACGTTGAGGCTTTGCGTGACTATGTATCACCGCAGTTCGCTGAGCATCTTACAAACCAATATCTTGAGGCTGAGGACTGGGGCACTAAAGAGCTAATCATTCATTTAGTTCAAGATCAGTTATCTAATGACTTCTCTACAATCTTACTAGATGCCATTAACGCCCCCTCTGCAGAGTCAAAGGCTTATAGCATCTGCTTCCGAGAACAAGATAGAGCGCTCTTCAATAAGTACGTCGTGGACTATTTTGTGTCGGCTCAGCTTGTAGAAAAGGACGCAAAGAAATACCTTCCTTCAAAACCTTGGTGGAAGTTTTGGTAAAAAACTTAACAATCCCAGGCAGCAACGCCAGCAAGCTGGCTGGACCTCGCTACGCTCGGCCGCTGCTGGGTGTCGTTATGCTCGAAGGTGACCATCATGGAAGAGTTAGAATTTAATGGTGTTGTTCCCGCGATAGAAGGAGAAGCAGTCGCAGAACTGCTCTGTATTGAAATGTGGTGTGATGGCAATCTTGAAGAGCAAGCTAATGTTATATATCTAAAGATTGATGAATGCTGGGATAGGCATTATTTCGATTGTGGCATTATTTTCTGGCGGCGTGACTCTGTACCACCAACCAGTTTCAGCATGGATGAAATGAATTGCTTGTTCAAAGTTGTAAACCTAAAAGAAAAGCTGTCATTAGGGAATCTAGAGTTAGCTTCTCTGAGCTTTCATTCCATAGAGGGTGGCTCAAAATCGGTTTTCACATTCTCTGATGATCGCTCAATAACTTTTAGCAATCAAAACGATGTTACTAGCTATACGGCATAACAAAGCAATTAATGAGGGACGCTTTGTCACTGCGGCAGCCTTTCAACGTGTTGTGAATACAAAGGATTAAAACAGTTTTGGGTTGTTTGACAAGCGCCCGTTATTGCAACGTTGTAGAGAAAATAGGAGGAAAATTAATGTTTCAGAAGTACGTAAAAATCCTTTCACTATTCGGATTGGCTCTAACTTGTTTTTCTGCAAACTCGGCTATTGTTGGCGATGCGAAGATAAAGCATCTGTATGTACAAAGTCTTAATGGAGAACACAAAAGTGATGCACACGCAGTGAGTGTGACCTCACCGATCGATCCTTCATGTAATGAGCGTATGTACATAAACCCTTTAGATCAGGAATTGTTTTCCGCTCTACTTGCTTACAAAGCTTCAGGAGCCAGTTTTCATCTGATGTATGAAACAGGAAAGCCGAAACAATTAGTTGCAGGACACTTAGAAGCAACTTGTAAGCTCTTTTCGGTTTGGTAATTGATACATATGAAACTTGACTAGCTACACCAGCTTTTGTTAGCAGACTGTGTCAAATGGGTTTGTCTTTGAATCTTCATCTTGCGGATTGACTCAAGCGTTTGTTTAAGAGGTTCCGCAGTTGAGTTCAAACGAAAAGGCTTTCTCATACGTATAACACACATAAGCCTCTCTCCGATCAAGAGTCGATAGCTGTATTTATGACTGCGAGAGCAGTCACTGCAGTCGAACAACAAAGCCGTCTACTTCTATTACCCCAACTGAAGTTATCCGAAGCTGACGCTTTCGAGCACCGACTCTAACACACTTTTGTCCATAAGCGTGTCCGGCAGATCTGTTCTGGCACGTTTATGCCCCAAAGTGTATATGGAATCCACGTACCTACAAAACGAATCTGCAATCAAAGTTAAGATGCGTACGTATATTCGGCTTCTTGATGA
>NZ_CANDOD010000008.1:0-223647 GCF_947387585.1 Grimontia sp. SpTr1
GTCCCCTTCGGTCACGGTTGGGCTGGTGATGCTCGCCACGGTCGGGCGGTCATCGCCGCCACTTGGCGGTGGGTTAGTGCCCGTGCCATCGTCAGCGATGGTGGCTTTGCCGCTGTCATTGATAATGACATTGTTAATGCCAGTGTTAGTCGTGACGTCGAGCTGGAAGCTCTCGTTGCCTTCGAAAATGACGTTGCCTTGGTCATCCAAGGTTGTGACGGCCACAGTGATACCCGTGGCATCACCAGGGATCTTCAGCTCAGCCCCATTGTCGATGGTTTCAGTGACCTTGGTGCCGTCTGCTTTAGTGTAAGTCACCGTCAGTTGAGTGCTGATGTCACCTGTTTCCGCAGTCAGGGTGTCACTGTCGCTGTCATCACCAGTGTTGGCGGTGAAAGTGTAGGTGACCTCGTTGTCAACCGGATTGCTCAGTGCCACGTTAAAGACAGCATTGCTACCTTCGGCGACTTTGCCTGCATTCGAGATCTTGAGGGTCGGTGCATCGTTATCGAGGATGGTACCTGTACCCGTAACGGCATCGCTCTGGCTGTCGGTTTTGCCGGACAGGGTAAAGTCTTCCGTGCTTTCGAACACAGGCTTGCCGTTAACATCCAGGTTATCTGTGGTGATGACGTCTACGGTGAATTCGGTGTCACCCGGCTTCACAGTGACCTCAAAGGTGCCGTCAGCATTCACCGATACCGCTTCGCCGTTGACGGTGACCGTGGTGCCCGTGAAATCGACGTTTTTGTCGGCACTGCCGCTGGCCAGTGTCATGGTGACCGTGGTGTCGGAAGTGCTTTCGTTGGTCAGGGTCACGGCGAAGGTCGCCGTGTCCCCTTCGGTCACGGTTGGGCTGGTGATGCTCGCGACGTCCGGGCGGTCGCTATCATCGGTATTTATAATAGTCTCTACTGCACTAGGCAGTGTTGGGAGTGCTTCAAAACCACCGCCAGCTACGCTCGTTACGCTAACGGTAAATTTGTCATCATCTCCTGCTTCGTATAGGTCGTCGTCTAACGCCTCTACTTTGAAAGAGATACTCGTTGTATCTGCTTCTATTGTTACGTTTTTTTCAACAGGAACGACGTCACCATTCTCTGTTGTTTTGTGGCCGACGACCACAGTAATGGTCATATCTTCAGCCGCGGGCTCTGATAGCGTCAATGTGTATGTTGCATTTTCCCCTTCAGCGACAAACTCATCTCCTGACAAAGTAAGCGTTGGTGCATCATTGTCGTCTACGATATCTACTGTGACGGTGTCGGAGCTCGCTTCAAGGTTCTCAAAGGCATCGCCACCTTGAACTTCATTAATTGTGGCTGATGCAGTGCTACTTCCTGAATAAACGTCATCCCGATTGACCTCAAACTCGAAACTAGATGAAGAAGTACCACCTTCGATGGTTACTTTTTGAGATGAGCCATTTGGAAGGAGCACTGTTACTTCAACACTGTCACCTTCTGCGACGGTAACTAAGCTACCTTCAGCATCGCGCAGTTCAACCTTGTAGATGATGCCTCCGGCGTCTTCGCTAACCTCGGAAGTGTCAGCATGCAAACTAACGGTTACCGTATCAGAATCATCAGTGACAATAGTGGTAACAGGGGTTGAGTCTGTGGTTAAGGAGTCGAAGCTTTCTCCGCCGGATACGCTATTGATTGAAACACTTGCTTCTTCACTTTCTTTATAAACGTCATCAGCGTCTACGGTGTATTCGAAAGTGGCTTCGCTGGAGCCTGAGCCGATTGTTATATCTTGCTCAGTCCCATCTGGGAGTGTGATGGTGACGGTCACTGTTTCCCCGTCAGTGACGGTAAGCGGAGCACCTTCATCATCGACAATTTCGACTTTATAACTAATGGTTCCTTTGTCTTCGGATACCTCGTCAGTTGATGAAGATAGCTTAAGAGTTGCATTAACAGGGCTACTCGGGGTAATAGGGGTTGGTTCTGGTGATGTGGCAAATGAGTTAAATGAATCGCCACTGTCTTCTCGTTCAATTCTTGTACTGTTAAACGCTTGAGCTATGCCATTTGTATCAAAACCTGCTTGAGCAATGGTTTGTTCGCCAACACGGCCAATGGATTGGAAGCTCCATGAGCCAGCTCCAGATGTTGTGGTACCACCTGCAGCGGTTGCTTCCAGTACTTCTGTTGGGTCGACACCCTCTTCAATTAATGCCTGGATAGCAGCAATTTCATCATCAAGCGGTGAGCCTAAGATATCTTGCGCAGGTGAGTCTTGTTCACCAACAGGCAATACGGTGCCGTCTTCAAGAGATAGAAGGGCGTTGGCACCCTCAGGGATAAAGATTTCAGTACCGGCGTTTAGGTCTAAAACTTCAGCGATGGGAACATCTTTCCCGTTCACTTTAATGAATGCGTTGCCGTTCACTGAAATTACTTTTGCAGCCTGCTTGGTGATAATCGAATCCATGAATCTCTTCCTGCGAAAGGTAAATAAATATGGATGTGTCACGTGTGACACATAAATTTCATCCATAATACTATGCAAATAGATTCGTTATAAGGCTTGACGTTAAACAAAATCGCCAAAAAAGTGACGCAAATTGTAAAATTTTTATATTTATCAGCGCTAAGTATCTGAATGAAGATCAAGGTGTTATTGCTTTTTGATGCGAGATGGGTCAAAAAGTGACCGGGCGTATTGAGTGGTGTGTCATTTATTGGACAATATATTGACTCTCGTTAGAGGCTTGTTTTGCGAGGTGAATTTTCTTGTGAGGCCTGTAGAGTAAGGATTTTGTTGGCGAGCGTTGAGTCTCATCCCGATATCGTACAAAATACCCGCCGATTTGAATTCATCTACACTGCGCGCAGCTCAGTTTCTGCCTGCGTGCTGTTTAACGCGGAAAAGCTTAAGCATGTCAAACTCTCCACTTCAGCAAGAAGTCGGCAAGCGTCGTACGTTTGCGATTATCTCGCACCCGGATGCCGGTAAAACTACCATCACTGAAAAGGTGCTGTTATTCGGACGCGCGATCCAGACTGCCGGTACGGTAAAAGGTCGTGGCTCTAATCAGCACGCGAAGTCTGACTGGATGGAGATGGAAAAAGAACGTGGCATTTCGGTCACCACTTCTGTCATGCAGTTCCCGTTCAACGATTGTCTGGTTAACCTGCTTGATACCCCAGGACACGAAGACTTCTCAGAAGATACTTACCGCACCCTGACAGCTGTTGACTCATGCCTGATGGTTATTGATGCGGCGAAAGGTGTTGAGGATCGTACCCGTAAGCTGATGGAAGTGACCCGCCTGCGCGACACGCCAATCGTGACTTTCATGAACAAACTTGACCGCGACATCCGTGACCCAATGGAGTTGATGGATGAAGTAGAAAGTGAGCTGAACATCGCGTGTGCACCAGTATCCTGGCCGATTGGCTGTGGTAAAGAGTTCAAAGGTGTTTATCACATCCACCGTGATGAAACGATTCTGTACCAAACAGGTCAGGGTCATACCATTCAGGACTCACGCATCATCAAAGGTCTGGATAATCCAGAGTTGGATGAAGCAGTGGGTGAAAGCCTAGCAGAGCAACTGCGTGAAGAACTTGAACTGGTACTGGGCGCATCGCACGAGTTTGATCAAGAGCTGTTTCTGAGCGGCGAGCTGACACCTGTGTTCTTCGGTACTGCACTGGGTAACTTCGGTGTTGACCACATGTTGGATGGTTTAACTGAGTGGGCGCCTGCACCATTGCCGCGTCAAACCCATGAGCGTGCGGTTGAAGCGGGTGAAGAGAAGTTCTCTGGTTTCGTGTTCAAAATTCAGGCGAATATGGATCCTAAACACCGTGACCGCATCGCATTCATGCGTATCGTGTCTGGCAAGTACAGTCAGGGCATGAAGATGAAGCATGTGCGTACCGGTAAAATGGTGTCGATCTCTGATGCGGTAACCTTTATGGCGGGTGACCGTGCCCGCGCGGCAGAAGCGTTTGCCGGTGACATCATTGGTCTGCATAACCACGGTACTATCCAAATTGGTGATACCTTCACTCAAGGCGAAGATCTGAAGTTCTCAGGTATTCCAAACTTCGCGCCTGAACTGTTCCGTCGTATCCGTTTGCGTGATCCATTGAAGCAAAAGCAATTGCTGAAAGGATTGGTACAGCTGTCTGAAGAAGGTGCGGTACAGGTGTTCCGTCCGATGACATCCAATGACCTGATTGTTGGTGCGGTGGGTGTACTTCAGTTCGATGTGGTTGTTGCACGCTTGAAGTCTGAATATAACGTTGAAGCGATTTACGAGCCTGTTAACGTTGCGACAGCGCGCTGGGTAGAATGTAGTGATGCGAAGAAACTGGATGATTTCCAGCGCAAGAACCAAACCAACCTGGCATTGGATGGCGGCGATAACCTCACTTACATTGCGCCAACCATGGTGAACCTGAGCCTGACGCAAGAACGTCATCCTGATGTGAGCTTCCGTGCAACACGTGAGCACTAATCACAAGGCGTAAAAGAAAGCCGCCCCACAAGGCGGCTTTTTTGTATCCTCTATATAGATAGAAGTAGCCCACTGAGTTTTTGCCGCAATGATTGATACCCACTGTCATTTTGATTTCCCACCGTTTGCTGACCACCCTGAAGATTGGGTGAGGCGCTCAGTAGCCGCTGGAGTAAATAGTCTTTTGGTTCCCGCCGTAGCGACAGAAAACTGGGATCGGGTGGCAGCATTGGCTGAAGCATTTCCCGAGATCTCGTATGCGGTGGGATTGCATCCTGTTTGGATGGCATCGCATCAAGACGAAGACATTCAGAAGCTGGATGCGTTTTTGGCTGACGCGCCGAAAGGATTGGTTGCCGTTGGCGAATGTGGGCTGGATTTTGCGATAGAAAATGCCGACCCAGAGCGACAAAAATGGCTGTTGAAAGAACAACTCCAGTTAGCACAGAAATATCAGCTTCCCGTCATTCTTCATAGTCGTAAAGCGCACAACGAATTACTGCAAATTCTGAATGGTTTTCCGGCAGTGAAAGGGGTCTTGCATGCTTTTAGTGGCAGCGAGCAGATTGGGCGTGAGTACATAAAGCGAGGTTTTCTTCTCGGGATTGGCGGCACCATCACTTACGAGCGTGCTAACAAGACCCGAAATGCGGTGAAAAAGTTGCCACTTTCCTCTTTGGTTTTGGAGACAGATGCGCCCGATATGCCTGTTTTTGGCTTTCAGGGAGAGCCTAATTTGCCGGAGAGATTACCACTGATTGCCCACGCTTTAGCCACGCTAAAAGAGGTCGATGTCGGGGAAATTATTCACACTACCACACAAAACTCGACAGCATGCTTTGCGTTGAACGTCTAAAAGGCATCGTTTGCCCAAACGTTTGCGTCGTGCATAGCTCACAAAAATAGACCTTCATCACCTTTTTGAGTGAATTGCACCGAATTTTTCACTTCAAGTGTGACTTATGCATTCCTTTGGTCCCCAACCAATGCGTATAATCGCCGCCGGAATAACACTCCCAATTTGTCGAGACGCCAAGACTTTTTTAGGAACCCTTTTATGAGCCTGATTATGAGCATTGTAGGGATGGTTGTACTGCTGGGTATTGCAGTACTGCTATCTGACAACCGCAAAGCCATCAACCTGCGTACTGTAGGTGGTGCATTTGCGATCCAGTTTATTCTGGGTGGTTTCATCCTGTTTGTCCCAGCGGGCCAAGCAATCCTGAACGGCATGTCTAATGCTGTACAGAACGTGATCAACTACGGTAAAGACGGTATCGGCTTCCTGTTCGGTAGCCTGGTTAACTTCTCTGTAGATGGTATCGGCTTTATCTTTGCGTTCCAGGTTCTGCCTACTGTTGTATTCTTCTCAGCGCTGATCAGCGTGCTGTACTACCTGGGTATCATGCAGTTTGTTATCCGTATTCTGGGTGGTGCATTGCGTAAAGTACTGGGTACTTCTCACGCGGAATCAATGTCTGCAACCGCGAACATCTTCGTTGGTCAAACTGAAGCGCCTCTGGTTGTACGTCCTTACGTGCCAAAAATGACCCAGTCTGAACTGTTCGCAGTCATGTGTGGTGGTCTGGCATCTGTAGCAGGTGGTGTGCTGGCAGGTTACGCAGCAATGGGTGTACCTCTGGAATACCTGATTGCAGCATCGTTCATGGCAGCTCCAGGTGGTCTGCTGTTCGCGAAAATCATCAAGCCAGAAACTGACGAGCCAATCGAGCAATTGGGTCAAGACGGTGACGAAGAAGAAGACAAGCCTGCAAACGTTATCGACGCAGCAGCAGGTGGCGCATCTTCTGGTATGCAACTGGCTCTGAACATCGGTGCAATGCTGCTGGCATTCATCGGTCTGATTGCACTGATCAACGGCATGCTGTCTGGCATCGGCGGTTGGTTCGGTATTGAAGGCCTGACGCTTGAGTGGATTCTGGGTAAAGTGTTCGCACCACTGGCATTCCTGATTGGTGTTCCATGGGCAGAAGCTGACATCGCGGGTTCTTTCATCGGTCAGAAGATTGTTGTTAACGAATTCGTTGCGTACCTGAACTTCACCCCAATCATCGGTGACCTGTCTGAGAAGACTGCAGCAATCATCTCGTTTGCACTGTGTGGCTTCGCTAACCTGTCGTCTATCGCAATCCTGCTGGGCGGTCTGGGCAGCATCGCGCCAACCCGTCGTCACGACATCGCGCGTTTCGGTGTGAAAGCAGTATGTGCGGGTACGCTGTCTAACCTGATGAGTGCAACTATCGCTGGTTTCTTCCTGACTCTGGCTGCGCTGTAATCAGCAAGTATAGAGATTACAAAAACCGCCTCCTTGTGAGGCGGTTTTTTTATGCCTGTAGCTTCGGGAGCCCATTCGTCAGGAATAAGACAAAGTGATGCGTATTCGCCACTTATAGTGATGCCAGTAACACCTAAAATGTCCGCTCAGGTTTGCACTATCAGCAACAAAGTGTTTTTCAACAGAAACAGGTAACACCTAGTGTAACCAAAGGAAGATTGGTAAAATTGGTGAACGCTGTCAAAGTTTCAGAAGTAGTCTTTCATTAATTTCACTACTGTTTCACAGACAGCGGAAAGGTGAGACATCAAACCTGCCCCAACGTGTAAAAACTTGCAGCACGATGAGACAGGTGGACACCCGGCAGAATGCCATAGGGTGTGCGGCCAACACGGAATGTTGATTGGCGCTGACCATGCAGCGCGCCAAACTTCAAGGAGCCAAGTCCGCTCATCAGATTATGCCGAGCATTGCCTCGCGTAGTTTGTTACTTGGTTTTGAATATTTACGACTGGAGAAAGTCATGAGCGATCTAAAAGCAGCAGCTCTTCGTGCCCTGAAACTGATGGATTTAACCACCCTGAACGACGACGACACAGATGCGAAAGTTATCGAACTGTGTAAGAGCGCGAAAACCCCAGTAGGTAACACTGCTGCTATCTGCATCTACCCACGTTTTATCCCTGTGGCGAAGAAACAACTTCGCGAGCAAGGCACACCTGAAATCAAAATCGCAACCGTGACTAACTTCCCACACGGTAACGACGACATCGAAATCGCAGTGGCTGAAACCAAAGCGGCGGTGGCTTACGGTGCGGATGAAGTTGATGTTGTGTTCCCATACCGCACGCTTATCGCGGGTGACGAGAAAACCGGTTTTGAGCTGGTTAAACAATGTAAAGCTGCCTGTGGTGACGTGACGCTGAAAGTGATCATCGAAACCGGTGAGCTGAAAGAAGCAGCACTCATCAAGCGTGCATCTGAAATCTCTATCGAAGCGGGCGCAGATTTCATCAAGACGTCTACGGGTAAAGTGCCAGTAAACGCGACGCCAGAATCAGCAGAAATCATGCTGACTGTGATCAAAGAGATGGGCGTTGCAGAAAAGGTGGGTTTCAAGCCTGCTGGCGGCGTACGTACTGCTGAAGATGCAGCAGAATACCTGGCGATGGCTGACCTTATCCTGGGCGGCGAGTGGGCTGACAACGCACACTACCGTTTCGGTGCATCAAGCCTGCTGGCTAACCTGCTTCACACGCTGGGTGAAGGCGAAAAAGCGGCAGAAGGCGGCTACTAAGCACTTCTGTTGGGGAGCCGGCAATTTTGGCTCCCCCTGTTTTTGACACCCAGTACGTGAGGTCGACTATGTACCTTCCCCAAGAAATCATTCGGAAGAAGCGTGACAACATTGCGCTGACTTCTGAAGAAATTAATTTCTTTATCCAGGGCATTGCAAAAGATACTGTTTCTGAAGGACAGATCGCGGCATTTGCCATGGCAGTGTACTTCAATGACATGACCATGGACGAACGTGTCGCACTGACGTGCGCCATGCGTGACTCAGGCATGGTGATTGACTGGTCACACATGAATTTTGATGGCCCTATCGTCGATAAACACAGTACCGGCGGTGTGGGCGATGTGACCTCCCTGATGCTTGGCCCTATGGTGGCGGCATGTGGTGGTTACGTACCTATGATTTCAGGCCGTGGTCTGGGTCATACAGGTGGTACGCTGGACAAACTGGAAGCGATTCCGGGTTATAACATCACACCGAGCAACGATGTGTTCGGTAAAGTGACCAAAGAAGCAGGTGTGGCGATTATCGGCCAAACCGGTGATTTGGCACCGGCGGATAAGCGTGTATACGCAACCCGCGATGTGACAGCGACCGTCGACAATATTTCTCTGATCACCGCGTCTATCCTGTCGAAAAAACTGGCGGCAGGTTTAGAGTCGCTGGTGATGGATGTAAAAGTAGGCTCTGGCGCGTTTATGCCGACCTACGAGAAATCAGAAGAACTGGCGAAATCGATTGTGGCAGTTGCCAATGGCGCGGGTACCCGCACCAGCTCACTGCTCACCGACATGAATCAGGTATTGGCTTCAAGTGCAGGTAATGCACTGGAAGTGAAAGAAGCGGTTCAGTTCCTGACCGGTGAATACCGTAACCCTCGCCTGTATGCCGTCACCATGGCGCTTTGTGCAGAAATGCTGACCATCAGTGGTCTGGCAAAAGACAAAGATGAAGCCGTGAATAAACTGCAAACCGTGCTGGACAACGGCAAGGCAGCAGAATGCTTCGGCAAAATGGTGGCAGGTTTGGGTGGTCCGCTCGATTTCGTTGAGAACTATAGTAAGTATCTGGCAACCGCAAACGTGGTGAAACCTGTGTTTGTAAGCCGCGCTGGTTTTGTATCAGCGATGGACACCCGTGCGGTTGGTATGGCTGTCGTTGGCCTTGGCGGTGGACGCCGTGTTGCAAGTGATACGATCGATTATTCAGTAGGCTTTAGCGATGTTATCCGTCTGGGTATGCAAGCTGACAGCACCACGCCATTGGCGGTAGTACATGCCAAGGATGAAGCTGCATGGCAACAAGCAGCTGCAGCACTTCAGGCTGCCATGCGCATCGAAGACGAAGCGCCAGAAGCGACCCCTGAAGTTTACCGCCAGATTGGCCCACAAGACGTCTAAGGAGGCGATCATGAAACGCGCGATTATTTTGGTACTGGATTCCTTCGGGATCGGTGCAACCGAAGATGCTCACAAGTTTGGTGATGTGGGCGCGAATACCCTGGGCTCTATCGCGAAAGCATGTGCAGCAGGTAACGCGAACAATGATGACCGCCAAGGTCCTCTGACGCTGCCAAACCTGAATGCACTGGGTTTGGGCAAAGCGTGTGAAGAATCATCAGGCTACTTCCCTGAAGGTCTGGATCCAAGCGCGGAAATCATCGGTGCTTACGGCCATGCGGCTGAGTTGTCTTCCGGTAAAGACACCCCTTCGGGTCACTGGGAAATTGCCGGTGTACCTGTACTGTTTGACTGGGGCTACTTCACTGACAAAGAAAACAGCTTCCCGAAAGCACTGACTGACCGCATTCTTGAGCGCGCAGGTTTGCCGGATTATCTGGGTAACTGCCATGCATCAGGTACGCAGATCCTTGACGATCTGGGCGAAGAGCACATGAAAACTGGCTTGCCAATTTTCTACACCTCTGCGGACTCGGTATTCCAAATCGCGTGTCATGAAGAAACCTTCGGTCTGGACCGTCTGCTGGAACTTTGCCAGATCGCCCGCGAAGAGCTGGAAGACTACAACATTGGCCGCGTTATCGCGCGTCCGTTCATCGGGCCGGGTAAAGGCCAGTTTGAGCGTACCGGTAACCGCCGTGACCTGTCTGTAGAGCCGCCTTCAGCGACCGTGCTGCAAAAGCTGGTTGATGAGAAGCAAGGTGAGGTGGTGTCTATCGGTAAGATTGCAGACATCTACGCGCACGTTGGTATCACCAAAAAAGTGAAAGCGACCGGTTTGGAAGCCCTGTTCAACGCGACCAAAGATGCGATGAACCAAGAAGGTGACAACAGCATCATCTTCACCAACTTCGTCGACTTTGACTCTCACTACGGTCACCGTCGTAACGTGGCAGGCTATGCTGCAGCACTGGAGTATTTCGACAAGCGTTTGCCTGAAATCCTCGAAATGCTGAAAGAAGATGATGTCCTGATCCTGACCGCTGACCACGGCTGTGACCCGACCTGGGAAGGCACGGATCACACCCGCGAGCACATTCCTGTTCTGGTTTACGGGAAACATGTACCAGCAGGCTCGCTCGGTCGTCGTGAGACCTTCGCAGACATCGGCCAGACTCTGGCGAAGTACTTTGGTACTTCAGACATGGAATACGGAAAGTCTTTCCTGTAATTCCACACTAAATTCCGGTCGCAGCCCAGACTATCAGCGAGTGCTGCGACCCGATTAGCATCGGTTGATTCCGAAATTTGATCAAAAGGAAATAGAAAATGGCAACTCCACATATCAATGCCGAAATGGGTGATTTTGCAGATGTAGTTCTGATGCCGGGCGACCCGCTGCGTGCTAAATACATTGCAGAAACCTTCCTGGAAGACGTTAAGCAAGTTTGTGATGTTCGCAACATGTTCGGTTTCACCGGTACTTACAAAGGCCGCAAGATCTCTGTTATGGGCCACGGTATGGGTATCCCATCATGCTCAATCTACGCGACTGAGCTGATCAAAGACTTCGGCGTGAAGAAAATCATCCGTGTAGGTAGCTGTGGTGCAGTGCGTGAAGACGTAAAACTGCGTGAAGTTATCATCGGTGTTGGCGCGTCTACTGATGCGAAAATCAACCGTACCCGTTTCAACGGCCACGATTTCGCAGCGATTGCTGACTTCGAGATGACCCGTAACGCGGTTGATGCAGCGAAAGCAAAAGGCATCAACGTACGTGTCGGTAACATCTTCTCTGCTGACCTGTTCTACTCTCCAGAACCAGATTTCTTCGACACCATGGCGAAGTACGGCATTCTGGGTGTGGAAATGGAAGCAGCGGGTATCTACGGTGTAGCAGCAGAATTCGGCGCGAAAGCACTGACTATCTGTACTGTGTCTGACCACATCAAGACTGGCGAGCAAACCACTTCTGACGAGCGTCAAACCACGTTCAACGAAATGATTGAAATCGCACTGGAATCTGTACTGCTGGGCGACGCTGAAGAAGCGTAAGTTCTGCTGACAGACCAAGATGAAAAAGGATGGCTTCGGCCATCCTTTTTGCGTTCTGGGGAAAGCTCTATTAAGAACCCAGGTTCGCTCTTCCCTCTGCTAGTCGTTACTCTTTAACAGAAACGTTGAACGCCATAAATCCCGGCGGTTGGCGAAAGTAAAGATCAGCAAGGCACCTGTGGCAATCGCGACCAGGATCATGGCGCGTACTAGGTTGATGCTTTGTTCTAGCCGGTTGGAAGCGGCTTTTATCACCTCACCATGCTCCAGCGTTATCCGTACAAAGCCGGAAATATTGCCATCGTCGGCAATGGGTTCAACCAGCTGCTGGCGACCAATACTGGCAACGGAAAGCGGGGTATTGAGCCCTGTTAGCTGCTCCAGTGGCATCGCCCCAAGTGAACTTGCCACCAGATTGCCTTTCACGTCGTAGACCGCGGCATCCAGAATCAGGTCTTCATTTTGTAAGTTGTTCACCAACTGCTGAACTGCATCCATATCATCGCTTGCCAGTGCGGTGTGAGCACTGGCCGCCGCTTGGCGGAGTATGACGCGGGACAGGGATTCTGTCTGGTCAAAAAGCATTTTGTAATTGCGGTTATTTAATTGATTGCTGTACATAAACAGCATCATTATTGTGGAGAAGCAGGCGACAACCACAATAAACTGCCAGAGCCTTTTAAGGCGTTTTTTATTTATTTGAAGCATAAGCTGTCCAAGCTAAGGCGCCTTCCAAGACGAAGTCGCAACATATCAGCGCTATCTCAGTTTGCTGTCCTGGCTGGAAAAAAGCAAGCAACCGCCGTGCTGTGATCTCAAGCACTCTTTGATATAGTAAAGGCAACTGACTAAAAGGAATTTATGCAATGGATGCATTTTCAGCCTATCCGATCAAAAAACACGTAAAGCTGCTCAACCGTTTCCCTTCTATCCGAGATTTTCGTCCGTCAGATTGCCGTCAGGCAGGGTGGATTCTTTATGGGCTTCATATCAGCCCGGGTTCTTTGGATGACCTTTCCTTTCTGCTCGGTGAGCCAGTATTCCCAATGACAGGTTGGACTGTTGGTCCTTACGAAGTGTTGCTGATGCGTGGAGAACTCACGCCAGAGGTCGTACAACTGTGCGATGCACTGGCGCTGGACTGCGCGTCACTTGAAAACATTCCAAATCTTTATGAGCCGGGATTGGCACTGTTCGATATGGACTCAACGGCGATTCAGATTGAGTGTATTGATGAAATTGCCAAGCTGGCGGGTGTTGGCGAGCAGGTAGCGGAAGTCACCGAACGTGCCATGCGTGGCGAACTCGACTTTGAAGCTAGCCTTCGCCAACGTGTTGCGACGCTGAAAGGCACGGATGTGTCTGTGCTTGAGCAAGTACGCGATAACATTCCTTACATGCCGGGCATGAAGCAACTGACAGCCTCTTTGCAGGCGCGTGGCTGGAAAGTCGCGATTGCGTCAGGCGGCTTTACCTGGTTCTCGGACAAGCTGAAAGAAGACTTGTCATTGGCCTATGCTGAATCAAACCAACTGGTGATTGAAAACGGCAAGCTGACCGGCGAAGTCGCAGGTTCAGTGGTGGATGCGCAGCGCAAAGCTGACATTCTTCGCGATCTGGCAGACCGCTATGAACTGATGCCTGCGAACACACTGGCGGTGGGTGACGGCGCCAACGATTTGGTCATGATGTCTGCCGCTGGCCTAGGCATTGCTTATCACGCCAAACCGAAAGTACAGCAAGCGGCGCAGGTGGCTGTTCGTCACGCGGATTTAGGGGGCGTGCTTTGTGTGCTTTCCGCCTCTTTGCTACCGCAAAGACTGAGTTGGTAAGATGTGTTGAGGCTGAAATAAGAAAGGGATGTCGACGGACATCCCTTTTTCTTTGATGGTAAGAACTGTTTAGCCGCCGATTTCCAAACGTCTTAGCACTTCGTCGGTAATGTCACTCATTTCTCCATAAGCACAGAGGTCAGTGAATTCCATTTCAAGCTGTCTTGCCCGTTGTGTCGACAAAGTGACCAAAGGTGCCAGCGTTTCCGTTGGCAGCCACTGATTGCCATCATCCAATGGTTGCAGCCAGTTTCTGACCGCAAAAAACTTCCCACGCTTACGTGCCTGTGTAATGAACATTTTGCGCTCTTCGGGAGAGCTAAAGCTTTCGAGTGGGCGCGATGTGACATCGATAATCGCACCGTCGGTGAAGGTCGCTGAAATATAGAACTCATGACGAACCTGCTCTTCCCGGTTGCGCAGGCGTGTCACTGGGCTTACGTATTTCGAGAGGTGTTCACCAATGACTGAGCGGAGCGACATCATGCCAGAGCCTGCATTTTTCTGAAGCAGACGACTGAGTTCGTTGCCTGGGAAGTTCGCGCCAATGGCAGACACCTGAAGCGTTTCCCCGCGGCGCACAATAAAGTAAGGCGTGGCAGATAACCGCGTCAGCAGCATTTGATGCATGGCATGCAGCAGCGGGGCGTCCGGCAGTTTTTCGCTGTCGAGCAGAAGCTTATGCTGGTTGTGCTCAATCAGTCGCTGCAGGTAATGACTTCGGTGCTTGCTGTGCCTGTCTTTTAACAGTGCCAGCTTGATGTTGGTTCTGTCTTCGCTGATCTGCACCACTTTGTAAGGCACGTTACCGAGAGGTGCTTTCGGATCGACCCGTTTCAGATCAGTAAAAGTGATTGATACTTCCTGCTGTTTGCTACCGGTAAAGGGTTTGCTCAGCAGCACGTTCAGACCTTGGGTTGAAAAGTCGATGGTCTGGCCCTGCAGCTCACCGGTTAAATGGTGGACCAGAGTGGTTTTGGTTCTGTGCTGGTAGCGTGGCTCTTTGCGTTGTGGTGCCAGCACAGAAGGGACTGCTTCAACCGGCAGAATAGGGTCACGCGAATGTGCGAAACGATTGAGCTGTTTCACCGGGTGCTTGGGCTTGATTGGAATCCGGAAATCACTGCTGACCTGGGACAAGGTCAAATCCTGAATTGTCGCAATATGGGTCAGCTCATCAATCTGTTGGATATAGGCGGGTGACACTTCCTGCAACCTTCGGGCGTCTTCTTCACTGATTTTAGCCATGGTGACGCGGAGCACACGCCAGGAAGGGCGTGAACTGCCGATATGCCAGAACAGGTGGCGAAGCTCGGCGTCCAATTCTGTCGGACAGGCAGAGAAGAAGTAGGTTTTTGCACCGTGCTGATGGTTAAAGCAATACACCAGGGTTTCGCTGTTGGTCAGTCCTTCAAGTGCCAGATACTGTAAACGCTTTTCCGAGAACAACTTGTCGATCACGGGCTGATTGCGTTCGTCATGCCAGTAATCCCAAAGCTCGCGGTTTTGTTCGGTCAAAAGGCTGTATCTCAGCCTGTTGCCACAGAAAAACAGTGGCAGTGACGGTGTCTGCTCAAGGAATACCTGTTCATAGGCGCGGGAGCGGGTGGTCAGGAATTTGTCCTCATTTTCCCGGCGGGAGTCCAGATCGTCAGTTTGGGACTTAATCTCAATGGCGTCTTTGATGACATCGGTACTGCTCATCAAACGAAGGCGCAGGCGCTGGAAGTTGTCGCCGTTGAGGTTAAGTTCCTTTCCGACCACTCGATAGTTCAAGCCGCTGAAAAGCTCTGCCAGCTGGCACTCATCCCCCAATTGAGGGAAATAAATCACCAATGTCGATCCCGTTTCATAATGGAACGATGAAGGTAATTTGATCTGCATGCCTGAATTGGAAATATCAATGGTCGAGCCATTCACTTCCGTGCCATCGGGCAGAAAAGCCTGAATGCGACTAGAAAGCTGAATGCGGTTTTCACTTCTCGACAGGTAGTGGCCAAAACGCAGCGGCACTGCATCAACTGTGTCCAGAGACTCTGTTGCCCGCACATCGCCTTGTCGCTGCAAAACACGGTAACTGTTTGGCGTATTGTGTAACTCTTCCCAAAGCCCGACTGTCATCCGGCCTTGATAGATGTCGACGCGGCGGTGATACAGGTTGATGGCAACATCGTCCATCCAGTGATTCACTTCGTGCAGAAAATAACGGCGACACTCGCCAACCACTTTTCCGCGTAGGTCCACGGGTTTGCTGCAAGGAGACATGAGGCGTCGCACTTCCATCTTGGTAATTAACCGTTCGGAAGCGTTCTCATTGGGGGTAAGCTCCGCCAGTACTGCATCAAATGCATCTTGCTCATACAGGGGGAGTAGCTGATCAAACAGCGCCTTGTCGTGGTCCTTCATCTCGATAAAGTCTGGTAGAATCCTGAAATTAGATGACAACATCTGTATCGGCCATAAGTGTCGATAGTTTACCTTTTTTCCCGATCTTGGCGTGAACTTATGCGCAGACTTGCATGCAAGACATGTAAGCATTGGTAACAGGAGCAATCATGGCGAAAACAAAACGTGCTTATGTGTGTAACGACTGTGGCGCAGACTATCCGCGCTGGCAGGGACAATGCACTGCCTGTGGGTCGTGGAACACCATCACTGAAGTACGTTTGGCTGCCTCTCCGACGGTGGCGCGCACTGAGAAATATGCGGGCTATGCGGGCGCAACCGAAGCCAAAGTTCAGACGCTCTCTGCTATCGATCTTCAGGAAGTGCCACGCTTTACCAGCGGTTTTAAAGAACTCGACCGCGTACTGGGTGGCGGTATTGTGCCGGGGGCGGCAATCCTGATTGGCGGTAACCCTGGTGCGGGTAAAAGTACGCTGTTGCTGCAAACCATGTGCTGGTTGGCAAGCCAGATGCCGACGCTGTATGTCACCGGAGAGGAGTCGCTCCAGCAAGTGGCAATGCGCGCCGAGCGCTTGGGTCTGCCGAAAGACAACCTCAAAATGCTGTCTGAAACTAACGTTGAAACCATTTGCTCGATTGCCCGCACTGAGCAGCCAAAAATCATGGTTATCGACTCGATTCAGGTTATGCACTGTGCAGATATTGCGTCTGCCCCAGGCAGTGTCGCGCAGGTGCGTGAGTCCGCTGCCGCCCTGACCCGCTATGCTAAACAGCACAATGTAGCTATCTTCATGGTCGGTCACGTGACCAAAGACGGCACGCTCGCGGGCCCGAAGGTGCTGGAGCACTGTATCGACTGCTCGGTATTGCTTGATGGCTCCAGTGATAGCCGTTTCCGTACCCTTCGCAGCCATAAAAACCGCTTTGGTGCGGTCAATGAACTCGGCGTGTTTGCCATGACAGGACAGGGGCTGCGTGAAGTCAGCAACCCATCCGCGATTTTCCTATCACGTGGTGAAGAAGCAACTTCCGGCAGTTCAGTGATGGTGCTATGGGAAGGGACACGTCCGCTGCTCGTTGAGCTTCAAGCGCTGGTGGATTATAGCCAGCTGGCTAATCCACGCCGCGTTGCCGTTGGTCTTGAGCAAAACCGCTTGGCGCTGCTGCTGGCTGTTTTGCACAAACATGGCGGCCTGCAAATGTCGGATCAGGATGTGTTCGTCAACGTGGTGGGTGGCGTGAAAGTGACAGAAACCAGTGCAGATTTGGCGCTGCTTCTGGCGTTGATTTCCAGCTTCCGTGATCGCCCATTGCCGCGCGATTTAGTGGTGTTCGGTGAAGTCGGTCTTGCCGGTGAAATCCGTCCTGTTCCTAGCGGTCAGGAGCGTTTGTCAGAAGCGTTCAAGCATGGCTTTAAACGCGCTGTCGTGCCAATGGCCAATGCACCTAAAAAGGATATTCCGGGCATGAAGGTGTATGGGGTGAATAAGCTTTCCGAAGTGCTGACTGTGTTGGATGAGATGGATTAACAGCTCTACTTTTGACACTTCAACTGAAAAAGGCGCCCGATTGACGTGGCGCCTTTTTTACGTCTCTACATGACTGGCGAAGATTAATCCGCGGCTGCGATGGTCACTGGAGTGTCATCCTCGATTTTCGCTGTGACAGCACCGGACTGCGCTACGGCATCCGCCGCCAGCTGCACTTGGGTTGATACCATGCTCTCAACGATCTCGACCAGATTCGCCCAGTTCACTTTGTCTTCCTCTTTGAACAGGAACTCAAAGTTATCCGGTGTCCAGGCAATAAAGCGTTTCGGGTTCAACGCGCGGCCTAAGAATCGCACTTCATAATGAAGGTGTGGGCCAGTAGACAAGCCCGTGTTACCTGACCAACCAATCAGGTCACCTTTTTTGACGAACTGGCCAGTATTGACATTGAACTTATCGAGATGGGCGTACAGCGTCATAAAGCCAAAGGCGTGGTCAATTTTCAGCATGTTGCCGTAGCCTTTCTTGCGGCTAGGGCGTTTGTATTCCACGACACCATCGGCAGGAGCATAAACCGGTGTGCCGATGTCTGCAGTTAAATCTAAACCAAGGTGGAACTTCTTGTTGCCAGTCACTGGGTGGGTACGCGAGCCATAGCCTGACGAGCGACGGTAGCTTTCAATCGGTTTGCCGCTTGGAATGAGTTGCAGCATGGTGGCACGCACGGCAGAGTTTATCGCTGCAACATCCAATCGCTCAGCCAATGGTAAAGATTCATCGCCTTCTTTTTCCAGCCCCAATACTTCCTCAACGGTGGAAACGCGCTGGGTTAAATAGCTGAGTTGGCTGTCTTTGTCTTCGATGATCTGGGCGTATTCTTCTTCTTTGTTGTTGATCAGTTGCTCTAGCTGTTGGCGTTTTTGTTTGAGATCTTCAAGCTGACCGACAAGCTCAGAGCTTTGTTCTGTCATGCTCTTGAGCGTCACTTCCGCTGTGGTTGAACGGTGGTTCAGATAATAAATGGTCGCGATGCTGGCGAAGATGCCAACGATGAGTGTGGCTAACAGCGTGAGCAGGACTTTCTTGAGCGAAGGGGAGAGCACATAGTGACGTGATCCATTCGCATGGGAGACGGCGATTCGAATGTTGTGGGGCATGTTACTACTACTTCATGTATATGCGCTTAAATTCATCACCGTGATTATACGGTATCTTTCAGATCTGTCAGTTGTGCTAATTCACGATGAAGCAAATCATCGTTACCGACGTTCAATTCCACCAGACGTTTCAGGTGGCTCGCGCTGTCGATATCAATATGGTCGATTTGAAAGCGCAGGTACTCGCCACTTTCCTGGATCAGTTTCAGATCCATATCCAACTCGATGTCTGTATCCTGGAGGCAGAAGCGCACATCATAGTCTGCTTCATTACCGGCTTCCCAATCTTCTGGCGTTGCCAGCAATGCCCCTTTCAGTGACAGATCCAGCACTTTGGATTCCCAGCTTTTTCCATTTTGCGTGATGGTGGCCGGGGTACGGTACACCACGCGGGAAAATTTACGACGTTCTGCCATCAAAAAGTCCTCAATTCCTTTTACACCAAGTGTAGGAGAGTCGGCGTTATATCTCTACTTCGACGTTTCGTCTCCGTGATGTTCTGCGCGTCTTATAAATGAATCAATAAATAACGATTAGATTTCGCGCATAAAAAAGGGCCACATGACGTGACCCTTTTTCAATCAAGCGGTGATTACTTGGTCACGCGCTTGTATTTGATGCGGTGTGGTTGTGCTGCCGCTGCGCCCAGCGTTTGCTTTAGCCACTCGCTGTATTCTGCGTAGTTACCTTCGAAGAAGTTCACCTGACCTTCATCACGGTAATCCAGGATGTGCGTTGCGATACGGTCAAGGAACCAACGGTCGTGCGAGATAACCATGGCACAGCCAGGGAACTCAAGCAGCGCTTCTTCCAGAGCACGCAGAGTTTCTACGTCCAGGTCGTTGGTTGGTTCGTCGAGAAGCAGCACGTTACCGCCTGCCTTCAGCAGTTTCGCAAGGTGAACACGGTTACGCTCACCACCTGACAAGTCACCGATACGTTTTTGCTGATCGCTGCCTTTGAAGTTAAAGCGCGAACAGTAAGCACGTGCAGGGATCTCGAAGTTGTTGATGCGGATGATTTCTGCACCTTCAGAGATTTCCTGATAAACCGTGTTGTTGTCGTCCATGCTGTCACGGAACTGATCGACAGACGCCAGTTGTACGGTTTCACCCATTTCAACAGAACCGCTGTCCGGCTGCTCGGTGCCGCTCAGCATCTTGAACAGAGTAGATTTACCTGCGCCGTTGGCACCGATGATGCCCACAATCGCACCTTTAGGCACGCTGAACGACAGGTCGTCGATCAGAACACGGTCACCGAATGACTTGGTCAGGTTATTCACTTCGATAACCTTGTCACCCAGGCGTGGACCCGGTGGGATGAACAGCTCGTTGGTCTCATTACGGCGTTGGTAGTCAGTGGTGTTCAGCTCTTCAAAGCGCGCCATACGTGCTTTAGATTTTGCCTGACGACCTTTAGGATTCTGGCGAACCCACTCAAGTTCTTTCTCGATGGTCTTCTGACGGGCTTTTTCAGATGACGCTTCTTGTTGCAGACGCGCGTCTTTTTGCTCCAGCCAAGAGGTGTAGTTACCTTCCCATGGAATACCTTCACCTCGGTCAAGTTCAAGAATCCAACCCGCTGCGTTATCTAGGAAGTAACGGTCGTGCGTGATAGCCACAACAGTGCCGTTGTAATCAACCAGGAAGCGTTCCAGCCAGCCCACAGATTCTGCGTCCAGGTGGTTCGTTGGTTCGTCGAGCAGCAGCATGTCTGGGCGCTCAAGCAGCAGACGGCAGATAGCGACACGGCGGCGCTCACCACCAGACAGGTGCTTAATTTTCGCATCCCACTCTGGTAGACGCAGTGCATCCGCAGCACGCTCAAGGGCGTTATCAAGATTGTGACCGTCTTTTGCCTGGATCAGCGCTTCCAGTTCGCCTTGCTCTTTTGCCAGCGCGTCGAAGTCTGCATCTGGTTCTGCATAAGCGGCGTAAACAGCATCAAGACGAGACAGGGCATCAACCACGTCAGAAACCGCTTCTTCCACAGTTTCACGAACCGTCTTGTCTTCATCCAGTTTTGGTTCCTGAGGCAGGTAACCCACTTTGATGCCAGGTTGTGCACGCGCTTCACCTTCGATATCGGTATCGATACCCGCCATGATGCGTAGAAGGGTGGATTTACCTGCGCCGTTTAGACCCAATACGCCGATTTTGGCACCCGGGAAAAAGCACAGAGAGATGTCTTTCAGGATCTGACGCTTCGGTGGCACGATTTTGCCAACGCGCGACATGGTATAAACGTACTCAGCCATTCTGCTCGCGTTCTCTTGTCACTAAATGGAAATGATTAGCCGGATATTCTACCTGCTTCGTTGATGCATTGTAACAACCCAAGGGTCTGTTGACCTTTGTTGATTAAATTTTGCTGCAAAAGTCATCATCAAAGATCAACAGACCTTAGGTCTCAAACCGCTTCAAGGTCAGACTTTGAGCTGGTCAGAGTATAGTTTTGGGAACCATTTGTTGTTGGGAAAAACAAAAGAAAGAGAGGCATGCTTCCGTCTCACGTGCCCGAGCTCCCGTTTGTTGTTTTCAGTAACAGTTTCTTTGCAGCGGGAGGTCAGGGAGTTTGATATATAGAAGAAGGTGCAACAGGCCTGATTTTCCATCTCATTCGATGGATTGGGTATAAGCTTAAAGCTAAGTGCGCCAGGGAGAAGCATCTGAATGCTACTAAGTAAAAAATCAATAATTACAAAAGCGTATAATAAGTCAGTGGATAGATTTAATCTCGTAGCGCCTCTTGGCATGGCGCTCCTGCTTGGCAGTGTTTTACCTGCTAATGCACTCACGATCGACGAGCAACGTACCCGTTACGAAAAAGCCATTGCTGCGATTGAACGCAACGACATGGCGACGTTTTCGCGCCTCAAATCAAACGTGAAGGATTATCCGCTTTATCCTTATCTCGACTATCGCGACTTTATGCGTGATATCAATGGCGCCAGCACCAACGAAGTGAATGCATTTCTTAAAAAATATGAAGATCTGCCTTTCACTGGCACTGTTCGGGCGCGCCACCTCAGTGCATTGGCCTCACAAGGTAAGTGGTCGCAGCTGGTGGCTTTTCAGCAGACTGTGCCGCGCGGCGAGAGTTACCAATGTAACTACTACTATGCACACAGCAAGGCAGGCGACAAAGCACTGGCTTTGTCTGGTGCCAAATCCTTGTACCTGTCCGGATCCTCTGTCGATAGGGCGTGCGACAAGCTGTTTGATTACCTTGAAGCTAATGGCAAGCTGAAGGATAACCTGGTGCTTGAGCGCATGTTGCTGGCATTTGATAACCGCAACAAATCCTTGATGACCTATCTTCAGAAGCAACTAACGACTACTCACGCCAAACGTCAGGCCAAAGAAGTCCTGGCGCTTTATAACAAGCCTCAAGGCGTGGCAGATTTCTCCAAAAAAAGCAAAGTCACCACGTTTAACCGACACCTGGCCCGCATAGCCTTTGAGCGCCTTGCGCGCAGTAATTCTGAAGAAGCCGTGAAACAGTTCAAACGCACGGTTGAAGGTCAGCATTACGACAAGCATGAACGTCAGGAGATGGCGGACTATCTTGCTGGTCGTTTGATGTCGACGGAAGATGCATCCCTTGCCGCTTGGCGTGATAAGCAGCTTAAGCAGTCAGTGAATCAGTCGCTTCTGGAGCGCCGTGTGCGCATGAGCATAGTGGAAGCGGATTGGAAAGACGTCGGCCGCTGGATTGATGTGATGTCTGAAAAGGAGCGTGACTCGCTGAAGTGGAAATACTGGCGAGCCCGTGTGCTGAAAGAGGCGGGTAAGACAGCTGAAGCCAACGCGATTTTTGAATCCATGATTGGGGAGCGTAACTTCTACAGTGTTGCGGCCGCAGACGAATTGGGTAAACCGATTGATATCCCTTATCAAACCACACCGCTTAATCCGGGAGCATTAGCGCCTTTCAACAAAGCCTTGAAGCGCGTCGATGAGCTGCTGGCGCTGGATAAAATCACCGCCGCGAAACGCGAATGGCAATACATCCTCCGCAATGCAGACAGGGATCAGAAAGCTAACCTTGCGGCGTATGCGTCAGACCAAAAGTGGTATCACCTGTCTGTGCAGGCAACGATCGCCGGGAAGCTCTGGGGGCACCTGGAATACCGCTTCCCAGTGGCGCATCGCTGGTGGTTTGAGTTTTTCAGTAAAGAGCGTGAACTTCCACTGACGACTTTGCTGGCTTTGTCGCGTCAGGAGAGTGCCTTCTACACCCGCGCGGTATCGCCTGTTGGCGCACGTGGTTTAATGCAGCTCATGCCGGCGACGGCGAAGGAAACGTCGAAGAAGCTGGGTTTCCGTTATCTGGGTAAGAGCACACTGAACGATCCGGGTATCAATATCCGTTTAGGCAGTGGGTACCTTCGTATGTTGCTGGATCAGTTTGATGAAAACCGCATCCTGGCGTTCGCCGGTTACAACGCAGGTCCTCACCGTGCCACTCGCTGGTTGGAGAAGTCTGATGGGAATCTGGATGCCATTGCGTTTATCGAAGCCATTCCTTTCCGGGAGACGCGAGGTTACGTGCAGAACGTGCTGATGTACGACATCTACTACCGTAAGTTACTGGGTCAACCACTACAGTTCCTGACAGAAAGTGAGTCTAATCGTCGCTATTGAGTCATGATTGTCTAAGAAACAGAGAGACTTGGAGTATAATGACGGCGTTATTAGTACCGATTTCTACGAGGTGACCATGAAAGCGACGCCGGAATATTCTGACTGGCAAGATGTGCTGGATTTGATCCACAGAGCAAGTGACAACGGGGACGAAGCTAATCTCTTGAAGATGTTGCTGACGCCCGACGAGCGCAGCGCGCTGATTGCCCGGGTCAATATTCTCAACGAGTTGTTAAAAGGTGAGGTGAGCCAGCGACAACTCAGTCAGATGCTTGGCGTAGGCATTGCTACCATCACCCGTGGCTCTAACGAATTGAAGCAACTGGATGATGCGCAAAAGCAGTGGTTGCTTGAACTCTTAGATAAGTAACGATCAGGAAAAGAAAAAGTGCGGCAACTGTCTATTAGCAGTGCCGCTTTTTTATTTAATGTCGTATGCGGTCCTAGGACCTAGGACCCTAGATATTTTCAGTGCTCTTCCGTCGGAAACAACTCCGGATTTATAAACGGAATTAAGGCGAGGATCAGAGCCTGATGATAGACCGAGCTTCTTGTCAGCAGATGCCCGGTCAGCATGCCAATCGCCCCGCCTTTCTGCTTCACGTTTTGCTCATTGAACATTTCATCCATCACATCGCCCAGCTCTTTGCCTTCTTCCAGCATGTTTAGTGCGGCGGGTGGCAAAGGCACGGATGCAGAGCGTGATTCACCGATACGATTGGCAGACTCTACTACCATCCAGGCAAAGGTGTAAGGAGCGTCAAGCCCAGCTTCCACGCCCACATAGAAATTACCATCAACCACCTTTTTAGCGTTATGGACGCGGTTTCTGGCGCCTGCCAGCGTTTCCTCGCTGGTCATGGGTTGATCCGGTACACCGCTGGCAACAGACACACCTTCAAATGTCATATCATTGTTAGGAAATACTTCTTTGAAGGCAGCTTCAACAGCGGCAATTTTGGCAGGGTTAAGCGAAGTGACGATCACTTTAGTCATGGGCATCCAGTCCTGAATCAGAGGGAATTATTATGCTGTTTGTTCTCTGGTGCGCGTTTAAATAAGCGAAATGGCAAGGCCAGTAGACCTGTTAGCCACACCACATGCTTTTCTTCCCGTTGGCTTTTAATGCCAATGGTCATGCCGTAATGGCCTTCCTCGGGTTGCGCGCGGTAAGTGTTGAACAGCCGGTCCCAGATAGCAAGATTAAAGCCGAAGTTCGAATCACTTTCGTAGCGGTGAATAGAGTGATGCACGCGGTGCATGTCCGGCGTCACCACCACTTTGCGTAACCAACGGTCTATCGACAAGGGAATGGCCACGTTACTGTGATTAAACAGCGCCATACCGCTGAGTATCACTTCAAACAAAATCACGGCAACTACCGGCACGCCTAACAGCGTAATGGCAGCAAATTTGATCAGCATGGAAAGCAGAATTTCAATCGGATGGAAGCGGGCGCCGGAGGTGACATCTAAATCCCGATCAGCATGATGAACCGCGTGCAAACGCCAAAGCAAAGGAACAGTGTGAAAGAGTTTGTGCTGAAACCAGATGATACCGTCAAGAAGGACAATGCTGAGGACCACCGACAGCCAAAGTGGTGAATCAAACACATTGAACAAACCGATTCCTTCATGGGCACACCAAGCGGCGAAACCCGCCGCGGCGAGAGGGAAAATAGCGCGCAGCAGCACTGTGTTAAGCATCATGAGGGCAACGTTATTCAGCCATCGTTTCGCTTTGCTGACCGTCAGAATTCGCTTTGGGAACAGCCATTCCGCTGCTGCCATGACGCCGAAAATGGAAAAAAAAGTCAGCAGACGGAAAATACTTTCCTGTGATTCGATAAAACTCAGCACTGACACTCCCGCATGAATAATCCTTTCGAACAGCTTAACACATCCCTAAACACCTTCGGTTTGGGTATAGATACGTGACAGGAAAGAAAAACGGGCACTTCTAAGAGTGCCCGTTTGTACTTTGGTGGGGACGAATCACCAAACCCGTTTGATGGTGACTTTCGCGCCTGGGTTCAGGAACCGGTGACGGTAATTCAATGCTGAACCTTCTAACCCCTCATCAGCCGACAGCACGCCAGGGTGAATGCGCAGACGGTCTACATCATCGCGCGCAGCATTGAAGCCTTCTCCACCTGCAGCGGGCCCAGGAATGGTGCCTTGGGTTTCCGAGTTAGCTTCTGTGCCGGCATCCCACACTGGCAATGTGATGGTGATGCTTTGACCTGGACGCAGTTTACGTAGGTCGATATCAGACTCGGCGACGATCGCATCGTTGGTATTGACCAGCATTGATGCCACAGAAAGGTAACGTGTCTTCTTGCGATTCAGCTGCACAGTGAAGCTTTCTGATGCGCCCGGAGGAAGCGGCGATGCACCCGAGAGAGCATCTTCCACGTGGCGAAGTTCTTCATAAGCAAGAACTTCGCTGTTATCACCACCTTCCGCCAGTTTTTCCAGTGCGACAGAAACCGGTTGGCCAACTTCAAACAAGGTGTTGGTTTTGCTGTGAGTTAGCAGCGCGACCGGAGACATAGGTTGCGCATCCGTCAGGTTTTCTACGGTGACCGTGTATTCCTTTTGCAAAGGACACCCAGCCAGTGCCAGCGCAGCTGCGACGATGAGAGCAAAGCGATACATACTACGCCCTCCTTAGTAAACGGTGACGGTGATGATGGCAACTGGGTTGAGCCAACGGTGTTTGGTGCTGTCGAAGTCGCTCAGGCCACCTGTCGCATCGGTGTCACCGAGGTTACCCGGGTGAATGTGAACGGTGCTGTTTGCTACTTCGGTATCTACGCCCGTGCCGCCTTCACCAAAAGTGATGAAAGGGGGCGTAGGAACACTGCCTGCCAGCTCATCATTGGCTTCTGTGCCTGCGTCATAGCCGTTGGCTTTGATGACATAGGTGCCTTTTTTCTTTGGGATTTTCCAGCTGTCTACACCGATAAATGCATCGTTAGAAGGTAGCAACATCGCAGCGATAGAAAGCACATCGCCATGATTTGCGTAAAGCGTGGTGGAAGTAGATGCGCCTGGATCCAGAATGCCTTCTGCCGGGTTGGCTTGTACATCAGCGCCCACACCTTCAGCCAGCGCAACCAGACCAGAAATATCGCCACCTTCTGCCATAGCTTCAACATCAGCAGATGCTGCTTCGCCGGTGCGGAACAGATACGCGTCCGGGCTGTGAGCAGCAACGATCAGTGGGGTGAAATAAATGCCATCGGTGGCATTGGTGATTTTAACATCGACGTTGGCGGCCTGCGCGGTGAATGCTGCGCCCATTGCCATGCTGAGAAGTAAGGTTTTCATTTTTCGCTCCCTGTGCGTTGAATTCTTCAAAGCATGGCGCGAAAAAATGGCGAAGCCTTCGCGGATTTCTCTCAAAACTCTCACAAAGGCCTAATGAAATACTATCAGAGTGTTACGCGGTGTTTTTCTCCTGAGGGTCGTCACTGTTCCCAAGCTCAACGTGGGTTACCACACGGTTTCTTCCCCGCTCTTTTGCCAGATAGAGTGAAGAGTCGGCCACTTCGATAAGACCCTCAATAGAATCAAACTCGGGAAATGTCGCGATGCCCGCACTCAAGGTGGCAGTGAATGTTTCGGGGCCGTTTGAAAACGGCGTTTTGGCGAACGTACTGCGGAATTCGTCAATCAACCTGAGCGCGATATCAGCGGGCGTGTCGGGCAGGATCAGCGCGAATTCTTCACCGCCATAGCGGGCGCTGGTATCAGTTTTGCGGAAGCGGTAATTGAGTAAGCGCGCGACACCCTTGATGACCTTGTCACCGACAGGGTGACCGTACTTGTCATTGATGGATTTGAAGTGGTCGATATCAATCATCACAAAACTGACGGGAGACTTATGACGTCTGGCGCGGGAAAGCTCTCGCTCCAGCGCCATTTTCAGGTTGGAGTGATTGAGCAATCCGGTCAGACTGTCTCTGTCCATCATGGCGCTTAGCGCTCGAAAACGGCGGGCACGAATGGAGACAGCCTGTGTCAGGTGTAAGTCGTTAATCGGCTTAGTCAGAAAATCATCCGCGCCGACCTGAAGCGCTTTCATTTGAAGCTTAAGATCGGTTTCGCCGGAAAGGTACACGATAGGCACATTGGTGTGCGCCGCATGTTGGCGTATCACACTGGCCGCTTCAACACCTGAACAATTTGGCATGTAGAGGTCCATTAACACCAGATCAGGGTGAAATTCGCCCAACTCATCGAGCAGGTGATCTGGACTGTCTACTATGCAGGTTTTCATACCTGCGCCTTGCAGCACAATTGAGTAGTGCTCAGCAAGGGTTCGGTCATCTTCGACGATCAATACCCGGTATTGAGCGTTGTTGGTTTCCCAGAGGGAGTCGAGTAAACCGAGGATATCGTCATACTCAACGGGTTTGTGGAAGAAGGTAAACGCACCAGCTTTGGCGGCACGCAGGCGACTTTCCCAGCATTCTGTTGCACTCAGCACGACCAAAGGGATTCCGCTGTTTTTACGCCAGACTTTGGTGATTTCATCAAGGAGTTTAAAGTCATCAAGGTCAACAATCAGTACCGAAGGTGCCTCTTGATCGAGAGCGACTTTAAGTTCGGGAGCTGTTGCGAACATTGCCACTTCGTAATCGATATACTGAAGTTGTTCGACCATTTCGGTGGCATTTTCAGGATTTTCTGCAACCACGTAAACCAGTTGCTTGGTACGGTCTTGCTCGTGAAGTAAGGTTACTTCACCGTATGTTAAATCATCAGGGCGTTTGGGTTCGATTTTGGCGATATCGTCAATGCCTGAAATCAGGCGTTCTATATCTTCATCACCGATGGGCAGCGTTTTGTTCTCAATGTGCGGTTTCAGTAATACTTCAATGTCACGGCCGCATTCTCCAAGATCGACAAAGCCCAGCGTTGTCGCTGTGCCGGCGAGTTTATGGGCTTCCATTACCAGTTCTTCCAGCTCACAACAATCTGACGCTTTCTGGGCTTGGATCTTGCTCCAAAGCGTTTTTATCCGCTCTGTACGATTGATGACGCTCTTGGCGAATTTTGCCTGTTGCTCCTGAAACTTTTTGACTTGCGAGGGTCTCATACACGGCGCCCTTCCATTAATTTCATGATTTCATCTGCCAGTAACATGGGGTCGAAAGGTTTGCTGATGACCCCGATGGCGCCATACTCGTGATACGCTTTCACTTCTGCAGGCTGAACCTTGGCGGTCATAAAGATAGCGGGTGTACTTTCAAGGTGTGGCATGGTTCTTAACCGTTTGAGCGTGGTGGGACCATCCATGTCTGGCATCATCACATCCAACAGCAATAGATCAGGGCTTGATAACGCGGCTTTTTCGAGCGCCACATCGCCACACTCACATGACAAGAGGATAAAGTCGTCACCTTCCAGTGCGAGCTCTGCCACATCACGTATATCTTCATCATCTTCAACGTAAAGTACGGTAATTGGCTTATCCATCACATCGCCTCTCTAGGAAACTCTTTCTTAAGTATAAGACGCAGTTCAGATTTAAGACCGTTGATGTTCAGAGTATCAATACTATGGGCGGCGATCACGATACCGAGATCGGGCACATCCTGTTCCCCGTGGGTGAGCAGAACAACGGGGATATGGCGACGACTGAGTTGATCCATCAGCTTATCCAGAGCCTCTGGGAAGGGGTACTCCACCAACGCCAGCTCAAAGGGTTGCTGGCCTAACGCCAGATTGGCTCGCGATACCGATTCTGCCGTTGATATTTCGCACTCGGGGTAGAACTGATTCCTGAGTTCGCCAACTAGCTGATCATCAGATCCCACAAACAGCATTTGAAAGGCAGAGAGTCTGCCGCTTTGGAGTCGTTGATTGTTTGGTTGTGCACTGTCGCTAGGAAGGCTGAAGAAGAAGGTCGAACCCTCACCAAGTGTGGAGAAAAAGTCGATGTTACCTTTATGGGCTTCAATGATGGACTTGGTAATCGCAAGCCCGAGGCCAGTCCCTCCGACTTGGCGGGTATCAGAGCTATCTGCCTGGGAAAAACGTTCGAAGAGTTGCTGATGAAACTCAGCGGGAATACCTGCACCGGTATCTGTCACTTCTACCCGATAGGCTTTGCCTTGAAGATAGAGAGAAACGGTCACGGTACTTCCGGCGCTGGAGTATTTAATTGCATTGGAAAGCAGGTTCGCCATCACCTGCTGAAGCCTTGTCGAATCGGCATTGATATAGGCATTTTCAATGTCGGCATGAAACGATAACGAGACCTTGTGTTGGCGTGCATATCCTTCGTTGTCTTCTAACGAACGGGTGATGATGCTGTAGAGATTATTTCGGTGGAAGCTGTACACCATTTGATCGGACTCTAGCTTTTCGATATCCAGAATATCGTTAATAAGCAGAGTCAGGCGTTCACAGTTTCTGAGTGCGAGGGAGAGCATTTTCTGCGTTTTTGGAGGCAATTCATCGGCAAATTTTCCGAGGATCAATCCGAGAGCACCACGTATTGATGTTAAAGGTGTACGAAGCTCGTGGCTCACAGTAGCCACAAACTCGTTCTTCATCGCCTCATCTTGTTTCCGTGAAGTGATGTCACGGATGATGCCAGTAAACATTTGTTGTCCTGACACACGCATGGGGCTTACTGAGAGTTCAGCCGGGAAGGTTGTGCCGTCTTTACGGCGGCCGACGACCTCTCTTCCCACGCCGATCATTCGGGCTTCCTTACCGGAGAGATAATTATGAAGATAAGCATCATGCTCTCTAGCAAAGTGCTGTGGCATTAATATATTGATTTTTTCACCCACCACTTCCGCAACGCTGTAGCCAAAAAGCCTTTCTGCTGCGGGGTTGAACGTGGCGATATAGCCTTTGGTGTTGATCGTTATGATGGCATCGATAACTGTGTCTACGATGGCAATGATTTGGCTTTGCCCAGATTGACGCTCTTCTTGGATGTTAAGCTCGTTGATCCGGTTAATTTCCCGAGTGGTATGGTTAAAAGCTTCAGCGAGGGTACTCAATTCCTCATCAGAGGCAGAGGTAGTAATCGGGTATTTTCCTGCTTTAACTTCGTTAGAAAGTGCAACAATGGGGGTGGCCATTTTTTTTCCGAGACGACGGGTAATGATCACTAGAGGTATCATGGCGATGAGCGCCAGGATACTGAAATTCGTCAGCCAGGGGGTAACCTCTCCAAGCATGGAAATATAAGGCTCGTTCATCGTGACGGATATGTCGAACTTGCTGATTAACATGTTTTGAGTAGGCTGCATTGATACTCGGATACCCAGAGAATCGAGGTTACCTTCTGTATATCCCCACTTTTGATGGATCTTGAGAGCATAGTTATGGCTAAGGTTTGCCAGCGCGCCCTCAGTGAGTTTGTCCAGATTAATTTTTGCAATGATGCCGCCCTGAACGGCGTAGTAATAACTAATGGGCTCGATAATATAGAAGCTTCCGTTGATGAATTTGACGTGTCCACGACCTGAGGTCAGCGTTTCTGTCACTAGCTTAGGGCTATACCATCTAACATCTTCTTCTCTCTCATCGAGTGCATTCCCGACATAGTCAAAAAGCAACGCGTCTTCGATGGCGGTATATAGCGTGAGATCTTCCAACGCGTGGTGGAAGTAATATTGTCCGCTGCCAATATTAATTAGGCTATTAATGGAAAGCTGGCTTTGCGCTGTACGAGAAACCGCCCGCTGCTGGGTCTTCAGTTCTAGATCAAGTAGGTTTAGCGTATTGAAAGCTTCTGAATGGAGCTTGCTTTGTAGTTGTCGCTCGACACGAAACATTTCCATGATCGTAGTGGCGCCCACGATGACAAGTAGGAAAGAAACCAGCAGTAAAAGCAGATGTCTGGAAAAGCGTGTGGCAATACTGGTTTTTGATGCCATTAGCGATCACTCTTAAGGGGGTAAAGGCTCCCGTCCTTATAGAAAGCAAACAGATAATCCTCAGCGGTCAGCGCGTCTTGCATGCCCCGGCCGAAAGGAGAGAGATATTGCTTCATCAACCCATCGTATCGTTCCAGTTTAGTCAGCTCTTTCTGGATAGCGGACATGTCGGCTGAACCAGCTTTCTCTGCAGCAATAGCGAGCATGTGCATCAGGTCATAGGCATGTGCGGTGCCAGATGGGGCATAGATATCAGACTCATCTCTGGTGCCATAACGTTGATGATATTTCTGCGTCAACACTTTGGCAGCGGGAGTGTCGTTTTCTACGAAAGTGAAGGTTTGCAGGACCCGAAGATCGACGGCTTTGAGCGCTTGCTTAGAGCGGTGGGCGAACTCTGAACCAGTGATCCCCCAATGTGAAAATACAATCGGTGGGTTTGGATGCTTGGCTAAGTGACTGACAAATTTTTCACCTTCCACAGAATTACCGACAAAAATGATGGATTCAACGCCTTTTTGGACGAGATTTTTAACTTTGTTTTCCATGTTTTTCTCGCCCCAGTCAAACCACTCCATGTGAACGGGAGCAAGCGAACGTTTTTCCATTTCCTTTGTCAGTCCTTCAAAATTGCTTCTTCCCCAGCCATTATTGACCAGCAGGAAGCCGACTTTTTCAGAAACACCCAGAGCACCATCGAGCAAAAACTGGGCAGCATATTCATCCCTGACTGAGACTCGGAAAACGAAGTTGGGTGATTGACCATTACTGACAATCGGTGTGGCTGCCGCCCAGGGAGCCAGCATGAGAATTTTGTGTTCATGGAGTAATTCCAGCTCTGCCAGCACGACAGGGCTGCTGATACCACTAAACACCGCGAGAAGGTTTGGCAACGTTGCGAAGACTTTGATGTTATCCAGACCCCGCGAGGGAACCATGGAGTTGTTTCTGACAACCAGCTTCACCTCTTTACCTAACACTCCACCATTTTGGTTTATTTCATCCAGAGCAAGCTCAATGCCACGGCGAATAGATAAACCTGAAATCGCCGAACCACCGATCATATCGGCATCTAGTGCAACGATGAGTTTGTCGGGGTGAAGGTGGCTCCAGTTCTCTTTTCCTTGAAGTACCTGTTCGATGATTGCAGTGCCGATATACATCCTTTTTTGTTCCATAACACCCGAAGAAGCTTGCTTCATCCAATCCAATAACGGTGTCGCTGGTTTGTGGGTGATTCCTTCTTCTTTTAGGTTTGCTAGCGCAATGTTGTCTTTTCGACGTGCGATTTCGTACTGGAAAGATGTGGCGATATTGGCGGCGCTTTTGATGGTCTCTTTTTGTAACTGGGTGAGTTTTGCTTTGGTTTTCGGCGACATAATCAGTATCAGGGTTTGGTGACCGTGATGGGTGAGGTAAATATCTTGTCCGGTCATCCTTCGTGCTGATAACTGGCTGAGTGTGATCTCTTCACCGTCCAAGTCGCCATTAGTAAAGGCCTGAGTGAGCATTTCATCGGACACGGGAATGGCTAGACTGCTCCACGAGGCGAATTGCTGGCGGATGGTTGTACTTTCTGGGACACGGAAACGACGCCCATCAAATTGAGAGGCACTTTCCAAAGGGAATGTGGTGACAAGGTGCTTGAAGCCTCCGTCCCAGAATGCCACTCCATGAATGTCATCCTCGTTGAGTTTACTGAGTAACTGTCTGCCTGTGGGACTGCTGTAAACTTGCTTGACCTGCTGTTGGTTGGTAAAGAAAAAGGGTAAATCAAACAGCTCAAGTGCAGGGGAAAGGTAAGATATCTTGGAGCTGGAAATAACGGCAAAGTCCACATCGCCATTTTGGACGGAAGCAATCAACTCCCGTTCGCTGGTGTTGTCCGTCTTAAACGACGTAGAGACAGTCAGTTCACCTTTGGATTTTTCTTTCACCAAAGATGCAAAGTACTGCGCAGCTTCTGAGCTTGCACTACCCTCATGGCTTGAAAGAACAAGTTTTAGGGACTGAGTGGGTGCTTCCTCCATGTGATCTGTTTTGGGTGAATTCTGACTGTCGCAACCATTCAACAACATCAACAACGCAGTGAGTATGAAGATGTATCTCATTGTTTTCCCCGCCCGAAAAGACTTTCAATGCCTTATAAAAGATTAGGAATGAGACACGTGTTTTTCCAGTGGGAGGGTGATGAACGTAATGCGGTAAACCAGCCCCCAGGAAGGGCTGGTGGGAAAGTAAGTGCCAGGGCCTGTTGACCTTTGGTGGTTAAACTTTGTTCTAGCTATAAGCGTTTTAGGCGCGGCGAGGTGTGTGCCGCCTAGCATTCTAAGCAAATACACCTCAACAAAGCATAAAACGCTTAGAGTACGGGACGCGCAGTCGAACCCTTCGGGCTGCGTTTGTGGGGGAATTTCTGCTGCGTTATCGGCTTCTCATGTAGGCGAGCTACACATCGAAGCCTCTGCCTTGCATAAAATCCCCACAAACGGCTGCAAAAATCACCACCAAAGGTCAACAGGCCCTACCGTTGGGTAACTTGATGAATATTAAACAAATCGCTGTTAATTGTGGCGATGGTGTACTCGAAGGGGGTGCCATCATCAAAAGAGACCACTTCGCGAAGCTCGATCATAGCCTGTCCTTCATCGACATTGAGAAGTTCTGCCAGCTCTAAATCCCGCAGATTAAAGGCGGAAATATCTTGTTCGCGAGTCTGTACTTTCTTACCAGTCATCTGCTCCATGTAGCCGTATTTTGAGTGTTCAATTTGATTGAACTCAAAGCCATCGCAAACGGCGACCGGGATATGGGTTTGCTCAAAAGACACCGGCATGTTGCCAAAGCTCATCAAACGCTCGATGTAGTAAACCTTTTCATTGGGTTTGATACGAAGAGCATGGGCGATTTGCACATTAGGCACTTCGATAATCGCGCTGGAAATCACGCGCCTGACAGCGCTTTGGCCTGCTTTCTGGGCTTGTTCATCAAAGGGGGAAAGCACATGGAAGTTGCCGTTCGGCGCAGCTTGTCCTGAACCGACGTAAAGACCGGAGCCTTTTACGCGATAGACCATGCCTTGCTCGACCAGATAGCGGGTAGCTTCGCGCACGGTCACGCGAGTAATACCCAGGTGTTTGGCGATACCCGCTTCCGTATCCAGCTTGTCGCCGGGGGAAAGGTTAGCGCTCGAGATTTTGCGCTCAATGAAGTCGATGACTTCCTGTTGCTTCCCTGTCACTTTAAACGTCATAGCGTCTCTTTTTTCGTTATTTATTAGCCGACTGACTGCAATGTTATTGAGTGTTATTTATTTTGCAGACACAAAAACGGCGGATCCCTGATCCGCCGCTTAGTTTATGTTATCGCTAGGTGAATACAAACTGTCGCTTGCTTAGTGCGACAGTTGAGGACTAAGCGCTTAACAAGGTGGTGCAGAAATCCGCAATGCGTTCGGCGCTGATGCCGTATGCATCTTTCAGGAAGTCGAGTGAGCCTACCTGACCGTATTGCTCCTGCACGCCAAGCTTATGGAAGCTTTGCAGCGCAACACCGCCCGAGAGCAGTTCAGAAGCCACCGCATCACCCAGACCACCAATCACATTGTGGTTTTCAATCGTCACAACACGACCCGTCTTACGCGCTTCTGTAATCAAAAGCTCGGTATCCAGCGGTTTGATGGTGTGCATGTCGATAACCGCAACAGTTTTGCCTGTGTTAGCTTCGATCTGCTCTGCCGCTTCCAGCGCGTCATGCACACAGATACCCGCCGCGATGAGGGTGAGATCCGCACCATCTTTCAAAAGATTGCCCTTACCGATCTCAATCTCATCTTCTGAGCCATAAATCGCCGGCAAATCTTTGCGGGTAGAACGTATGTAGTTCACCCCTTTGTGCTCATAGGCATAACGCATTGCTGCGCGAAGCACCGATTCATCTGACACATCAATCACAGTCGCATTCGGCACCAAGCGCATCAGGCCTGTGTCTTCAAACGGCATATGGGTACCGCCGTTGGTGACAGCGGTAACGCCCGCATCACTGCCGAAAATATTGATATGTTGGCCTGCGTAGCCACCTGCAAGGAAAATCTGATCGTAACAACGACGGGTGGCGAAGCAGCCAAACGAGTGAACGAAGGGCACTTTGCCAACCGCTGAAAGTCCGGACGCCACGCCAATCATATTGGCTTCAGCAATACCACAGTTCAGGAAGTGATTCGGGAAAGCGTCCGCGAATTTCTTGGTGCTCACACTGCCTGCAAGGTCGGCTTCCAGCACCATCACATTGTCGTGTTGATCAGCCAGTTCCATCAGCATTTCTGCATGGATAACGCGAAGTTCTTTGCTCATTTCAGCTCCTCGATTTTTTGTTCCAGCATCGCAATGTCAGCTTCAATGGCTGCGCGCAGGTTGTCGTCTAAACGCAAATGGTGGTTGGCTTCAATCGCTTCCACGGTTGGCATGCCCTGGCCTTTTTCGGTATCGAGAATGATGGCGGTTGGGCGCTCAGTTTCAGCCTGTGCGGTTTCAATCGCGGCGCAGATGGCTTCGACACTCTTACCGTCGACATCAATGGCGTTGAAACCGAAGGAAGCGAACTTCTCGCGAAGATCAAAAGACGCCTGAATCTCGTCGATGTAGCCATCAAGCTGGCGCTTGTTGTTGTCGACAAACACCACCAGATTCGACAGCTTGTGGTGCGCGGCAAATTGCGCCGCTTCCCAGCACTGACCTTCCTGAAGCTCGCCGTCACCGACAATGGTGTAAACCGTTGATTCGGAGCCCGCCGCCATACCTGCCGCACATGAGATGCCCTGACCCAGAGAACCAGTTGTTATGTCCACGCCCGGCGTTTTGTTCATGTCCGCATGGCTTGGGAGGTTAGTACCGTTACCGTTGATGGTTTTCAGCCATTCGATATCGAAGAAGCCGCGAAGAGCAAGAGTAGCGTAAAGCGCTGGACCCGCATGGCCTTTAGACAGCACAAACAAATCACGGTCTTGCATTTTCGGGTTGGCTGGGTCGTGCTTTAGGTAGCGGCCGTACAGACAAGCCAGTGTTTCAGTGACAGACAGGCAACCGCCAAAGTGTCCGTAACCCATGTTCAGTAGAGCCTTTGCCATTTCTTTTTTGATGGACAGATTGAAGGCCTCAATCTGACGCAGATCGAGTAAAGATTGCATAGTTACCTCGGGAGAAAGAGAAGGGCGGGCTGGTGGTCAGCCCGCGCTGAAATTAGATATTTTCTGCTGTCTCGGCGGTTTTCTTGCCGATGAAGTTGGTGCTCAGAACCAGTGCGGCAACGGCTGCCACACCCAGAATGACCGCCTCTTTGCCCAGCATCGCCAGATAGCCCAGGAAGATACCTGTGATAGCGAAGTCAGAGTCAGAGAAAGTGGTATTGGCAAAGCCCAGGTCGCCCAGTACAGGCAGCAGCCACAGGGTCAGGAAGGTAATGACCACACCGTTGATGAATGCGCCCACTGCCGCGCCTCGACGGCCACCGGTTGCGTTACCGAACACACCCGCTGTTGCGCCAGTGAAGAAGTGAGGGACCACGCCCGGAAGGATAAGCGTCAGCTCCATCACACCCAGTACACCCATGCTCACCAGACCGCCAAGGAAGCTACACAGGAAGCCAATCAGTACCGCGTTTTGTGCGTAAGGGAATACGATTGGACAATCCAGCGCTGGTTTCGCGTTTGGCACCAGTTTCTGGGAGATACCGGTAAATGCCGGTACGATCTCTGCGAGTACCAGACGCACACCCTGAAGGATAACGAACACACCCGCTGCGAAGCCGATAGCCGTCAGAATCGCGTAAACAATCGGGTTCTGACCGTTACTCAGGTTTTCGGTGACGAACTCACTGCCTGCTGCCATCACGAGTATCAGGTAGATGATACCCATGGTCAGCGAGATAGAGATGGAGGAGTCGCGCAGGAACACCAGGTTCTTTGGCAGGTTCATCTCTTCAGTGCTCTTAGAGCCTTTACCGACCAGCTTACCGACAAGGCCAGATGCCACGTAACCCACGGTAGAGAAGTGACCGAATGCCACATCATCACTGCCGGTGATCTTACGCATGAATGGCTGTGCCATGGCCGGGAACAGCACCATGATAAGGCCCAGAGACACAGAGCCCAGGAACACCAAAGACGCGCCGCTAAAGCCTGCCACGCTCAGGATGATCGCAATCATACATGCCATGTATAGGGTGTGGTGACCCGTCAGGAAGATGTATTTGAACTTACTGAAGCGGGCAAAGAAGATGTTCGCCACCATACCGAACGCCATGATCATGGACGTTGCTGCACCGAATTCCGCCATTGCAGTGGCGTAAATCGCTTCGTTGTTCGGGATGACGCCGCGAAGGTTGAAGCCTTCTTCCATCAGCACACCCATTGGGGTAACGGCACTCACCAGAATGCCGGCACCGCCGCCGATCACGATGAAACCAAGGACAGTTTTTATCGAGCCTTTGATCACGTCAGAGCTCGATTTTTTCTGGATAGCAAGACCAATCAGGGCCACGATACCGATAAGGATCGCAGGTGTACTTAGAATGTCAGTGATGAAGTCGAGCATAGCGAAACCCTCAATTAACGGTTCATGTAAGCGACGAGCTGTTCTTTCATTGCGTTCTTGTCGGTGATGTTAGGGATAGAAATCACGTCACCGGCATGAATGCTGTCTGCCAAATCGCGGGTGCAGATGAACACATCTGCCATGTCTGGCGTCACGGAACCCAAATCGGTGTGGTTCACTTCTGCCTCAACGCCCAACTCACGCATAACTTCCTTCACTTTCATCTCGATCATGAAAGAAGAACCCAGACCTGTGCTACAAACGGCCATGATACGCATAGTGTTACCCTCAATATTTTTTAATAATTTCAATGATGTCTTGTGTGTTCTTCGCTTCGGTGACGGCTAAAACGTCTTCGTCGGAGCAGAAGAACTCAGAGATTTTGGTGATGAGCTCGATGTGCTGATCGCTGTCTTTTGCAGCCAACAGAAGCAGCAGTTTCACCGGGTCGTTTTCTTCACTGTGGAACTCGACGCCATTGCGGACGACGAGCAGGGAAAGCGCGTTATTGTTCACGCCCTGTTCCGGGCGGGCATGTGGCATGGCAATCATTGGTGCCAGCACGTAATAAGGGCCAAGCGACTCAGTGGTGTCGATAATGGCAGACTGGTAATCAGGCTCGATATCGCCGGATTTCACTAAAGGCGCACACACCTGATGAATGGCGTCTTTCCAGTCAGACACGGAATCTACCACCGCAATGCGGTGCTCGGAGAGTAAGGTTGAAAGCATACATACCACCATGCTTATACAGCTAACAAGTTGTCTATACAGGTGACAATGTAGCGGTTTGAAAACCACTTTTTCGTGATGGAGGTCTAACCTGTTACCGGATATTTTCGCAATATCTCCACAGTGTTTTCATGGTCACAATGGCGACTTATTTCGTATCACATTCGGATTAAAGTGAGATCTTCTGACGAGTATTGGGAATGACTTGATGATATGTGCATGAGTGCTTATGTGAATTCAGGGTTATTTTTGCATCGATGTCTGTGTAGAAGTTTGCCAAAGCGTTAACGCTGCGATCTGGGCTAGTATGTTAATTGTGTGGTTAATCAATAAGCGGCAACCTATCGCTAATAAAAATGAAACCACCTTTGTAGTCAGCCAGAATTAAGGGGCGGTTTATGCTTTACCAATTCAACGCAACCTATATGGATGCCATCAAGCCTTTGAACAGTTGGGTCAAATTTATCAGGGATGTGAATGCCGCGCCCTGGAACCCAATGAAAACCTCTCCGGTAACCCGAACGCTTGATGCCTCCATGGAGCTGGTGGAGCGGCTGACAGACTGCTACGACGAACCTGCTTGGGGGCTTGATACCACCGTTATCAAAGGCGAAAAGCTCGCGATTCAATACAATGTGATTGCCAATAAGCCTTTCTGTAATCTGCTGCATTTCCGCCGCAGCAAAGCGCAACCCAATCAGCCTAAAGTATTGTTTGTTGCACCGCTTTCCGGCCATTTTGCCACGCTATTGCGCGGCACTATTGATGCCTTCCTGCCGGATCACGATGTGTATGTCACCGACTGGCGTAATGCCCGCGATGTGCCGCTCACGGAAGGGGAATTCCATTTTGATGATTACGTGGATTATCTGGTCGAATTCTTAGAGCTACTGGGGCCAGATACCCATGCCATTGCGGTATGCCAGCCAAGTGTGCCCTTGATGGTGGCGACAGCGCTGATGTCTGCCGAGAAGAATCCTGCCGCGCCTGCAACCGTGACCTTGATGGGCGGCCCTATTGATACCCGCATCAATCCCACCGAAGTAAACGACTACGCCAGCGGCAAGGATTTAGAGTGGTTTGAGTCCAACGTGATTTGTACTGTACCCGAGCAATACGAAGGTGCAGGACAAGTGGTGTACCCAGGGTTTGTTCAGCTTTCGGGTTTTATGTCGATGAACCTTGATACCCATGTGCAAAAGCACTTTAAGTTTTTCGGCGATCTGGTCAAAGGTGATGGTGATAACGCGGAAGCGCACCGCAAGTTCTACAACGAATATCTGGCCGTGATGGACTTGCCTGCTCATTACTACCTCGACACCATCCGAAAGGTGTTTTTGGAACATGACCTGCCAAACGGCACCATGACTTATCGTGGCAAACCCATCAATCTTGCTGCCATCAAAAAGACAGCACTCCTGACCATTGAAGGGGAGTTGGATGACATTACCGGCAGAGGTCAAACAGCTGCTGCGCTCGACATCTGCCCTAACATCCCTAAATCCAAGAAAATGCATTACGAGCAAAAAGGCGTGGGCCATTACGGGATATTCAACGGCCGCCGTTACCGCGAGGCGATTGCGCCGAAGATCAAAGGGTTTATTAAGAAGTACAATCCGAAGATGGTGAAGGCGGCATAGCCCATTCTTACGCGCCAGTGGAGAAAACACTTTTGCCACTGGCGTGATTCTGTTCCTTCCTGATCGTCGCTATAAAAGAAACAAAACGGTTTGAGAAGGAACAGCGGATGTTACGAAAACTACTTCCCGTCATTGTGATGCTGGCAGGGATTGTTGGCGTTTCCACGGCCAATGCCCATGGCCCATCAAGACTAAAAGTCTCTGAGTCTGTCACCATCAATGCGCCGGCTGAAAAAGTGTGGAAAACGGTGGGGGCATTCGACAGCCTTTCCTGGTTGCCACCTGTCACCAAAGTGGTGATGGAATCTGGAAACCCGACAGAGAAAGGGGCGGTGCGTGTGGTGTATGTGGGCGATCAAAGCGTGACGGAAGAGATCAAACGCTACAACCCTGACGCCATGATGCTCAAGTACAAGATCACCAAAGAAAACACCGCCTTGTTGCCCGTCACCAATTACCAGTCCACCATCAAGGTGAAAGCAGAAGGTGATAAAAGTATCGTGACGTGGAAGGCCGGATTCTACCGTGGCTATCCGAACAACGATCCGCCTGAAAACCTCAACGACGCAACAGCCATTTCAGCCATCACCGGCCTCTATAAAGCGGGGTTAGACAACCTGAAAGCAGAGATGGAAAAGTAAGATTTACTCCCATTTAACCCCATCCTTGGTTCTCCCGTTTAAAGGGAAGGACACAACCGGTCTTGGCTCACCCTTTTCAGGGGAGAGGCGAGGAGGGGTTAACTTTCGTTAAAGATGATCTTCAACTCAATTCCTGCGAACCACCGCCGCTGACAGTCAGCACTTGACCACTCACCCAAGACGCAGCTGGCGAGCACAGAAACAGTGCGGCGAGCGCAATATCATCGGTTTTCCCAAGCCTTCCGAGAGGGGTGTGTTTCAGCATGGCTTTTTCAATATCAGGGGTGAGCACTTTCTCCAGCGCGGCAGTGCGGATTGCTCCCGGTGCAATGGCATTCACGCGAATGCCCTTGGTACCCAAATCAAAAGCGGTATTGCGGGTGAGGTGATTGATGGCGGCTTTCGACGAGCCATAAGACGCCATCATCCAGTTTTTATTTTCACCAGCCATCGAACTGATATTAAGCACCGCGCCTCCGCCGGCTTTTTCCATTTCCGGCGTACAAAGCTGCATCAGCCTGAAAGGGGCAAACACATTGAGTTGATACGCCCACTCAAAGTCTGCCATGGGCATGTCGAAAGGTTTGGGGCCGCCACCGCCTGCATTGTTGGCAAGGATTGTCACCTTGCCAAATGTGGTGACAGCACGTTCAACCAGTGCGGCTCTGTCTTCTTCTTTGGTGACGTTGCAGGCTGCGGCGATAGCATGTCTGCCCGTCGCATTGATATTGCAGGCGACTTCGTTAGCGGCATTCAAATCCAGATCGCTGACCACCACCTCTGCGCCTGCATCAGCAAACACTTCGGCTATTCGGCGACCAATACCCGCGGCAGCGCCGGTCACAATGGCAACCTGACCATCAAGGCTGAACTGTTGGATGACTGACATAACAAGCCCTCATTGCAAGAAGATGCATTGAGACTAGATGCCACAGCCAGAAGCGCGCGCGTTATTCTTGATACAAAGTGGGATGGGAAATTAGAAGGAGAGTTTTTTGGGGAAGAACGCAAAGAAGGAGCCTTGTGGCTCCCTCTGCTAGTCAGGTGTGTTATCCCGCGTAGCGGAAGTAATCCAGACCCTCGACATTACTGGTGATCTCTTTGGAGATGATTTGTGCCAGCAGATGACCAGAGCCGCACGCCATGGTCCAGCCCAGCGTACCGTGACCTGTGTTGGTGAACAGGTTGTCGAACGGCGTTTTACCAATCAGCGGCGTGCCGTCTGGCGTCATTGGGCGGAAACCTGTCCAGAACTCGGCCTTGTCGAAATCGCCACTGTGTGGGAACAGATCTTTCACAACCATTGAAATCGTCGCTTTGCGTTTTTCCGGAATAGAAGGATCGAAGCCTGCCAACTCAGCGGTGCCTGCGACACGGATACGATCGTCAAAGCGGGTCAGAGCGACTTTGTAGGTTTCGTCCATCACAGTTGATGTCGGTGCCTGCGTTTCGTCAGTGATTGGCACGGTGAGCGAATAACCTTTCACCGGGTACACAGGAATGCTCAGACCCAGACCTGCCATAAACTTGGTTGAGTAGCTGCCCATCGCGACCACATAAGCGTCTGCTTCCAGCTCGCCTTTGTCCGTCACCACGCTGACAATGCGGGTGCCTTCGCGTTTCACATTCTTCACTTCGGTGTCGAACATAAACTCCACGCCGTGTGCTTTGGCAAGCTCAGTCATTTGTTGGCAGAACAGGTAGCAATCACCCGTTTCGTCATCCGGCAGGTAGAGACCGCCAGTCAGCTTGTGGCTCACAGACGCCAACCCCGGCTCTTGCTTGATGCAATCTTCTATCGTCATGCGTTGATAACGGGTGCCGCTTTGCTCCAGAAGGGCGATATCTTTTTCCACTGCATCAAGCTGCTTCTGATTACGGAAGATTTGCAGTGTGCCTTTCTGACGGCCCTGATATTCGATGTTGTGCTTGTCACGAAGCGCGAGCAGACACTCACGGCTGTGGTTAGCAATGCCCAACATGCGGGATTTGTTCACCTGATAGCGATCAAGCTGACAGTTCGACAGCATTTGTGTCGCCCATTTGATCAGCTGTGGATCCAGCGTCGGCTTCACTTTCAGCGGTGCGTGTTCTTCCATCAGCCAGCGAATGGCCTTTTGCGGAATGCCGGGTGCCGCCCAAGGGGAGGAGTAACCATAGGAAATCTGCCCTGCATTGGCGAAACTGGTTTCTTCGCCCGCTTTAGATTGGCGATCAACAACAGTGACTTTGTAGCCTGCCTGCTGCAAATACCAGGCGCTCATCAAGCCGACAACGCCACTTCCCAAGACCAGTGCTTTCATGATTATTCTCCCCTATCAGACAGAGCGAGTTTGCGTTGTTTACATAACCCTAACAATCGATTTAAATTAATCACTGTGTATAGAATTTCTAAAAGCAAAGATGCGGACACTCAAAAGCCAACATCTCGGTGCTCTTTATACTTTTTCGGAAGTTGGGAGGCACAACACATTAACCAGTGCCGCTAAAGCCATGCACCTTACTACTGGGGCGGTGAGCCAACAGTTACTGCAGCTGGAGCAGCAATTGGGTTTCACTCTTCTTGAACGTCACTCCCGTGGTATTCGTCTGACCGAAAAGGGTAAACAGCTTCACCAAAATGTGAGTTTCCATTTAGCAGAAATTGATGCGGAAATCGCCAGCTTGCAGCGCAATACCGGAAAGAAACAGGAAATCCGCCTCAAGCTCACACCCTCTTTTGCGTTTAAATGGCTGGTGCCAAAGCTCGAAAGCTTCCACGACGTTTACCCGGACATTCAGGTACAGATCTTCGCGGAAGGCGCACTGGTGAACGCGGATACGCGGGACTTTGACCTTGCCATCGACTATCGCCCACACGCCTTCAAACATCCGAATGCCGAACTTCTGCTGGACGAATACCTGCTGCCGGTGATGAACCCAAGATATCTGGAGCGTCACCAGTGGCTGCAAAACGATGCTGGTAAATCAGAACATTGGCAAGGTGTCACTTTGCTGCACGATGCCATGCCATGGGAAAAAGCAGAGAAAGATTTGGAGTGGAGAAACTGGGCCAAGGCAATGCAGCTTTCGGTACCCACTGACCGCGGCCACTTTTTCAACCGGACTGATATGGCTATGTCCGCCGCCGAAGCAGGTGTAGGCATCGCCATGGCGCGGATGGCGCTTATCGACAATGAGCTGGAAACCGGAAGGTTGGTGTCACCGTTTTCGCCCATCAAAGCCAACGCTGGGTATTACCTGATCAGCAATGTGCAGGATGAGAGCACAGAGAGCTTTGTGAAGTGGTTGAAGGGGATGATTGGGTAGGGCTGATTAAAGCCCTATTTGTTTCCATCAAAAGGCGTATCAGACTGTTGCGCTTTTCCTCGGTATAAAACGACGCCGTAATCTTCTATTTCGGGGATATACTCCCAGCGTTTTTCTGGGTCTTCTGAAATCGTGCACACACCATCTGGTAGCCAGCAAAATTCAGTGTAAAAGATACCAATGTTCGGTCCGTTCAAAATTACTCTGACTCTGCTGCCTTTTGGATACCCATCATAAGCTTCTCTCCGAAAGGCTTGAATGTTTGACTCCAATTGAGCTAGGTTTTCTATCTTATGCTGGAATGCGTAGTAATTGTATTTCCAGTCTTTCCAATCGTCTTCTGGGTTAATAGTTTCCTGCCAATTAGCAGTTATTTGCGCGGGTAGTTCGACATTGTCACCTGCTGTTGAACCATCAAGGTCAACAACCTCATAACTGCTGACTTCTCCATGCTGAACCATTTCCCAACCCAATCTGCGTGTATCAAAAGGGGACTTTGGAAAGGCTGTTGCCGAAGCTTCACCTAAGCTATCGAAAAGAACGACAACATCTGCCCCTCCTTTAGGATCTTTTACAACCCAACCATTGGGGTCAGCATTAATTTTGGGAGTGCAGTCAGCTAGTTTGGTATAGCATCCCAGAGAATACAGTAGCATGGCTCTTTCGCCGTCGACCACAAACTGCATGAGTGAATAAGGGCTTTTGAAGTTTTCGTAATAGGTATCCAGCGTTTCAATTTTTTGTCTGGCTAGCTCACTGTCGATAGGAGATGAGATATGAAAAAAACGGGTGTGAACCTTTGCTTCAGGAGCTCCCTTTTTCGCCCAGTAGCCTTCAATATGTGAAGGGATACCTATTCCTCCCAGATCGGCGGTTGCGCCAGGGAAGCTGCTTACCGCACCAAACCCGAAACCAGAGCCTCCGCCTGACACATCAGTGACCCGAATGGTTGGTAGGCTATAGGGGCCATCTAAACTACCTGCAGTTGAAATACTTGCAACGACACGATTTTGGTTTGTTTCTTCGGAACAGGCAAAAAGGGATATCAGCGAAATAAAAAGAATGATTAACGTAGTTTTACTCATTGCTGAAAATCTCCCTTTCCAATTCACCGTTAGCATTTCTGCGAGGAGAATTCGCAAGCTTGGCCGTGATGCCTTCGTAACCTTTACTGATTGAAATGTCATAAGGTCGATGTATCCATTCAGTAACTTTGGGGTCAACTACCGATAACCAATCCGAAGGAGACACAGAACCAGACGCTATTCTGCTAACACTACGCTCTAAAGAAACTAGTTTATCGTTATTCATAAAGTCTTCAGGAATGACCAAATTTCCAGCTTCCCACAATACTCCAAATTCTTGGGATTGTTTGAACATCCTCAGTAGAGCGAGACCTTGAAGCGCATTTGGTAGAGGTTGAAGTCGATAAAAATAGTACCTCTTGTTGTAGTACCTGACATGACCATGTTGCCCTTTGTTTACTTCAAAACGAAAGGTTTTTTGGCACTCCACGTTCCATTGTTTTTCTTTTTGTTTAGCGACTCCAAGCGCCCAGGCATCTCCTCCAGCATTGCTAAGTCCTTTTTGAAGAAGTATTTCATTTTCAAAGTACTGGCCTTCATCGACGGGCTCTGTTTTAACAAGCTCTCGGTTGTAGCTTTCTGAGATTGGCATTCCGTAGCGAGCTGGAAGTCCTTGCTTATCGTATATCCCAATAGAAGGGTAACCGCCGCCCACATCTGCATGCGCGCCGGGGAAAATATCCTCGAAGAAGTTGTCAGGGAGGGTTTGATTGATTTTTAAAGAAGTTAGTGGGAAGTTATTCCTATATTCATGGAAGGCGGCGATATGATAAACAGTCTCTGCGCTATCTGGGGCCAGTGACAGTTTAAACTCTCCTTCATCATTGTTGCCTGCAAGGTAAAAAGAGCCAACAGTATCGAACAGGCCAACAAACCGGACGCTTACTCTTTTTGATAAATCTATCTTGTAGCCTTCTTTTGAGTCGTAAGAGTTGCGGTTAATTCCACCAAGCAGATTTGGGGTAATGCTCAAACCATCTGAACCGCTTCTAGGTAGTTCGTAATTTGGCATACCCTCATTGGCAGCATTGACAAAATGTCGTGCCAGAGCAGCTCCCCGGCTAAATCCAAAAACATCAAACTCAATGTGAGTGATATCAGAGTAGAGGCCATCGTTTTTAAGTTTGGTACATATGAAATGAAGCTGGTTAAGTAATCTCTGCCACTTAAAATAAGCCGCGGTTTCACTGAAAGATAAAAAGTCTTGAGCACCAGTTGCCATAGCCCAGGTGGTTAAATCATCTCCTTCATCAATGGCTCTTTCCATCTCTGCTCTGGGCACATTGTCATAATCAACTGTACCGATGCCCGAAACATAGATCTTGGCTATTTCCCCCTCTTTTTCCTGATAAGCCTCAAACAACCTGGCAACGTTAGTACGGGAGGCATTGCCTCTGTTTTCTTTGTACTTATCGTTCTCAAGGTTGTTGCCAGTACCATCAAAGAATATTCCGAACCTGAAGGTTTTTTCAGGTAGCTTTCTAATGTTAACCACCGGCAACCCACTCTCTACCAATCGTTCGTTGTTGATGGCTTTGAGTGTTGAACCGTTTAGCAGGCGTTCTTTGTGGTCGTAGACGACGTCAGCAGGCGCATTGTAGGTTTTCGGTTTGTAAGGCTTCTTGGCGGCCGTTGTGGCTATCTTGGCATCAAGCAGGGTTGGGATGTCTATCTCAACGCCATTCTTATTCAGCCATTCATCACTGACGTTACCAAGTTGCTCTTGAGTAATAGGCGCGTCGAGGTAAACAAGATGCTGGTCGGTGACGACTTTGCTGTCGATTTTCCAGTAAAGCAGAATCGCGCCCTGGTATTTATTCAGCCCTTGCTCATTGTTCAGGCTAAATGGCGTTGAACGTGTGGCCTGAAATGCCCAGCGTCCTTCACCGAGAATTTTGTATTCCTGAACCAGCTTCTTTTTGTGGAAATGATAGAAGTAACCTTCAGTCGGAAAGCCTAAACGGTCGCCAAGTTGAAGGGCAGGAATCACCGGAATAAACGCTTCCCGAACGGCGTCAGTGCCTTTGGGTTTGAGCTTTACAGGAGGCTGGTTACTCACGCCTTTTTCTGCGCTGGCGACTTTAGCGATAAGTTTGCGCGGCGTGTCATCTGTGGCTTTGGCAGAGAATACGGTGCCCGTATCCGAGAGTTTGGTTTCCCAGCTGACAATGCTTGCTTCCTTCGGTGTTTTACCGAGTGCAAATTGACACCCCACTTCGCTGGCAAGTACCTCTTCCGAACAGGCTACCTCAAACAGATACTCGTAATCCTGCGCAGGCTTTTCCTGTTTTTCTTCTACTTTAGGCTCAGGGGTATAAGGCGCTTCTGCAGGGGCTTGAGATTCTGAGCCCGAGCGGGAGGTAAAACCTTTAGCTTTGGTTCGGGAAGCCAGCGCAGATTTAGCTTCAGGGGAAAAGCTGGATTCGGCATCAGGGTTGACCTGCCAAACCTTATCACCCATGGAGTTGGTTGTTGATTTCAGAGCTGGCGTGACAGGTGCATCACTCAGTAACACGTACTCGCCCGATGCGAGCTGGGATTGGAACTTTTGTATGGTGACACCTTGAGGCAACACGGCTTCCAATGCCCGTTCACCCAGTGTCGAAAATCCACCTTCGACTTTGCCGAACTCGTACGATGCGAGTTCGGTCATTTTTACAACCCTGTACGCCACTGACTCTTTCCTGATGTGCTTTTGTTTTTTGGTTAAATACCGAACAAACGCGAGCAGCACAACGGAGTGGAAGCAAAACCGAAAGGCAGATCATGCAGGGGCAATTTCTTGCTCAATTTCTTGGTGAGAAGCGGCTCGGAGAGAGACTAATTCAACCCAAACTCAGACACGAATTTGCTCTTAAGATACATATCCGTCGATTGCTTCAGCCAGTTCGGATTTTGCTTAAACCAGCTATCGAGAAGTGGCATCACCTGCTGCTCTGTCATGCCAGCATTGACACCTGATGAATAGAGCAAGCGAAGCAAGGTGATATCCAGCGTTGTCATCACATTGTTCTTAGAGCCATCGTTAAAGATGGAAGGGAAGACCTTGTCAGAATCATTGGGTAGGCCCATCGCCTGCGTCAGTTCCTCGACCACGCAGGCGAACAGCTTGCCGCGTTCGCGGGCGAGATCGACAGGGATCACAATCAGTGCTTCTTTGATTTCTGCCTGAGATGAAGAAGAAAAATGCGCCATGCAGATAGCACCGCGGAACGGAAAATCTTCCTGTGTCGGCCACAGTTCGCGGGTCTCGTTCTGCCAGCGGCTCTGACGGGTAAACACCAAGCGTAGGTTAGCGTTTTCCGGCGAGTTCACCACCTTAATGTCATGCCCTGTTGCCCGTACCAAATCTTCAATTTGGGTGTTGGCCAGCATGCTGTGGAGCTCTTTGTCACCAACGCGATGGTCAATATAGATACGTATCGGTTTTTGCCACTTGCGGACAGGGTGCTGCTGATTGTCATACTCATTGCTGAGGGCAATGATTTTAAATGCCCTTTTGACATACTCAGGGTCATTCCATTTTGCCAGAGCAGGTAAAGACAGCAGTGACAGCATCAGCCCCCAGATAAGAATTCGCATTTGGCTCTCCATGGCCCAGTCAGAAACGTCGTCGCAATCACGACGACTCAAGATTAATAATGACAATCAGTGGGTAAGGTTTCCAGTTGGAAGGAGAGATGTCCAGATCCCATCGTCCAAAACATTTTTGTTTGGGGGCGGAGCTAAGATTTCCTAGCTGGTGGGGGGAGTGGTCAGTCTGATCGCTTTATAATTTCATCAGTCTGTGAGCACGCTTAAACCCCCATCGCGTTTTCATTTAATTTGCCGTGCATAAAAGGCTATACACAGTACAATTGACAAACCACTCATAACTGCCATTTCCATGAACCGGAACATCCAGTTTTACGATCAAAACGCCGAGCAGCTTAATACCCAGTACCAGCAGGTTACCTTTGAACAGGTTCATGAAAGCTGGAGAGCGCATTGGCCCACAGGGCATGACCAAAATTGCAACGTGCTGGATGTCGGTGCGGGTAATGGACAAGACGCTGCAAGGTTTGCCGAGCAAGGCTGCACAGTCTATGCGGTAGAGCCTGCTGATGCTTTTCGCGCACTCGGAGAGGCAAGAACCGAGGCACTTACTGTGACCTGGCTTTCTGATACCTTGCCGGAACTGAAAGTGGTCAATCAGCTGAGTGTGCGCTTTGATTGCATCTTGCTTTCAGCGGTTTGGATGCACATAGCCCCTACGGACCGCCCTCGGGCATTTCGCAAACTTGCCAACCTACTGGCACCCAATGGCAGATTGGTGATCACCTTGCGCCACGGCATGTTTGGCGATGCCAGAACGGCGCACCCTGTCTCAGTGGAAGAAATTGAACAACTCGCCAAAGATCATGCGTTACAAATCAGGCTGAAAACTGATGTGACCGATGACTCCCTTGGGCGTGACAACGTCAAATGGCAGACAGTGGTGCTCACCTTGCCGGATGACGGATCCGGCGATTTAATCACTGTCCGCCATGTTATTGTGAATGACAACAAATCCGCGACATACAAACTGGCGCTGCTCAGAACATTACTCCGCATTGCAGATGCCCACCCTGGCGCCGTCACAGACAGATACGACGGGCGCGTTGCCATCCCGCTCGGGCTGGTGGCGCTTTACTGGATTCGTCAATACAAACGCCTGATAGACACAGACGCCGGAGAAGGGCTAGGCATTCAGCAAAACAGCAACACCAATAAAGGACTGGGTTTTGTGAAAGCCGGTGGCTGGGGCGAACTTAAACACCTCGCGCCGGACGACTTTGCCATTGGTGCACTATTTATCGGGGAAGAGGCAACCGCGCTACAAAAAGCGCTGAAAGATGCCATTAAAACCATTGATGAAGGACCAGTTACCTTTACTTACCGAGGCGACAAAAATAACCGTCTGTTTGATATGCAAAAAAGCGGCAGGCGAAAAAACGCTTCAAGCTTTGTGCTCGACAGCGAATTCCTGCAAAGCTTTGGCGTGTTTACCCTGGGAGAAAGTCTGTGGGATTGCCTGCGGCTCTATGCCAGTTGGATTGAGCCCCTGATTGTGAATCAATGGATAGCAGAAATGAAGCGCTACAAGCACAATGAGCGGCGCGACATTGCCCTACAGACTTATCATGACTGTCTGGCTTGGATAGATGCCAAACGCGACACCCGCGATGTGAGAAAGCGCATAGATAGCCTGCGCGCAAATAAGCACAAACTTGTGAGTGTGTGGAGTAATAAACCCCTTCAGGACAGCTATCAGGTAGACCACTGCTTGCCCTTTGCCTATTGGCCGAATAACGACAGGTGGAACCTGTTTCCTGCCTCCTCACAGGAGAACAATACCAAGCGGGACAAAGTCCCTTCCAAACAAAGACTGAAAATGGCCAAACCACTCATTCTAGACTTCTGGCGACTGGCGTGGGACAGCGAGCAGGACAAAACGCGATTTTTCACTGAAGCGTCACTTTCACTGCCCAATATCCATACCAAAGAAAGAGAGTTCGAGGCGGTGTTTGAAGCCATGCAATTGCAGGTGGCAGGGGTTAAGAGCCGTTTGTTGGTGGGGGAGTGGTGAAGCCCTACCGATTAGATTAGCAGTGGTAATTGATAACTTTCGGATACCAGCCTGATGAAGTAAGGGAAGCCCCCAAAAAGCGTGTCTTTGGGCGGTAGGGTTGTCGCTTGGGTAGAAAGTGAGGTAACAGAATAGATTTTGGAGAAAATTGTGGAGCGTGACAGCCAAACTCAATGACAGGTGCCGCTAAAAATCCTTACTATTTAGCCAAGATATCTAAAATCATCGACATGGCTAACTATGACCTCCATTTCCTCTCTCAAGCAGGGTACCAAACTCGATAACGCACAACTTTGTGACATCTTTGGCTGTAGCCCTCAAGGTGGCATGCGTCGCGCGCACCAAACAAACACCCTAGTCATCATCTCAAACCACGTTAAATCGATTTATGACGACCGTTGGGAAGGTGACACGCTGCATTACACCGGTATGGGGACCAATGGTGATCAGAGTTTGTCCTTCGCTCAAAACAAAACCTTGGCGGAATCTGAGAGCAATGGTGTCGGTGTGCATCTTTTCGAAGTCTTTATCGACAAAGAGTACACCTACGTTGGCCAGGTTGAGCTCAGTGGGGCGCCGTATCAAGAGCCTCAGCGTGATGAGGGCGGAAACAGCCGATTAGCCTATGTCTTTCCGCTTAAGGTACTGACGGGTTCGCGCGCGGTGACTCGTGAGGATCAGCAAGCGCTCGATAGTCAACGTGTGAAAAAGGCGAAGAAGCTATCTGATGAGAGCTTAAAAGAACGTGCAGAGAAGGGCCGCAAAATGCCGAGCACTTATCAGCAATCAACGACGCAGTATGAGCGAAGTGTTTGGGTGGCAGAGTATGCAAAACGTTTAGCGAAAGGGATTTGTCAGCTTTGCCTAAAACCGGCCCCGTTTGAAAATGCCAAAGGGGTCCCTTATCTGGAAACGCACCATATCGTTTGGCTGGCAAAAGGCGGGGAGGACACTATTGCCAATACCGTTGCGCTTTGCCCTAACTGCCACAAGAAGATGCACATTGTGGATGACAAAAAAGACGTCGAGACACTTCAGCTGCGAGCCAAGCAGTTGGGGGAGGGCGCATGAAAAAGCACATAGAGGTTGTTGCCGCCATTTTAACGTTCGAGGATCGTTACCTGGCTGTTCAACGTGGCCCGGCGAAGCTCGATTACATCAGCCACAAGTGGGAGTTCCCTGGGGGTAAGGTCGAAAAGGACGAGTCGCTTGAAGAGGCGATATCTCGTGAGTTGCAAGAAGAGCTCGCCATCACGATAACCGGCCCGCAATTGCTTACCACGGTTGAGCACAGCTACCCAGATTTTGATATCACCATGCATTGCTTTGTGGTGGCCGTTGAAAGCCCAGAGATTGTGCTTAGTGAGCATGTCGCACAGCGTTGGTTGGAGAAAGAACATCTCATGGACGTGGATTGGGCCGAGGCCGACATTCCCGCGGTCCGAAAACTCATGCGTCAGTAAAACAGGGAGCGAGCATGGAACCATTAGCGGGTTGGTCGGGAACGTGGGAAACGTTTTTTCACGTTGATGAAGAGAGCTTTATCGAGCAGCTCGTGGAATTTCACGCCAGCTTACCTTGGGCGGAAGAGCTCGCCCCCACACAGAAAGAAGCGTGGGTCATTGAGCATGAGGTGATGAAACGCACCCTCAAGCACGTCTGTGATGTGAGTGGTTTTTCCCCGGCTAAAGCCTGGATTGCTTTTGAACAAGAGCTGGTGGGCGAAGGAGGAAAAAGAGCCGCGGACGTAAACCTAGTTCTGCCTACCGGTGATCTGTACGTTGTTGAGTTCAAACACAAACTGGCCGCCAGTGAGCATGAGGTGTGGCGTGCCCGGTTTGATTTAAAAACCATGCTCCGTTTTCACAGCGAGTCTATCGGCCTTGAGGGGCATTGCTTTCTCGCGCTCACTAAGCCGGGCGCCACGGGGTTTAAGCATGATCGCGTGACGTGCGATATGCCAGACAATGGTGTGTTGCTAGCCCTTTCAAATGCTCTCATCCATACGCTGACCAAACCTCAGCAAGCCTATGATGTACTTAATTGGCAACACGGCAACTTCTACCGCCAGCCCAGCATTTTGCATGGGACGGTCCAAGTCTTCTTTGAAGAAACCATACCGACACTGAAAACCAGTGCGGGCGAAAACATCGAAGATGCGCGAGCCAATTTGCTGAAGCTATACGAACACGCAAAGACCAACCGCAAGCGTTACGTTGTGGTGGTGCACGGCAGGCCAGGAGCAGGTAAAACCCTCTTGGGCATTAGTGCGGTCGCTGATCTTGTGAACACCTATGGCGCGGAACACTGTAAGCCGGTTTTCTTGTCGGGGAACGGGCCTTTAGTGCAAGTGCTTCAGCATACGTTGGACTATCACGGAAAACGCTCGAAAAAAGGGTTACCGCTCGATGGTCGGGTGCTCATCGAAGACTTGATTAACTTCAAGCGGACCTTAAAACAGCACGAGCGATGGAACGAAATCGAAGAAAACTTCGTGGTCTTTGATGAAGCGCAGCGAGCATGGGAAAAGCTCAATAACCGAGATGCGAACTCGCAATCAGAACTTCACCTTTTCTGTGATTGGTTGGCGCAAAAAGAGTTTGGTGTATTGGTGTTGCTGGTGGGCGATGGCCAAGCTATCTACCGAAACGAGATGTCACTAGAAAGCATGTTGTTGGCGCTGGAAGATGCGCTGTATCGACATGGCGATCGGATCACGACCATCATGCCGGAACTTCATGCGCACCACTTGAAAAAAGTGCAGGTGTGTCAAAGGGAAGTGTTTAATTTGAAAACGCCTATCCGCCAGGCGTATACCGAAGAGCTGGATCGTTGGATTGAAGCTGTGCTGAAAGGTAATGCACAACAAGCTAACGCCGTTGCTGCTTCACTGAGCCTGGACTACCCGTTGATGCTGACCAAAAGTAAATCCGCAGCGGATAACTTTGCGCAAGAGCATATGCAGACGTTGCACCAAGACAACATCAAAGCCGACGCATTTCGTATGGGGTGGCTGATGTCGAGCCAGGGCGGTCCGTTTATCCCTGAAGTGAAAGCTAAGAACGCCAATCTGGTTGGTCCTTGGTATGTGGAACCACCCGAATCAACCCTTTCCTGTTGTCAGTTAAATACGGCATGCACGGAATTTGCGAGCCAGGGGTTAGAGCTTTCTTTGGCACTTTTAAACTGGGGTAATGACTTGGTGTTTCGAGGTGGGGTGTTACAACTCGCTCAAGAGCGCAAGTATCGACGCGACCAGGATCATTACACCTACGGCAGTTATCGCGTACTGCTGAGCCGCGGCAGAAATGGTCTGATCATCAAATGCGAGGATGAGGAGACGTATCAGTTTTTGAAAGTGTGCGGTATGAATGATTTGGTGGGTAACTAATTGAAATTATCAAATTAAAGCTCGTCGCCAATAAGCCTAAATCTTTACTTCGCCACATTCGTTAATCTTCTAAACGACGGCTCAAGGGAGTTGTCGTTAATCCAATTTGAGGAGCTTAACAATGGCAAAGAATTCAGGCAATCGAAGACCATCCAGCCACCCTGGTCCAGGTGGAAACCTCCCATCTAAAACGGGCAAGAAATCAGGTGGTGGACGTGGGGTCCTCCCTCCCAAGAAGTAAGTTAACCAGGGCCGAATAAGGCCCTTTTTTGAAAAAGGCGAAATAACAAATGACTCCTGGTTTTCCGACATTGGGTGACGTATTGAAGTCGGTGATCGACTGGTCAGGGCTCCTTGCACAAAAAGGCCACAGTTCCGGCTTCATAAAAGACGAAACACAAAAGAAAACAGTACAAACACAGTTACGTCGACTCGCGAGAGAAGAGGGTGATCTCAACAAAAACTTGGGTGATTTATTGTTGTTGCTAGAAGGGCTGCTTTCAGAGCACCTTGGTGATGACAGACTGAGTTTTAATATGATGAACGCCGTTCGAGAGCTGCTTGAGGACTATCGGCAGTCACTCAACTCAAGTGGCACCTATCTAGACAAAGAACAATCAATCTCTTGGTATGTGAGCGCAGAGTTTATCAATGGTGCGATTTATTCCATCACGTGGAATAGCCAAATATACAGTTTGACCAACTCATTTACGCTGCCACCAGGGGTATGGTGGGTGCCAGCGCCATTGAGTATTAAGCGCCAAACACCTATCGGTAATGTATGGACTTGGATATATGAACAAGCTGGTTTAACGAAAAACAAATTTCACAACCCGACGGTCCAGGATGATTTTGATGCACCAGAAAACCAACATAAGAACTTCCTCAGAAGGCAACAACATCTAGAAAACGCCATCAAGTGGAGCAAAGGGAGGGCGATTCCCTCCGTTGCCAAACTACTTGAAAATTTCGAACAATCGGTGGATTTACACAAAAAAATTGGCAGAGAGCTTTTTTCCGATGAGCTTAAAAAAAGCTGCAAGTTTGCTTTGATTGTTGCTCGCTTTACAACGCAAGTTTTTCATGAGGCTGAAAAGGTTTATGGGCCTGTTCAAATGCTCGCATGGATTAAGCAAGTGCGCAGTCAGTGCCGAAGGATAGATAAAGAATGTGCAGGTCTAAACGCCCACATAACAAAGTATCGTCTAGGGGAGCTTGATGAGCGCATCACCGATAGAGAAATGCGGTGGTATATCGATCTCTTTTGGAATAGTCGGGGTGAGCGAATCGAGATTGCTGAAAAATTGCTGAGAGAAAAATGTAAAACTCATAAATCTCAGCTTAGTAGTGACCGATATTGGTTGAGGGTAGCCCGACGGCAGATGGGCAGTTTTGCGGCCTTCGCGAGCGCTTACACTTCAATGAGTACGCCTGATTTGCCCAAACATTTTGGAGAGTTATTTTTCCAGGGTTTAGACCTGAAAGCTCATGCGAAAAGTAAGAAAGAGATTGATGAGTTTGGCGCGATTCTAAAAGCCAACGCTTTGAACGAGAAGCTAGCCTGGCTTACCCATTGGTGTTTCGCACGACTTTACTATCGAGAAGGTAGGGATGCGACCGCTTACAAATACTACAAGCGAGCATTTGAGGCTGCGAGATATGTTGCGGGTAAGGAGCAATACTTGCTGGTTAATGAGTTTGCTGAAATTTGTGCTAAAAATCAGAAACAGACTGATTACAAGCGAGCTGTGGCCTGGGCTTGTTACTTAGGTATTCGCATGCGTTGGGTTAGAGGGAAGCTAGATGAAGGCTTTTTGTTTGATGAAGCAGCAGATTTTGGCTACACGATGCTGTCGATGCACGAGTTAAGATACAAATAAGCAGAAGGCCGACTTGGCCTTCTGCTTTATTCAGCATTCCGCACTCACTGTTACCTCGTCGTACACTTCCATCTCCGCATAGCTCAGGAAATTTGCCTCCCAAAGCTGATAGAGTTCAACAGCAGAAGCATTGCCTTTGATGGATTGCCAGCCACAGTACTGAGCAAAGAACGACTGCACGCGAAAGTCGAAATCGATGCAACGTTCAAGCTCCGGGTAATAGTTGCCCACGTAAGCAAAGTCGGTGATGTATTCGATGTTCCAGGTCCCGCTGTCAGTTTTGCAAATGCCGATTTCAACGGGGGGAAAGCCACCAGTTTCAGCGCTATAACTGCTTTCACGAAAGTTGAAGACCAAGTACCGGCCATCGCAAAGGCGAGCGTCCTGCTTTTGCTTCTCCAGCAACGTTAACGTCAAGTTGAAATCACCAACGATTGGTGAATGGAAGTAAAGCTCGACATCGAGCGACTCTTCGCTTTCGTCGCGATAAGAGAAATTCGCGACAAAGATCAGCATCAGGGGGCAATCCTTTTATTGTTTTGTAGAGCTTGGTATCGCGGCAATTCAACGCAGCCTGGCAAGTTTCGCCGGGAATCTCGTACCGAAAAAGGATCTTCTCTAGCAAAGTGCAAAGTGATTGATGTAATGCAAGACCATCATAGTCAGAAGCCAGTATAAACAGCTCCTTAAGCAGTGAAACAAAAGTGTTCACAGCGATGACATATATCTGAAGCTGGTTTTTTGGTGTTAGTAACTTAGTCGCGCATGAAAATTAGAGGAAGAACTGAGTTTTGTCTTTATTGTTATTCTGTCTAATATTTTCCTGATAAAATTGACTGCATAACTGAATACCTAGACATGTCGAGATCGCATGTCTTCCCCAAACAAAAAATCAACAAGTTGCTATTCATCATCAAAAGGGGCCGTTTCTTCTGGTATCGGCTACGAGATGATTAAAGGCAATAAGCTGAAAAAGGCTCATACGGGCGAGAGTTTTTGAATTGATGATGAGCATGGATAAGTTACAACGTGCGTTTTATGGCAAAGATATTCGAATTGCACTTTTGGAAAAGAAAGAGCAGGAATATGAAAATTTCTTCTGTTCTCTGATGCAAAAGAAGTATTCAGACAACTTTTTACCTATCAAGGCTGCTGGCCGAGAGGGTGATAGGAAGGCTGACGGTTATTTGTACCCAGAAAAGCATGTTTATCAGGTCTATGCGCCAAGCTCTGGCTTTAAGAAAGATAAGCTGATTGCCAAGATTCAGGGAGACTTTGAGGGAGCGAAGGAAAAATGGAAAGGGAAAATTCTCAGATGGACGTTTGTTCACAACGAGTTTGAAGGGCTCCCTCCTTATGCGGTGGATGTTATTTCGAGGTTAAGAGAAGAAAACCCAAACATCCAGATAAGTGTTATGGGGCCAGATATACTGCAAGATTTCGCTCTTTCTCTTAGCCCGTCTCACTTAATAGATTTGTTCGGTCTTATGCCGAATGAGAAGCAGTTAGCAGGGCTAACTCACGAGCCAATCAAGACGCTTTTAAAAGCCATTCAGACAACAAAATGTAAGACCAGCACTCTGGGACCAGTTTCAGTCGATAAGCTTGAATTTAACGCTCTTTCTGACGATGTGGAGATTTTGCTGAAGTCAGGGCGAGCAAAGGAAGTGTTGGTTCAGGATTTGTTATCCATGTGGCCAGACCCAAGCTATGGCGATGATCTGGCATCTTCATTTAATAGCCGCTATTTAGAGTTAAAGAATAGTGGATTAGAAGCTGACCTCATTTTTAGTAATCTTCAAAAGTTTGCTGGATATGACCCAGACTCTATTGGTGCTCAGGTTTCATCTCTTGCGGTATTGAGTTACTTTTTTGAGCGGTGTGATATTTTCGACAATCCGCCAGAAGGATGGTCAAAATGATATTTCCAACAAAACACTTGCCTCCCAAAAGGTCCCTTATTTCAATATCAGCAGAAGTGTATGAACTCATTGGCGATAAATCCACGATTAGTTCAATTTGGGAAGAGTATTCAAATATACTATCAAGATCTCTCAGGGTTGCTGATGTTTCTTATGATTGGTTTATTTTGTCAATCGATCTTTTATATCTTCTTAAGCTAATAGAGCTTAAAGATGGTTTTATAAAAAGGAAGTGTAATGTTAAATAAAATAACAAGTGATTTTGACACTTTCAAACCAGTTTCGTTCCATGATGGACTCAATATCGTACTTGCAGAAAAGACCGATAGCTCCACAGATAGACAAACAAGGAACGGGGCAGGTAAAAGTAGTCTCGTTGAACTTATAAATACTTTACTGGGTAGTGATATTCGTAAGGATAGCCTAGTAAAGAATCCTATCTTTAGTGATAGAACATTTACGTTAGACATGACGATTAATGGCAACAATATTGAGATTAGTCGTTCAGCAGATTCACCAAGCAAAATCGTAGTCAATAAGGATGAGTCTGGCGTTATTCCATTTAAGTCAATAGAAGATAACAATCTGGTCATTACCAATGAAACATGGCTTAATTTTCTTGGAGAGCAAGTGTTTAACCTTGATAATTCATCAAAGAAATTAAAGCACAGTGTTACATTTAGGTTATTATTTTCTTATTTTGCTAGATCGTCAAAAGGGTTCGATGTTCCTGACAAGACATTTCCTCAACAAGCTCGTTGGCAGTCGCAAGTTGCACTGACATATTTGTTGAAACTGAATTGGATGCTTGTAAGAGACTTTGAAACTATTCGCCAAAAAGAAAAATTAGTAAAAGCGCTGATCAAAGCATCAAATGAAGGTGCATTGAAAGGTATTATGGGTAGTGCTTCAGAACTTTCTACAGAGATACATCTTAAAAGTGCCCAGCTAAACTCGTTAAAAAATGCGCTAGAGAATTTTAAGGTCTTGCCTGAATATCGAGAGAAAGAAACAAGAGCTGATATTATAACTCAAGAACTGTCAGCTCTATGTCTTGAGGATCTCACGGATAGAGATTGGCTGGCGAATTTAGAGCGTACTGTTGCGACAGAAAATGAACCTGACAATTCAAAGGTTCTTCGTCTTTTCGAACAAGCTGCTATTGAATTTTCAGATGTTATAGATAGAAAGTTTGATGAATTTATGTCATTTCATTCTTCTATTGTTGCGAATAGGAAAGCACATTTGTCTGAAGAGATTCAGGTTATAAAACACCGAATGCTTGAAAGAGAAAAGAAAAAATTGGCCCTAGATGATGAGCGTTCAGAAATACTATCTTTGCTCAAATCTCACGGTGCTTTAGATCAGTTTTATAAACTACAAGGCATTTTTTCTAAAGCTGAGTCTAAAGTCGAGTTATTAAAGGAAAAGCTGAAAGCTACAGAAAACTTAGATGTTCAGAAAACGGACATAAAGATTGATAAAGGGACCTTGAAAAAGAAAACATTGATCGATCATTCAGAAAGAAGTGAGGCTATAAAAGAAGCCGTTATCACATTTGGTGATATATCCGAAGCCCTTTATGATCAGCCAGGCCGATTTACTATTGAGCCAACAGATGACGGCCCGAAATTTGATTTTGAGATAGAAGGCAAAAAAAGTACCGGAAAGTCAAAAATGCAGATCTTCTGTTTTGATATGATGATGATGAAACTTTGGACCAATGAGGATAGAAGACCTCGTGTACTCATTCATGATAGCTATCTTTTTGATGGTGTAGATGAACGCCAGGTTGCTAAAGCTTTATATATTGGTTCTAAATGGGCGAAAGAGTTTGATTTTCAGTATATTATAACTATGAATTCCGATGATCTCCCTGATATGTCTTCTCATGAGGGATTTAATTTAGAGGAACATCTGGTTGATCTAAAAATTACCGATACAGAAACCGGTGGTTTATTTGGAGTTCGTTTCTAAATACGTCACTAACTAACTGCTTGTAAGTCATGATTCTTTAAGCATATATCACCTCTCCGAAGCAACTAACGTCGAGGTGATTTTATGTAAAAGCAACATATTAAGTTGATTTGGTTGAAAGAGGTGATGGCAGTAACGGGTCTTTCTCGCTCAAGCATTTACAACTATATCAACGACATTTACTTTCCAGGGCAAGTGTCCCTTGGTTGTCGGTCCATTGCTTCCTCTTTTTTCCCGTGCAGATGACTTTGAGCTTTGGAATAGTTGGTCGGCGCTCAGGCCTTGTATGGAGGTTAGAGACCGTGCTTGTTTATATAAACAAAAAAGCGCCAACTCTTTCGAGTTGGCGCTTTCCCAAACGTTTGGTGGAGCTGGCGGGAGTTGAACCCGCGTCCAAAATCAGTCTAACTAATGGCGCTACATGCTTAGTCTATCTTTAATCTCGTCAGTGTGCTGCGAATAGACACGCTACAAAAAGACATACCGAAATTCTATTTCGCGGTTCAGCTCTTCGGTCAAAGCTTCCCTCGCTATCCTGATTGGGTTTGACTGCCCTGATTCCCCGTCCTACAGGCGGAGGCTAGGGAGGGCAGGCTCTGAGCAGGTTATTAAGCTGCTAGTGCGTAGTTTTCGTCGTTTGCGACTATTTTTTTGCGGCTTTTTACGAGGCCAACCGCCCCTCGGCATGCTCCACGAGCCTTCTTGATCCTGTCGAATCCTGAATCAGCCCCGGAATGTGGACGCAGATACTAGCATAACATGCTGCTGCGTCAACGATTATCTGGTTGAGTGCTTCATGATTCGCGCTTTGTCGCGCTGCCAATCGCGATCTTTGGAAGCATCACGTTTGTCATGAAGTTTTTTACCTTTCGCCAGACCAATCTTAAGTTTAGCCCACGACTGTTTCCAGTACATGGAAAGCGCGATAACTGTGTAACCTTCGCGGTTCACTTTGCCAATCAAGTTGTCGAGTTCACGACGCTTGAGTAGCAGTTTTCGCACGCGTGTTGGGTCTGCCACTACGTGTGTAGAAGCAACATTCAGCGGAGTGATGGTCGCGCCAGACATGAAAGCTTCACCATTGCGGAAGAACACGTAGCTCTCGCTGATGTTGGCTTTGCCTGCACGGAGTGATTTCACTTCCCAGCCTTGTAGCTCTAGCCCTACCTCAATATCGTCTTCGATGAAGTATTCGTGGCGAGCCTGGCGGTTCTGAGCAATCGTGTTGCTGCCCGCCTTATTCTTTGCGTTTTTCTTTACCATAATGGCGGCATTATACGTAGTGGTTATGGTGGGCGAAACAAGTTTTTATCGGATTTTCAGGCACCCGGCCCCATAAACCGTCGATGGCGGTGTTTCCGGGTGTCCCTGTTCGTTGCCGTTTGTGCGGTTTGGAGGCACGTTGAAGGAATTTGGGGAAAAATACGGTCTGGTGATATGATGCCGGAATCGACCTGAGAGGAGACGCTATGCCGCGTATTACCCGTTCTGCGTTGGTGCCGTATAGTGCAGAGCAGATGTTTGAACTTGTTAATGATGTTGAAGCTTACCCTTCGTTTTTGCCGGGGTGTGCCGGTTCACGCGTGCTGGAAGCCAATGACAGTGCGATGACCGCGTCGGTAGATGTGTCGAAAGCCGGTATCCGCAAAACCTTTACCACGCGCAATCTGCTGGTAAACGGTCAGCAAATCAAAATGGAACTGGTTGATGGCCCTTTCCGAAAACTGGTGGGTGGCTGGCATTTTACGTCTTTGGATGCGGATGCGTGCAAAATCGAGCTGAATCTGGATTTTGAGTTCACCAACGGTTTGGTGGAAATGGCGTTCGGAAAAGTCTTTAACGAGTTGGCGATGAACATGGTGAAGGCTTTCACCGACAGGGCGAGAGACATTTATGAGTGACGGTAAGTTGCTGCATATTGAAGTGATGTATGCGTTGCCGGATGAGCAACGTGTGTTTAAGGCGATTGTGACGCCAGATACGCCGGTGGAAGAAATCATCAGCCACTCGGGTATTTTGGATGCCTACCCTGAAATCGACCTGAAGAAGAATAAAGTTGGTGTGTTCAGTCGTCTGGTGAAACTGGATGCGACGGTGCATGACGGCGACCGCATTGAAATCTACCGCCCGTTGGTGGCAGACCCGAAAGAAATCCGCCGCCGCCGAGCAGAGCGTATGAAGGCGGAAGGGAAATCTGACCCGGTGACAGGTGGGAAGGTGAACCCGCTACGTAAAGGCGAGTAAATCTGCGCTTCGCTTTCGTGTAAGAAAGTGAAGAAGAATGCGGATAAGAATATAGATAAGAACAAAGAGAAAAGCGGTGGTCATTGGCCACCGCTTTTTTGTGTATTGACTACGATTTGTATGACTTCAGCAGGTTCCAGGCATCTTGCCAGAACGGTGTTTTACCCGGCGCATAACTTGGGTTAGAGCACCAGCCTGAGTTTGGCCATGGCTTGCATTGGTATAGCTTGCCGTCCTGACCTTTTACAATGTCACCTTCCTGATAGGCCGCGCCTGGTGTGTAGCTTGGGTATTCTCCCGGTGGTGGCGGTGTGACTTCTGGGTCCGGATCTGGATTGGGATTTGGGTTGGTGCTGCCGCAGCTCTCGTCGTCGGTTTGTTTCCAAACGCCCCATTCACCTGTGTTGCCCGGCTCTTCTCCTTTCGTCCACCAAGCGGCCAGCCATACAACGCCGTGGTGCGAGACTTTATCGCCGCCCACATACACGCGGTTTTTCTCCCAGCTGGCAATACATGTGGCGCTGGCTTCGACCGTGATGGTGCGGGTCGCTGACGCTGTCTGGCCTTCGCTGTCGGTGACCTTGTAGCTCAGCAGGTAATCGCCCGGTGTTTGGGTATTAACATCTCCGGAAATACGGATGTTAGCGGTGATGTCGCCATCTTCTTTATCAAACGCGCTTACGCCTTGCAGTGCATCAAAGCTATCGCCCTGTTGCAGGGTCACGTCTGTCACACCTGTCAGGGTCGGCGCTTCGCCAAGCTCTGTGGTGACGATGCCTGCTTTAAGTTCTACTGTCGGCGCGGTAATCGCGATATCGGCAAGCAATTTATCGTTGCAGTAAAGCTCTGCGCGGTAAGGGTTAAGCGCGGTTTCCACATTCACGTGGAAGCGGTTCATCAAGCCTTCTTTAAAGCGTCGGTTGTGCAGGTTGAAGCGCTGGGTACCGCCTTGCTGGGTGAGCACGTCCAACTGGCACGATGATGCGGTGAAGTTATCGGCATACACAGCGCCATGCGCACCATGCAGGGCAGGGTAGATGTAGCTTGGCAGCGTGTTGCTTGGATCGTAGTAACCCACCAGTGTGGTCACGGCTACGCCCTGTTTTTCAGGAATGCGCGGCACGGTTTTGTCGATGATGTCTTTTTCGACTTCCATCCACTGACCCGCTTCAAAGCGGTAAGCGTATTTGGTGCCGTTGATCAGTAGTTGCGAATGACCGTTGTAGTGGATGTGTGAGTTGTAGCCCGCAGAAGAGTTGAACACCACCACTTTGCCTTCGAAGCTTTGGTCTGTCGGCAGGTAAAAATCACGCGCCCAGTAGCCGTTTCCTGTGTTGATGCGAACAGCGTCTGCGTTCTCGAACAGTTCGTGGAACTTGCGGCTTTCCGCGCCAAACTCGTTCAAGGTGTTGTTGTCGCTGATGGTGACAATATTAAAGGCGAGATCGTCCTTCACGCTGTTGTCCCATGGCTGCATGGTCTGGCTTTCTGCATCCCATTTGCTGAATCCGGTTGGGGAGGCGGGGTCAAAGCTCGCTTTCCCTTCCATGAAGTGTTGGAACACGTTCAGCTCGTAAGGGGTGTGCAGTGTGTATTCATTGCCTGCCGGGTGCAGCGGCCAGCCACCTGCCATGGTGCCCCAGCCGAAACTGTGTCCGTTGAATGGTTCTGCGCATTCGCCTTCGTAGCAGGACGAGCCATTGGTTCGCGCTTTGCTGAGGTTCGGCAGGAAGCGGTTTTCAAACAGATCCCAGCCCCAGGTGGAGTTGATCTTGGTAGAGCTGTTATGCACCGAGCCTTTGAATCCGCCCAGATAGTGAGCTTCTGCATGGGTGCCTGCGCCGAACTCATGGCCGACTTCGTGGCTGAATTCATTGCCTGTTGAGCTGACCACTGATGCCACACCGGCATAAGAGCCGAGCAAACCGTGATTGATAATGCCATCACTGTAGTTGCCCCGCGAGTTGTTCACCGTTACTTGAGCCGCGTGGTAAGGCGCGCTAATGTTCCATTGCGAACCGTTCATCACGTCATGGCTGTTCACGCCATAGTTGGCGCTGTTGATGCCAGCGGAAATCAGTTCACGGGCAATACGGTAGTGGGAATCACTGCCGTAAGCGTCGGCTTTGCTTGGGTCAACGTCGACCAGAAGGCGGCCATCCGGCAGCATGATCTCTTCCAGATGGATGGGCGCATAGGGGTTCACGATAAGTTTGCTGATCTGCACAGACTGGAAGTAGTCGCGGTGCAGTTTCTCATCGGTCATAAAACGGAATTCACCGCGCGGTGGCGTCAGCAGACCCACATCGACAGTGTTAAGAATCAGTGTGGTGTTAGCGCCGACTTTAATGCCTTCGACCACACCTTCCTGATCGCCATTGCTGAATGTCAGGCTGAAACCCGGCTCAATCACTTCTGCGGGCAAGACCGCTGTGTAGGCCTTGTCGCTGTAAACGAGCTTGCCGTAATCGGCATCAGACTGGGCAAACCATTTTCCGCCAACGTTGTTGTAGGTAAAGCGGTTGCCGTTAGAGAGCGTGTCTGAGCCGTGGGTGTAGTGAATGCGTGAATTGTATCCGGCCTGTGAGGAGAAGGTGACGATCTTGCCGTCGAGCTCTGCCCCTTCCGGCAGCATGAAGTCGTAGGCAAAGTTGCCGTTGCTGGTGGCGATTTCGAGGGTGTCATGCTCGGTCAGCAGCGCTTTGAAAGCGTCCTTGCCGGATTCATAGGCGATGACATCAATAGCCTGTTGTGACGAGATGCGGTGCGCGTAGGTTTCCGGTACGACAATATCGAGGTCGATATCAATCTGGCCCGCAGGCTTTGGCTGCGCGGAAGGTGGCAGCAGGGTTGTGCGGTGCACTTCTTCGCCCTGGCTGTTTTTCACTACCATGGCGATCTCGCTGTTTTGAAGTGCGTCAGTGGTGTGAGGCTCTACGATCACCAGTGCTTTACGCAGTGCGACCAGATGCGGTTGGCGATCACCTTCAATGCCATGGATGGTTGGCATGATCACGCTCTGCGCCATGCTGACGCTGGCAGCCAGTGAGCCTTGGGTATCTGAAGGCAAGGATTTCTGGTTGAAGTAAACGGCTTGAGAGCTAGGTGTGCTGGCGAAGGCTGTTGAGCAGCTTGCCCCAGCAAGCAATACCGGGATCAGGCAGGCTAACTGTTTCTTGTTCATCGTCTTTATTCTTTTTGATGGTTGTTATTTGGGGCGGAATATATAGAGGGAAATACCGGGTGAGTGAGCGAGAAAATCTGATATTTGAAGCAGTCCCTCAATTCAGAATCATGAACTGGCAGTAAATGCACAGCGGTGACATTTTTATGACGTAATTACAGTGGCTTACGAAGTTTTGACGCTGTCTGGAAAGGTCGTCTTTGAGGTGTATTTTCAAGACAAAAAAGCGCACCTTTTATCAGCTGCGCTTTTGGGGTTGGTGGTGGTTGGCTTATAGCTCTTTGGTTACATCCGGTACGAAGCTTTGGCTTTCGAGCGGCACACGTACGTAGCCTTCTTTGTTGATCTCCGGCAGATCGATGGCGTCGTAGCTGATCGCTTCATACGGAATGCTGGAAAGCAGGTGGGATATGCAGTTCAGGCGCGCCCGTTTTTTGTTGTCGGCTTCCACCACCCACCATGGAGATTCTTTGGTGTCGGTGTAGGCGAACATTTTGTCTTTCGCTTCACTGTATTCTTTCCAGCGGCTTCGGGATTCCAAATCCATCGGGCTGAACTTCCAGCGCTTCATCGGGGTGTTGATGCGCTCACTGAAGCGCTTTTCCTGCACTTCATCGGAAACCGAGAACCAGTATTTCAACAGGATAATGCCGGAGCGCTGCAGCATGCGCTCGAACTCGGGGCAGGTACGCATGAACTCGTCATATTGCCCGTCGGTGCAAAAGCCCATCACGCGCTCAACGCCTGCGCGGTTATACCAGCTTCGGTCAAACAGGACGATTTCGCCCGCAGCAGGAAGGTGCGAAACGTAGCGTTGGAAATACCATTGGGTGCGTTCGCGCTCGGTGGGTTTATCCAGCGCGACAATACGGCAGACGCGCGGGTTAAGTTTTTCGGTAATGCGCTTTATTACACCGCCTTTACCCGCGGCATCGCGCCCTTCGAAGACAACGACCACTTTCAGGCCTTTGAGTTTGACCCATTCCTGAAGTTTGACGAGTTCCGTTTGTAGCTCAGCGAGTTTGTTCTCGTAGGCTTCGCTGCTGAGTTTCCCTTTCTTCTTTTTCGTTGGCTTGTCTTGTTCTTCGCTCGCCATGTGCCACGTCCTTTTCCTCGGGTTGTCCTGCCACCCTAAAAAAGAAAGGAGGATGATTTCAATTCCCCTGTCAGAAAAGTGCGAGCTTAGCGAGTTAGCGCTGCGAGTGTGGCTTTGATTGTCTCAGGATTGGTGACTGTGATGGCAAAATCGTCACCGTTGCCCATGGTGGCGTTTTCGTTTTTGAAAACCATATGGGACTGGCGGGTGGTTTTGCCGGAAAGATGAATTTCGGTAACGCCTGTGGCATCGACAATGCGCTTGGCGTTATCTGGCGAAACGCCTGCACCCGGCATGATTGATAGGCGACCTTGGGTAAAGTCTGCCATCTCTTTCAGCATTTCAATGCCGTCTTCTGCACGTTTGGCAAGGCCGGAGGTGAGGATGCGCTCCACCTTGTGCGCCATCAGAAATTCCAGTGCATCAAACGGGGCAGAGCAGTGGTCAATTGCACGGTGGAAAGTAATGCCCATACCCGAAGCGGCTTTGATCATGTCGCCAACAATCGTCTCATCGATTTTTCCGTCAGCCTGCAGTGCACCGATCACCACGCCGTTAAGGCCTGCCTGTTTCGCGGTGTGAATGTCTTCGAGCATGATTTCCACATCATCACCTGAATAAAGGAAGTCTCCTTCACGGGGACGAATAATGCCGTAAACCGGAATACCCGCCACACGCGCCGCGGCTTTCATGTAACCCGCACTGGCGGTCAGGCCACCTGTCGCCAGCGAACTGCAAAGCTCAATACGCTTTGCGCCCGCACGCTCAGCAATAGGAAGGGATTCAATACTATCAATGCACACTTCAACCAAAACAGACATACAACACTCCTTGGAATTTGAGCTCTCATCATCAAGGAGTTGCATTCGGAATAGAAGATGGGGGCGTGTAAAAGTTTGGTAAAAGTTGGTTAAGAGCAGGAAGAGCAGGAAGAGCAGGGCCTAGGATCCTAGGTCCTAGGAAGAGCCAGAGCAATAGCGAGAAAGAGCAGAGATGAGATTTGAGATAAGAGAAAGAACAGGAAGGGCAGAAAAAGCAGGAACGAGATTTGAGATAAGAAAAAGCAGGAAAGCGAAGATATAGATTAGAGCAATGCGAGAAAATGTGTTGAAGTTGGGCGTGTCTGGAAATCAATTTAATGACCGAGAGTTTGCTTTCCTAGGACCTCGTTCCCTAGGATCCAGGACCTATTAAGTTCGCATTTCCTGGGACCTTGTTCCCTAGGATCTAGGATCTAGGACCTATTAAGTTCGCTTTTCCTAGGACCTCGTCCCCTAGGATCTAGGACCTATAAAGTCCCTTTGGAATGCTGAAGTGCGGGCTTAACCAAGAGGCGAATAAATCCGAGATTTGCCGGGGCTCAAATACAAAAAGGGCCCGGTGGTCCGGGCCTCATTCTATTTTTATAGCTGACTTTGGCTTTACGCTTACGCGTTAGGGGGAAACTGCGTGAGCAGTTAGCCAAATATTACAGGTCGTCAGAGTGCTCAGACAGGAACGCTGCAACACCTTTAGGAGATGCGTCCATACCTGCTTTGCCTTCTTCCCACTGTGCTGGGCAAACTTCACCGTTCTTCTGGTGGAAGTTCAGTGCGTCAACCATGCGCAGCATTTCGTCGATGTTACGGCCCAGTGGCAGGTCGTTAACAACTTGGTGACGTACCAGACCGTCTTCGTCGATCAGGAAAGAACCACGGAAAGCAACGCCTGCTTCTGGGTGCTCTACGTCGTATGCTTTACAGATCTCGTGCTTAACGTCTGCAACCAGTGGGTATTTAACCTGGCCGATACCGCCGTCTTCAACAGCAGTGTTACGCCATGCGTTGTGAGAGAACTGAGAGTCGATAGAAACGCCGATGACTTCAACGCCTTTCTCTTGGAAGTCAGCGAAACGCTTGTCAAAAGCGATCAGCTCAGAAGGACATACGAAAGTGAAGTCCAGTGGGTAGAAGAACAGAACCGTTTTCTTACCTTTGGTGAATTCTTTCAGGTTGAAGTTTTCTACGATTTCACCATTGCCCAGTACTGCTGCTGCAGTGAAGTCTGGGGCTTGACGGCCTACTAGTACCATTTCTCAGCTCCTAAAATGTCTAATTTTCAGGCATGAATGCCTTGATTCATCTATGAACGGGACAAACTATAATGGAACTGCTAGATTGAAAAAAGTGAATTAAATAGATTAACCTAATCGGAAAAATCGATGAATAAATTCCCTTCTCTCAAACAACTCCATTACTTGGTCACACTGTACGAGACGCGTCATTTCGGTGAGGCGGCCAAACAGTGTTTCGTCAGCCAGTCTACACTAAGTTCCGGCATTCAAAACCTTGAAGATCTGATTGGTTCTCAGCTTATTGAGCGCGATAACAAAACACTGGTATTTTCGGCTATCGGTGAAGATGTGGTGTCTCGAAGTCGGGAAATCTTGGCACGTAGTCAAGATTTAATGGAGCTGACTCAAGTCAGTGAAAGCCCGATGCAGGGCAAGCTGCGTGTAGGCTGCATTCCCACTATCGCTCCTTTTCTTCTCTGTGATTTGGTGCAGGCAGTGAACCAGCGCTTTCCCGAGCTTGATTTACTGCTGCGAGAAGACACCACCGCAAATCTGCTTATGGCGCTGAAAAGCGGTGAAATGGATGTGCTGATTCTGGCGCTACCTGTCGAAATCGGCGGCATGCAAAGCCGAATCGTGGGGAAAGACTCGTTTAAGATGGTGCTAAACAGTGCTCAGGCACAAGGGATCCCTGTTCCTATCCACTATTCTGATCTGCCGGATGAATCGGTATTTCTGCTGGAGCGTGAACATTGCCTGACAGACCACGCCGTGTCGGCCTGTCAGCTCACAAGCACAGAGAAAATTAACCCGTTTACCGCAACCAGCCTTCATACCTTGGTGCAAATGGTCGCGAATGGGTTGGGGACGACTTTCATTCCTCAAATGGCCATCAATCATGGGCTCATCGAAAATCTCGATTTGGTGGTGATGGAACCACCTGGACGTGAGGCTTACCGCGAGATCGGTTTGGTTTGGCGTCCTACTTCGAGCCGCAAACCGACCTTTGAAGCACTCGCGGATCTGGTTGAAACTCTCCTTTAAGTACCATTGTGGTACTCAAATCCGGGGAACTTTCATCGTCAACATACGCATCACGACACCTAAAACGATGAAATTTCCTCTGGTTTTTCAAGATTCTTTAGCTCTCATTAGGTTTTAGAATAACTTTGGTGATTTATTCTAAATATTTAACCCCTATTCGAATTAAATCCTTTTTACACTTTGGTAACTCCCCTGCGCTTCTGAAATTAAATTCTGTCGGTATCCCTACATATTTTTCGCCAATTATTAAGCACTTAAGTTGCATGTTTGTTAGCGGCCGCCAAACGCTTGCATTGTTAAGCTTTTGTTATAAAAAGATTTTCTGCAGAAATTGATATTCACTGCTACGTTTAAAACATGCGAATTCGATATTCAACAAGTTGACTCAAAAAGTAATTTAATTTCGTAAGTGCTTACAAAAATCGCACTAAGGGATGAGAAAGTCACAAACGGAAGAACAATCTGAGATTCGTTTTAATTCAGTGTTTTGAGTTAAAACTCTATATTTTGTAAGTTATTGATATTTAATGGATTAAATGATTTAAGACTTAAGTCTAACGCCTTTAGTAGTGTTGACGGGTGAAAATAAATACGCCAGTTTAGAAAGGTGTTTCGGCGATAAGAAAGCAATCGAAGCAGTAAGGGAATAATTGGTATTGTTGTGATTTAGTTACAAATGGAGATGGAGGGCACTTTATGGATTCACAAGCACAACAAGCTTTAAAGGAATTGTCGTTTGTTCCGCCGATCACTGAGATGGAATCTGATGTACTGACTGATGAAGCGCTCTCCTTCATCCTGAAACTTGCCACCCGCTTTGCGCACCGTGTACCAGAACTGCTGGAAGCCCGAGAAGCACGTCAGGCGCAATTTGATGCGGGTGCCACGCCTGACTTTCTGCCTGACACGGCGGAAATCCGAAACGGTGATTGGCGTATTCGCGGTATTCCTGAGGACCTGCAGGACCGCCGCCTGGAAATCACCGGCCCGCCAGAACGGAAAATGGTGATAAATGCCCTGAATGCCAATGTAAAAGTGTTCATGGCGGACTTCGAAGATTCGTTCTCGCCGGTATGGGGCCCTGTGCTGCAAGGCCAGCGTAACCTGACCGACGCGATTAACCGCACCATTTCTTACAACAACCCGGCGACAGGCAAACATTACGCCCTCGGCGATGACCCATCGGTGCTGATTTGCCGTGTTCGTGGTCTGCACCTGAAAGAAAAGCACGTGCTACTCAACGGCACGCCAATTCCAGGTGCGCTGTTGGACTTTGGTTTGTATTTCTTCCGCAACCATAAAACCTTGTTGGAAAACGGCTCTGGTCCGTATTTCTACCTGCCAAAACTGCAGGCGCATCAAGAAGCTGCATGGTGGAACGATGTGTTCTGCTTTGCGGAAGATGAGTTCAATCTGCCTCGCGGAACCATCAAGGCAACCGTGCTTATCGAAACGCTGCCAGCTGTGTTCGAGATGGATGAAATCCTGCACGCGCTGAAAGACCACATCGTGGCGCTGAACTGCGGCCGTTGGGATTACATCTTCAGCTATATCAAAACATTCCGTAACCACTCGGACCGCGTTTTGCCGGATCGTCAGGTGGTGACAATGGAAAAACCTTTCCTGAACGCGTATTCGCGTCTTCTGGTGAAAACCTGTCACCGTCGTGGTGCGATGGCAATGGGCGGCATGGCGGCGTTTATCCCGTCAAAAGACCCGGAGAAGAACGCCTGGGTTCTGGACAAAATCAATGCAGACAAATCGCTGGAAGCCAATAACGGTCACGACGGTACCTGGGTGGCTCACCCTGGTCTGGCAGACACGGCGAAAGCGGTTTTCGATGCAGCGCTCGGTGAGCGTAAAAACCAACTCGATGTCATGCGAGAGCAAGACGCACCTATCACAGCCAAAGAGCTCACAGAGCCGTGTGAAGGTGACCGCACTGAGGAAGGCATGCGACACAACATTCGCGTGGCGGTGCAATACATCGAAGCTTGGATTTCGGGGAATGGATGTGTGCCTATCTATGGCCTGATGGAAGATGCGGCGACGGCGGAAATCTCCCGCGCTTCAATCTGGCAATGGATTAAACATGAAAAATCGCTCAGCAACGGCAAGACCGTCACCGCAGATTTCTTCCGAGCCTGTCTGGCCGAAGAGATGGATGTGCTGAAGCAGGAACTAGGGGAAACCGTATTCAACGGTGGGAAATACCAGCAGGCGGCCAGTTTGATGGAGCAACTGACCACCAGTGATGAGCTGGCAGATTTCCTGACGTTATCTGGATACGAATTGCTGGACTAATTACCGATTTATCAAACATTGAGAGAGGGAAGCACAATGACTCTGACAAGACAGCAGCAAATTGACGCACTGAAAAAAGACTGGGCAGAAAATCCACGCTGGAAAAACGTGAAGCGTACTTACACGGCAGAAGAAGTGGTTGAGTTACGTGGTTCATTCGTTCCAGCGCAGACCATTGCTCAGCGTGGTGCAGACAAGCTTTGGGATTTGGTTAACGGTAGCGCGAAGAAAGGCTATGTGAACTGTCTTGGCGCACTGACCGGTGGTCAGGCTGTCCAGCAAGCAAAAGCAGGTATCGAGGCGATTTATTTGTCAGGTTGGCAGGTAGCCGCGGATAACAATACCGCATCTTCTATGTACCCTGACCAGTCACTTTACCCGGTAGATTCTGTACCTGCAGTGGTTAAGCGCATTAACAACTCTTTCCGTCGTGCTGACCAAATCCAGTGGTCTAAAGGTGGCACGCCGGAAGAAGGTACCGATTACTTCCTGCCAATCGTGGCTGATGCAGAAGCAGGCTTCGGTGGTGTTCTGAACGCTTACGAGCTGATGCGTTCGATGATTGAAGCGGGTGCCGCGGGTGTTCACTTTGAAGACCAGCTGGCATCGGTGAAGAAATGTGGTCACATGGGTGGTAAGGTGTTGGTTCCTACCCAAGAAGCCGTTCAAAAACTGGTTGCAGCACGTCTTGCTGCCGACGTTGCAGGCACCACCACCCTTGTGATTGCGCGTACTGATGCGAACGCAGCAGACCTGCTGACATCTGACTGTGACCCTTACGATAAAGACTTCATCGAAGGCGAGCGTACTTCTGAAGGTTTCTACAAGGTTCGTGCGGGTATCGATCAGGCGATTTCTCGTGGTCTGGCTTACGCACCTTATGCTGACCTTATCTGGTGTGAAACTGCAACGCCGGATCTGGAAGAAGCGCGCCAGTTTGCTGAAGCTATTCACGCTCAGTACCCAGATCAACTGCTGGCTTACAACTGTTCGCCATCGTTCAACTGGGAGAAAAATCTGGACGCGCCAACCATCGCGAAGTTCCAGCAAGCTCTGTCAGACATGGGCTACAAGTACCAGTTCATCACTCTCGCGGGTATCCACAACATGTGGTACAACATGTTCGATCTGGCGCACGCTTATGCGCAAGGTGAAGGCATGCGTCACTACGTGGAGAAAGTACAGCGTCCTGAGTTTGAAGCAGCTGAGCGTGGTTACACCTTCGTTGCTCACCAACAGGAAGTGGGGACGGGTTACTTCGATAAGATGACGAACACTATCCAAGGCGGTAACTCTTCGGTAACAGCTCTGACGGGCTCTACGGAAGAAGACCAGTTCTAAAGCGCTATCCCAATCGGGCTGATAATCCAGCCATACCTATCGGCCCGATTGTTTTTTATAACATGCAATGAACCTAGCTGTTCAGGAGCCATCAGAGCTCCAATATCCACGCTTTGAGCGACCTTCGGGTCGCTTTTTTTGTGCCTGTGATTTGAGGCTACTGAGAGTTAAGGCTGGTGGTTAAAATCGCGAGCAGCGCTAAGCACATCTCTATATATAGAAGGAAAAGCATCCAGCAATATTTGTCGATGAGCGACTAAGGTCTCTGCCGTCTCAGCCAGCGGGCCCATCCGAGGGGTTCGGGCTGACATTCGTTTTAAAGCAAAGGGCAGGGTGTTGATATCTTGGTAAGAAGGGATCCAGCCTTCGCGCCACATTTTATCTGAGAGAAAAAGATACCTTTCCGGTAGCGGATTGGGTTCTTGCTGAGTCGCGGTGCGGCAGTCTGTCTCGGCGCGGGCGACAAACTCATCGAAACGGACGTCATTGAAGGCATCCCAATGATGGACGAGCGCATGATCCCAGAACATATCGAGAGCAATCGCACTGAATCGGTAAAGGTGTTTGGGAAAGAGCGCGCGGCAGGGCTTGATGGCCTCATGGCTGTCGATGTAGCGGTCCACAAACCGGTGAAGATAGATGGCGTTCGTGGTTTCTGGCAGAAATTTACCGTCGGGTTTTCCGCGAACAAAATCTGCCATCAGGTTTCCCATCAACTGGCTGTTGCAGTGCTTGGCTATATGTAAATGTGCCAGATAATTCACGCGCCCTTTGGACCTTTCCTTGAAACGGAAAACTTAGCCTATCTCAAGTGGCACGTGTTTGTCGCTATCAGACCAGTTCTTCCTCTTCTTCCATCGGCTCTGTTTCTTCCTGGATTTCCAGAAGATTGATGGCGATGGCGACGAAGTCGCTGTCGGTGATAATACCGACCAGTTTGTCGTCCTCAACGACAGGCAAGCAGCCAATCTTACGTTTCTGCATATATAGTGCAGCCTCTTTGAGCCCGGCACACGGTGACACCGTATATAAAGAACGCTTGAGGAATCGCGACAAAGGCGCTTGCATGGGGTCGTTATCACCAACAGCTTTTTCCAAACTGGAGGTTTGGGCAGCGAGGACATCACGCTGTGTGACCAGTCCTTCCAATTTTCCGGAAGCACTGACGATAGGAACGTGGCGAATACGGCGGGAATCCATCAGGCACTTTGCGTCAGATATCTTATCCTTAGAAGAGAGTGTGATGGGGTCGGAACTCATCATGTCATTAACGGTAAACATTCTGCCTCCAGAAATACCTATAATTAGTAAGGCTATATCTCGAATGTAGCTAAAAAGGCAGAGACTTTAGGTGACGACATTCAAACTTCCATTCGGAAGATTTGAATGACACCAAGGTTGTTTCAAGCAGTAGCAACGCACCGAGGCGCAGTGGCGCTGAACAACACCTTTTTGTTTTTAGGGGCGATGATAATGCGCATGAAACTCGCAATACTTTCCTTACTTTTTTCGTCATTTTTGGGGCAGGCCGCAGAGCCGTCTCCCAATGTTGTTGGCGGGACAGATGCTTCCATCAGTGACGCACCTTGGCAGGCTTTCCTCAGAATCGGTAACGCCTTTTGTGGCGGGGTGGTGATCTCTTCGCGCTGGATTCTAACCGCGGCACACTGCCTTGATACTGCTGACGACGATGATCCTTTTTCATTGGCGTCCGCAAATTCAGTTTCCGTCTACACGGGAACAGCGGAAATCAACGGGGCAAACTTTTCGTCTTTTCAATCTTCCGTTGAGTCTATCTATGCCAACAGCAGCTACGACAAAGACACACTACAAAATGATATAGCGTTGATTAAGTTATCTACCGATGTCCACCCTAACTCTTCAACGGTGGTGTTACCGAATGACACGGTACAAGCGGCTGTCGATGCAACGGGAAACCTCAACAACAATGATATGCAGCTAACTGGCTGGGGCTATACGGACACCGGACGAAGCCAAACAACCACAACACTGCAAAAAGCGACACTCTCCGCACTGACAGATGCCAGTTGTGCTTCTGCGTGGGGAACAACGCTGACTGATGTGTCTGATTACCAATCTAAGTACTTCTGTGCTCAAGCAAGCGGCGTTGGTGCTTGTAATGGAGACTCAGGCGGCCCACTGATTTGGTTCGATCCATCCCGCGCTGGCGATGCAGATGGCGGCGCAACCCTGATAGGTTTGGTGAGTTTCGGTGTAGCTTCACAGTGTGCGTCCCCGACGGTTCCAGACGTTTTTACCCAGGTTGCTACTTACACCAGTTGGATTTCCAACTGCCAGAGTGGGAGTTGTGCGAGCCGGTCTTCGACAGCTACTCAGAGCTCTGGTGGGGGAGGGAGTGTTCCAATGCTTTTTATAATAAGTATGGCTCTTTGTTTCTCTAGGCGAGCAAAGTCAATATAGGACCATTTTGACTCTTCTTTGAGAATACTAATGCCAATGTATTAACTGTTAGCCGAAATCTTCAAACCAATACGTTATTGTATAACCTGTGTTTATATTTATCTTTAAGTGAATAGGATGAAATTAAAGCAGGGATTCGCAGTTTTTGCCTTGGCGGCGTTGTCTAATTTTGTTTACGCATCTGATGAAAACGTAAGGCAGCCGCTCATAGTAGGTGGTACCAATGCCAATATTAGTGCGCTACCTTGGCAGGTCTATATTGATATTCCCTCAAGTGGATGCGGGGGAGTTATTATCTCCAATGAATATGTATTGACCGCTGCGCATTGTGTGCAAGGTGTTTCGGCTTCTGCTCTTTCTGTATTTGCGGGCTTCACTGATTTAAGCTCCCCTGGAAGCGCCATTCCGGTCGCGAGTGTTCAATTACACCCAGACTACAATAATGTCATCTTTACTGCTGATATTGCCATTCTGAAACTTGCGGGCTCGCTTCCCTCTAACGCAAAACCTATCCCTCTTTTGGTACCTGAGACCCAAAGTGAGATGGATACCGAGTTCCAAGTGCCAAAGGTTGATAACCTTGTCTCTTCGGGGTGGGGAGCAACGAGGACAAATGGCGGCGCAAACCAATTCCTTAAAATGGTGGCATTAACAGGTGTCCCAGATAGCAGTTGTTCGTGGACAAGGTTTAGTAACGGGACTGTGTCGCAAGAGTTATCGGCTGCGTATGTCTGCGCAAACAATACAACCACAGAAGGTATTTGCTCTGGAGATTCTGGCGGTCCGCTTGTTTGGCAAAACCCTAATAATGCAGCAGATGCGGACCGTGGATATCGACTCGCAGGGCTTGTTAGTTTCTCAAGCAGAGATGATGGCTGTGCAAGCCCAAATGCAGAAGATGGTTTTACCCAGGTGAGTACCTATTTTTCTTGGATTGATGCCAATATGGACGGAGGCTACAGCGCACCAAGTGTTAGCTTCGCTGAAGATATCTTTGCGCTCGCCACTGCTGAAAACAATTCTGGAGGGGGAGGGGGTGGAGTAAATCCTCTTCTACTTTGCTTAGTGTTTCTATTTCGTATTTTAAAAAAAAGATAGTGTAATTATTATTTGAAAAAGCCAACCTATTCAGGTTGGTTTTTTTGTTTATTTAATAAGACAATTCTTGTTATTGAAATAAAGCATTATATTCAACTTGTTTTTTAAGGTCTTGTCTTATCAATAATAAACTAATGTTAAGATCACAGAGAGAGCAGGTGAAACTAACTAGTGTTTGTTTTATACAGGAAAATGAACGAACTTATACATGTTGGTTAGAAATAAAGGCATAAGTATTCAATTGGATTCATTATGCCATGCTCGATGTATAAGGATGTAGTTATGAGCGATATTGAGAATAAAAACGAAGCCTCCCTGAATGCCGAAAGTCAAGAAAAGCCTTCCCCCGAAGTCCTCGCTGCTGTTGAGGAAATGCGAACGAAAATCCGCGAATCATTTGGCAAGATTGCAATGACCATGATGATGTTGCCTCGCTACCGTCACCAAACCATTGCAGATCTCCAGCACCTAGTATTAGACCCTCTCGTTCAAAACCGTATCGCACTTGCTTACCCCGGTGAGAAAAAAGAAGACGAACTGCAGGACTTGGTCGGCATGGCAGTTTGGGCCAGTGTGTCTGAAGAGGTCGATGCCAAAATCCGTGACCAAATTAAGGGTGGTACTTACCCCATTCGCTTAAAACCTGAAGACTGGAACAGCGGAGAGATTAACTGGCTATTCGATGTTATCGCGCCTAACAAGGATGCTACAGCGAAGGTGATCCGCAATTTTAAGCAAGTTGTGAAAGAAGGGGATCTGAAAATTCATCCATTAGTGGCAAAATTGGTTGAACCGTCTGTACTTGAAGGTATGGGCGCAATGCCAACCAAGAGAAAAGAGAAGGAATTACATTAATGGCTGTCACCCTTAATATGCCCGCTCACTCGCTTAATAATACAACACCTTCATTTTTTCCTAGGTTCCTAGAACACGACGAGGCGAAGTTGAAGGCGTTTGGCAAAGAAGCATCGAGAGAAGCCCGCGCAATTTATCATACCGCGCAACAGTTAGGGGGAGAAAAAACGAATTCCAAGCTGACACGTATTGACGCACATATCAATGCTTTTGCAAAAGAGATTCCTGAGAGTAAATTACCTCAGAAGGTCATTTCCAGAGAGGGGGCTCCCCCCTATGATTTCACCCCACATAATTTCGCTGATTTCCCCTCAGCGATTATCAGTGAGCGATTTGCGGCGTGTTTGATGGAACTGGAGCCTGAAAAACATCAACTTTCTCCTTTGGTTGTTGTAGACGAAAAAGGAGATGTGGTGGGCCAGGCTTACTTTTGGTGGCCTATGGTGATATTGGATGCGATTGACTTAAACTCGACACGGATCGTTTTCACAAAAAAAGACGATATTGCGAATTCTCCCTGTCGGTTGAGACCAGGCGATGGAAATGCCGTCAAAAAAGATGTGATTAAGGGCCATCTGGCATGGGCTGATGCAAGGTTTCGTTCAAATATATTCATTTCAGATGCATTTCTTGAAATACTTTCCAGCAGACAAATTGATGATTTTTCGACAAGGTTTACTTTAAAAGAAGTATAGCTCTCTCACCAAGCTTTTAATACATTTCATTGGAGTTACATCTTTAAATAGGTGAGAACTCCTACGTTCAAAATTGATGTTTTCAGGAATTAAAAAATGACTGATGAAGAGATAAAAAAACTCCTTGAATTTAACAAGAGTACTATTCATAGTTCAAAGCTTCCCAAGCACAGCATGATCATGACTGGGCAAAAAGAGATTAGTGCTGAGGAATATTTCACTCTTTCTGGTGAAAAAACTACTGGAAGGGATTTCGTCGTTCAACTGCATCACCTATTACCAAATGAAGTATTTAAGAAGCATTATGATAGTTTCTATGAATACATCGTGTCGGAGGATGTCGATTCGGCCTATCGATATGATCATGCCGACTTTCGTATAAACGGCGCAGCATTAGCGTCACAATATAAAGACTCTCTTCTTGTTCAAGCGGCAGCACACTCAGGACAGCATGATCAATATAATCAATATATGGATGATTTGGTCAGTGAAATAAAGGATAAAGGTATACGTTTTGAGAGCGAATATATTGACTTTATGGAGAGAGAAATTCGCGATGAAAATAATGGAATTATTACTTTTGAACAAGCGGAAGAAATTGAGAGAAATGGCGAAAAATTAAAAATAGAATATTGGGCGAAAGCACAATTAGGTATTAATAAATTTGCATATATGGCGCTCCAAGATGGAGGAGTTATTGAAGGTGATAGTACCAAGTCATTGTTGCTCTTAAGGAAGGATGATCCTCGATTAGAGGGGGAATCAATTTCAAGTTACTATGAAAGTATTAAATCTCAATGGGATATAGAGACTATTGACGGTAATGCAGACTTTACTATAGGAGATAATGGAAGCTACGATTTGAATTTTGATAATGCGCTACTTTCTTTTCAAGCTGGCGTTAATAAAAAAGAGCTTCCCAATGATAAGCTGTTTTTTAATGACGCTATTGACTCTGATGGTAGTTCTTATGGATATAAAGCCAGGCCAGAGGATAGTGACTTTATTTCATCACCAGATGAAGATTACCGGATTAAGTATCAAGCTGATATTATGGCATTGAACACTTTCCGGTCAATTATATCTGATCCTGATGAATTACACCTAAGAATACAAGAAGCTAAAAAAAATGGTGATTTTTTGAAGCTTTCTGATAGTTATCTAGAGTCATTAAAAAAACTTGATATACCAAGTGGAAAGCCTTTACCCAATAACATTGCTGATCTTACTAATAGGCTAAGAACAGATGGTGTAGTAAAGGATGGTTTGGAGAATAGTAAAAATAATACTAATATTGTCATTTCTGAAACATCAAAAATTGTATTAAATTACGGTGATGAAGCAACTCTAAAACATACTGCGGATGTAAACAAATCATTTGGATTTACTAACCACCTTGATTTATCCAAAGGTGGCACGCTGGGCTCTATGGCTTTTGATGCTTATCTTATTTATTTCCAGTACCAATTACTCAAGGAAGATGGAGTAGAGTTCGAAGATTTCGTTGAAGAAAATAGTGCCAAGTTGAGTGCCGATTTCGGTTATATGATGTTGACTTCAGCGGTAACAGGTATAGCACTGGCTGGTATCGGTGCTATATCTGGACCAGTAGGTTGGGCATCATTTGCAGTATTAGGTACTTCTGAAATATATGTGGGATTGAAAGATTATCTCAGGACTTATATTGAAGTCCATAGAGATGAAACAGATAGTTGGGGATTAGCAGCGCATCAAAGTATTTTGAGCTTTTTGGATGCGATAGAAGTTTATGTGCCGCTAGAGAGTATTGCCTCAGAGGTGGTTGGATTTACCCAAAGCATTCCAACGAAATTATTTGGGATTGAAGCACCTGGTGCCGTATTGACAGGCGGGCAAGCTGCTGAAATTGTTGCAACTGAAGAGATGGGTACCATCTGGGGCTGGGGATATGATGCGGCAAAGATTACAGGTAATGAGCAAAACAACTTACTTCTTCATAGCGGATATGGCGAAATAAAAGGCGCAGGTGGTGATGATATTATTTTAGGCTGGATGCCTGAAAAACGGTTACAAGGTGAATATATTGGTGGCGATCCAATCAGAGGCTACCTAGAAGAGGATACCCGTGCAGTAGCGCAGCAAGATCTTATACAAAAGCTAGATGGTGGTAAAGGAAACGATATTATATTTTCCTTTTTTGGCGAAGAAGATAGTGTCCAAATTATTGGTGGAGAAGGTAAAGACTGGATTTTCAGTACTACTACTGGTGCGAAAATATATGGCGATACTATAGATGGTCTTGACAGTAATGGTAATGAGATATCCGGAGAAGCGCATTCAGATGTTTTTTGGTACTGGCCTAATACCCATATTATGGATGCAGATAAATATGACCATTTAAAGTTTTTTGGTCTTCCGTTAGTTGGGGGGACAAATGATATTCCTGCGCTCTATGGTGGTTTCTCTGTCGCAAATAGCTTGTTGGGAGGAGCAACAGCATTAGCTACATATACTAGCCCTATATATTTTGATAATTTTCTCCCTTTTATCACCTATACATATGATGGTGAAAATCTATATGTAACAAACCTCCTTCAGTTATTCAGTGACGCCATTGATGAAGATATTCCCAATACTCATAATGGCCACTCTAATGAGGGTAGCCTTGTCATACAAGACTACCAATCACCAGGAGCTGCTGTATTTTCTAGCGCATTTTTTGATGAGTCTGGCGGTATTCGTGATGAAGCTATTGGCGATATGGGAATGATCTTTAAAAATGCCAACCCATATTTCTCTCTTGTTAGCATGATTGCACCAGGAATTTTGGGCGGATTAGCTTCTATAAAATCAGTTGAAGACAAGCTTCTTGGAGTCCTCGCTGCTTCACTTCAGCTACTTGAAAGCACTAAGTGGTCTCAAGATGACTCTGGAGAGAGTGGGGGATCCAGTGAGGGAAATAACTCTGAAAATGAAGAGAATGAAGTTTACTATTTAGATGATTTCATTAATCCAATTGTTTTAGATTTGGATGGTGATGGACTAGAGACAAGTAAAATTAATGATGTTGATATTTATTTTGACATAGATTCAGATCTTTTTTCTGAAAGGGTTGCGTGGATTGATCCAGATGATGGAATCATTGTTACTGATGTAAATAATGATGGATTGATTCAAGATGCAGATGAAATAATTGGCTCAGCGGCAAGATCTGGATTCGAACAGCTTTCTAATCATGATGACGATCAAAATGGACTGATAGATATAAGAGATAGTGTTTACGCAGAACTTCGCATATGGAGAGATATCAATCAAGATGGAAAATCTAATACTACAGAACTCTATACTCTTGAATCCTTAGGTGTTGTATCTATTAACCTCAATCCTTCTTATATAAATAAGTCAACGCCTCAAGGTAATGACATTGTTTCTGTAACTGAAGTTATTTTTGTTGATGGGTTGTCGTCAAACGCCTTTGAGGTTTCTTTAGCTGTAAACGATTCTGACACTGAGTATTCAGTCACCACACAAGCACCGCTTTGGGCAACTCAGTCTATTGATGTTAAGGGCTTTGGAAATGTCACGAATCTTGCTATTGCAGCACAAAATGATTTCGAACTTTCGCAATTAATTGCTTCTCAAAGCGCTAATATTACTTCTCCTTCATTATCAGGTTTGCTTGATGAATCTGCAGATATATTGAGTCATTGGGGACAAACGCTGAATACCTCTAAAGAGCTGGTTGCGGTGCTGGTTGACAAAAGTGGCACGCAGCTTCTCGACCGAGCTGTTTATACAGAGGATGAATTGGGGGGGTATTGGTATCTTGAAAGCGGTGGGTCAGTTCTAAATGAATCAGGTCAAGCGATTGAAAGAGCCTCACTTCAAGATGTTCTGTCACAACATACTGGATCTGATAAGTCGTGGAGTGTTGAGTTATCTTGGTCACCAGTTTCACGTAGCAATGTTCTTTCTTATCGGGATGAAGCGCCTTATCTGACATCGATTGTAAATGATCACTTGGTTGTGGATGATTTTGCTTATAAAAACGAGCATGGCCACTGGGTATTAGCAAGCGGTCGTCCAATCATTGATGACAACGGTCAAGTGATTGTATCACCGAGCACTGATGATATTTTGGCTCTTCCCAAAGAAGAAGGACAGTCTTGGAACCTTGAATCGATTGGCGTGAACCCACTTGCAGGTGTGTCTGTAGAAAATATCGGTGTTTATGTTATCGATGGTATTGCTGTTGATTACACGGTTCAAGTCAATGATGAAGACGGCTCTTTCTTCGTATGGTCTCGTCACCTTGATAGGGCGTTAGAGCTTCAGTTTTATCACAGAGACAGCAATGGGTTTAACCTCCGAAATTATGAGATTGATTTTGACTCGATTGATGAGGTCAATTCATCTTTAGATAGTTCTTATCGCGTTGAGCTTCTGTCTCCTGGCCAATTCCAATTTGCGACATCTTTGTTGGGTGTTGATTTTCAAACCGAAATGTTGAACGCCCATATTAGTTCTTCCGGCATTTTAAACTATTCCATTAATGATGTTGACGATGGTAGTGGGAGTTTGTCTAAAACTGAGTATCAAAGTGCTATTTCACCGATGTTAGACACGCTTGCTCAGTTGATGGATACCTATATGAAGGTGGGTAGTGCATTGGCCGTTCGTCTAGCGGCTCAAGGAGGGCTAAAAGAATACTTTGAAGGTGTTGAATTTATAGCTGAAGAAGATGTGTTTAAGCCTACTTCAGATTATCTGTTGACGCCTATGTTTGAAGCTATTTTTGAAAAAGCGCCTCAACATTACGAGTTTGGCTCTCCAGAACACAAAGAAGAAGTTTACGAATACCTCCAAGGGTGGAACGAGATTCTTTGGCAGGTGTATTCGGATTTCGAACATACTGACGGGAGTGTTGAAATCGACCAGCGTACGGTCACACAAATGGTGTTACCAGTATATGAGGCAGTTCCATTAGGCGTTGAATTATCAACTGTTTTAAATGCTCTACAGGTTGATGAAACACAGATTGCAACGCTCTCTGAAAGTGAAAACGAACTTATTGGGACTAGTGGTTCTGATTTCATCATTCTTTCTGGTGATGGAACCAGCTTCAAAGGTGGTGCCGGCAGGGATGTGTATTTTGTTGGAGAAACCTTTAACGACATCGTTATCGAAGATATCGATTTTGGTGAGGCTGATGAACTTCGCTTTACCGAGCTAACATCCAGTCAAGTATCCGTATCCCGTGATGGGCAAGATCTGATCATAGAATCTCTTGTCTCAGATAGTCGTCTTACCGTCCGAAACCATTTTCTTGGTGAACTGAATCCGTCCTTTGGCCGAAGAACACAAGATACTGAAATGACCGCCATTGTATTTGCAAATGGTGTGGTATGGGATTCATTTTCCATTGCCTACCGTACTGCGGATCCACAAGATACTGATGATGTCATTGTTGGTTCTGGCGCGCTTGACGTCCTCATCGGTGGAAAAGGCAATGACGTATTGCGAGGTGGTACGGGGGGCGATATATACCTTTTTGAACGCGGCCATGGCCAAGATGTCATCGCTGAAGATAATTCAAAAGGAATGAACCCATTCAAGGCGGGCTTAGATTTTATTCAGTTCAAAGGTGATATCTCTGAGAGAGATTTGCATCTCGAGCGATTTGGTGAAAGTACTGACTTACATATCACTTTAAAGGACAGTGAAGGTAACCTGACTTCTGATTCCATTGTTATCAAAGGCCAATTTGATGGCGCAAGATTAAATCTGGATGAATTTGCTAAGTCTTATGGTTCTGTGGCGGGCATCGATGAGTTTGCGAGTTTCGATTTTGATTTTGTCAGCTCCACATCGATAGAGCGGATTCTGTTTGAAAATGGCTCTTCAATAGATTTCGCAAAGTTAGCTCGAGAAGTGGTGGCTAATGCAGTATCGGATGGTGAAGATGCTATCTATGGGTTTGATATTGATGACCGTTTAACCGGTGGAAAAGGTAATGATCTGCTCATTGGGCGGGCTGGTGCAGATACCTATATTTATAATGAAGGCGATGATCTTGAAGAAGTTAAGGATGGCGATTTAAGCATCAAGCTTTTTGGGGGAGGTAAAGGCGATCAGCTTCGTTTTAGTGACCACACTTGGGCTGATATAGACTTTTTGCGTGAGGGCTACTCTGACACGCTAACGCTGTCGATAGCCGGCTCCGACAGTACACAAGGCGTTGTACTCTCCGAGTTTACTAAATATCAGGCTTTCCAAGGCCATATTAATCTTATTGAATCAATTCGGTTCTCTGATGGCACGGAATGGGACTATCTCAAGCTTCTTCAGCACTATGTTGAACTTCAACAAACATCCAGCGATGACCACATTGTCGGCTTTGATTTTTCACAAACACTTAGAGGCGGTGAAGGGAACGACAGACTAGAGGGATTAGAGGGCAACGATACCTACATATTCGAGAAAGGCGATGGGCAGGATGTTGTCTTTGATGTTTCCGGAAGTGCTGATAAAGCCATATTTAGTGAGCTTTCTTTCAATGATGACATTGTTGTGTCGCGTACAGCCCTTGATCTTATCTTCAGTGTTGAAGAAACAGGTCAATCAATCACCTTCAAAAATCAATATGTAAGAAGTGACAAGCAAGCTTTTGCTGTTGAAATATTTGAATTCAAAGATGTTTCTATAGACTTTAGTGAACTTAACCCTAATGCTATCGACCGAATTGGAACGTCTGGGTCTGAAATACTTGAAGGTAGTGATTTTGGAGAGCGTATCGATGGTAAAGCAGGTGACGATACGTTAATAGGGGCGAGTGGGGGCGATACCTATGTGTTTGATGTTCACTACGGCAACGATGTTATCGTCGATACGCAAGTACGTTCTTGGTGGCGTGGACGTGAAGGCAAAGAGCTAGAGCAAGATGACAAGGTCTTGTTTGGTCCAACAATTACCCGGGATATCGTTTCTTTTAGCAAAGACGGTGATGACCTTGTCATTACACTCTCTGGCTTTGATGACTCCCTGAGAATCCGCAATCAATTCCGCGATACCGTTGATGGAATCGAGCAATTCCTTTTTGCTGATGGCACATCAATGTCTATTGCTAATGTGGAAGAACATCTACAAATAGTAGGAGGAAACCGTGGTGACAATACCATTACAGGGACTCTCGACGGTCCAAACGTACTGGATGGTCGACAGGGTGATGATACGCTAATCGGTGGCTCCGATTCTGATATCTATGCCTTTGGTATTGGTTATGATTTGGACGAGGTTATTGAATCTGAATCACCTTTCGATGGTAGTGTTGACCGCATTGTATTTGGCAAGGGGATTACATTTGATTCCTTGATTGTCCGTCGCAACGAAAACGATCTTTTAATCGATCTGGGCGATGGTGAGAGTGTACTCACCATTAAAGAGGGGTTAAGTACCCGACAGGTAGAGCTGTTTGAATTTGCAGATGGAACATCTGCGACACTGGAAGACATACGTATCAGTATGCTCTCAGGAAGCGATGGCCATGACAATATTATCGGCTTTGATGATCGAGATGATGTATTAAGCGGTGGAGCTGGTTCCGATGCATTAGAAGGCGGTAAGGGGAATGATAGCTATCACTATGGCTATGGTGCGGGTCATGACTCTATTTTTGACTCGGGTGGTGTTGACCAAGTCGTATTCTCACCGGGCATTAGACGCCAAGATGTGAGCTTTAGTGCCGTTGAAGGGAATCTACTGATAACCCTTAAAGAAACCAGTGAAACATTGGTTGTATTGTCTGGAGCAGAATATGGTGGTCAACATGGCGTTGAATCATTCTTATTTGAAGATGAAGATACCCTTAGCTTGGATGAAGTGCTGTTTAGGATTTTTAGAGAGGAAAACTGGGCTACTTCCAATCGAGTTGACTTTGATGGACAAACGCTTCCTTATGAAATTTCTCCAGGGCGAGGTAACGATTGGTCTTATTTTTCGGCAGCTACCGAATACGCTTTTCAAGCCGGCGATGGCATTGATACCGTCGCTTTTATTAGATACAGCAATAAATCTAATGTCGTAACATTTAGTGACCTTAACTCTACAGAGGTCGTCGTCCGCTATGCCTATTTAAACGATGAGCAGTTCTCGTCTTCCAACCTAGTTTTTGAGTTCCCACGTACTGGAGACAGATTAACGATCGAAAATATCGGCAGCGGCACAGTCTTAAAATTTGCTGATGGCGTTGAATGGACAAGACAAGAAGCGCTTGCGCAGCTAATGGTGAATCAAGCGAGTGACAGCGATGACTATATCACTGGCAGTAGGTTTGATGACCTTATTCAAGGTGGTAAGGGTGATGATGATATAAGTGGTGGTCGCGGCAATGATGTGTATCGTTATAGTCGGGGTGACGGCCATGACATCATCAGAGATACAGGTGGCATCAATACATTAGAGCTATTTGGCTTTTTACCTGATGAGGTTGAAGTATCCCAACCAACTTTGGATAGAACTGATATTAAGCTGAGCTTTATATCACAAGAGGGAAGCCTAACTCTTCAGTACGATAGTGATGAAGACGGTATTGATAAAGTTGTATTCAGTGATGGAACGGTTTGGGATAAAGACTTTTTACTTAAAAGTGTCATCGGGAAAGGAACGAAATATAATGATGAACTTTTAGGTAGCTCAAATGATGATGTTATTATTGGTTTTGAAGGTGATGACTATTTAGACGGTAAGCAAGGAAATGATCTTTATATAATTAGATATGGAGATGGTCATGACACTATATATGAAAACCAACCTTACTCTGAGAGTGATGTTATTCGATTTGTGGATGCCTCACCAGAAAATATAGCGCTGAGTACTGATGGGAATCACATTTACTTTGATTTTTCATTTGGTGGAAGTCTTACCGTCAAGAACCAACTAAAAACATATGACCGGTATCACATAGAGAAATTTGAATTTTCTAATGGTGTTGAGTGGGATAGAGAGGATTTACTTTCTAATTTAAGAACGCATCAATTAGAGAGTGGGGTTGTTACAGGATCCTCATGGGACGATACTTACTCATACTCTTTAGGAGATAAAGGTTATTCTATTTACGATCATAGCTACTACTCGAGTAGCAATGATACTCTGATCTTTGAAGATTTATTATCTGGTGACATTGAAATACGACGGTATGGTGATGACGCTGTTCTTATTGCTCCAAATGATGAAGAAATTAGGATAGTTAATGCATTTATAATTAATGACCAATATCATATTGAAAATTTAGTTTTTTCTGATGGTCAAGTGTGGGATTTCCAAGCATTTCTTGTTGAAATGCAAAACTTAAGCAAAAGTAGTAGTCTCGTCCTTTCTTCTCCATTGGGAAATACCCATGAGCACTCTTCTAGTGATGGTAGCTACACTGTCTTAGATTACTCACTGTACTCAGGGATATCATCAACATACGATGATAGATTGATTTTCAAAGATCTTGTTAAGTCTCAAATAACCATTTCTAGTGTCGGTGATCACTTTATCTATAAAACTGATAATGGGCATGAGCTAAAAATATATAATGCATTTAATTCAGATGACTATGGATTTGAATATTTGGAATTCTCTGATGGTGAAACACTTTCAGGTAAAGAGATATTACAGAAATACTATTCTGATTCAAAGGAAAATAATGGGGTTGTAGTCGGAACTAAGTATAGTGACTCAATAGATATTCTTAGGAAGGATGGTCATGTAAAAATTATTGATAAGTCTTTTAATTCAAATTCATTATATAATGATTCAATTAAATTCTTTGATATTTCTTCTGCTGAAGTGAATTTATATCGTAAAGGCTTTTCTCTATTTATTGATGCTGGGAATGGCTCTTTAGTTGAAGTCGATAATCATTATAAGGGAACTGACTTTAGAATTGAAGAGATAAACTTTAGTGACGGTGTTTCCTGGAGTTTACAAGATATAAATAGATTTGCTTCCAATAAAATTTCCAATAGTGAAATTTATGTTGGCTTAGGATATTACATTGGCAATACTTATAACTATTCAACTGATCTAGATGAAATTCTAATAATAGATAAATCTAACCCATATTCTGCTTATACTGACAGAGTTATATTTTCTGATGTTTCATCTAATGATATATATTATATTAGGCGAGAAAATGATTTAATCATCAGCTCAGCTGATGATGATTTTGTCACTATACTCGACTTCTTTACACATGGAGACCATCGAATTGAAGAGTTTCACTTCAGTGATGGGGTAGTTATTAGTGATGACCATGTGATATCTAATTATATCATTGATGATGAATCAGTCTATATTGGTAGTTCAGATGTAGATGAATATCATCATACTTATGGAACTGGTTCTATTGTTATAGAAGACTATGATGTATCTGCTAACCATCAAGATGTACTCTACCTACATGGTGTTAATCCTTTAGATGTAATGTTACTACGTTCAAGTGGTTCGCTAGTTATATTTCTTTCTGATGAAGAGCATGTTGTCATTTCTGACTACTTCTCAAGTGATAGATATAAAATAGAATCTATAAAGTTTGATAATAATGACGTTTGGACCAGAGAAGATATTTTCAATACCTATGTTAATACAGCGCAAGAGCTGGGTTATGTCAATGGTAGTCATGTGGGTGAAACGTATATCATAGATGGTGATTTTACCTCACTAGAGATTAAGGATTATGATTATGATCAGAGTGAAAACGACCATCTAATATTCTCTGACTCACTTCTCTCTGACTTTAAGTTCTCAAGAGTAGAGGATGATTTAATACTTACATCTCCTACGAGTGAGGTTACGATTCATCGGTATTTCTATTCAAATAGCTATCGAGTTGAAGGTATAGAATTTTCTGATGGATTAGTTATTGATGAAAGTGAGATATGGAAAAAATATGTTACTGATTCCCTTGAAACGGGTTTGATTAGAGGAACTTCGAATTCAGAAGACTATATAATATCAGATCTTAGACACGATGTGGTAATCAAAGATTATAATAGTAGATATGATTATAAAGAATATATGGATAAGGTGGTTTTTTCTGATAATCTTGAAGACGATTTTACTTTAATAAGAATAGAAAATGATTTAGCTTTCATGAAGGCGAATGGTGGCAAAATTATCATAGATGATTTTTTTTACTCTGGTCGTTATGCCATCGAATTAGTCGAGTTTTCAGACAGCGCGCTGTGGACATATACGGATATAATTGAACGTTATATTAGTGATGCATCTGATGCTGGTTATGTTGAAGGTACGCATGAAAATGATATTTACACCTTCTCTGTCGGCCAGGGAAATCTTGATATTTTTGATTACTCCAATTCCTTGGGGTCACGTAACGACCAGTTAGTTTTTACTGACTTAGGCTTGAGTCAGGTGACATTTATAAAAGAAGGCGAGAACTTATTAATTTCTACAAGTACGAACGAGAAAGTCAGAATTCAAGACTATTTTTTAGGTGATAAATATTTGGTAGAAAGAATTGAGTTTACAGGTGGTGACTCTCTAAGTTATGAGGATATCTCTGCACTAGTCAATACTGAACGAACATCTTCCGATGTTACAGGTACTTCAACTGATGGTGATGACTATATTGAAGGCTCTTCAGGTGATGATATATTAGAAGGTGGTCTAGGAAGAGATACCCTGATTGGTAACGATGGTAATGATACCTATGTATTCACTAAGGGTGATGGCCATGACATTATTCGTGATAGTGATGGCTCAAATGACACCATTGAGGTGTCTGGGTATAGCTTATCCGACCTTAAGCTTACTAAAGTGAGTCGCGGTACAAACGACCTATTACTTTCTTTTTCTGATAACAATGATAGCATCAAGATTATTAATGGAGTAAATTCAAACTTTAATTCTTGGTACATCGATCGGATCGAGTTTATAAACTTTATTGACACAGGTGAATCTGTTCGTATATCAGATATTTTCGGTGAGGTTATTTTAACATCCGTAAGTGAATTTAATGATGAAATAAGAGGGAATAGGTTTGGCAATACTTTAACTGGTGGTTTGGGTAGCGATCGCTTAATCGGTGGCGAAGGGGATGATATATACCTTTATCACAAAGGTGACGGTGACGACACCATCATAGACTCAGGAAGAAATGATACTGCTGATACTATCCAGTTTGTGGATTATTTGTCTTCAGATATTGCTTACATCGCTGCGTCTGGAGAGGAAGGAAGAGACGCGATTATACGTTTTTCAGAAGGCAGCGATCGCGTAACACTCCACAATGCATTTAACCGAGATGACTCTTCTTGGTCAGTTCAAAACCTTGGAATAGAAAAACTTATTTTTTCTGATGGAGTAGAGTGGGATCGCTCTAAGCTTACGGAGAAAGTTATACAATACAGCGCCACAGATGATAACGACTCAATTTATGGATACTTTGGCGCAGATATTCTACAGGGTGGTACCGGCGATGATCTGTTAGATGGTCGAGACGGCGGAGACTCTTATATTGTTTCCCGCTACGATGGTAGTGATAGTATCAATGACAGTGGCACTAATGCTGGTGATATCGATAAACTTAAATTTATAGATATTATCTCTAGTGAGGTATCAGTATCTCGCCTGTTTAAGGGAAGTGAAACGGTTGTTTTCTCTTATATTGGTAGTAATGAGACAACAACTGTTACTAATGCTATCTCGGCTTCTGGAGAGGGTGTCGAATATTATGAGTTCAATGACGGTGTTATCTGGTCAAAAGAAAAACTCAAGTCGCTACTAAATAATAATACTCCCGTTGCTGATGATGATGGTTATTTCACAGTGACGACTGAAACCCCTCTGTTTATAAAAGCTGAAGAGTTACTTAAGAATGATTACGACCCAGATGGTGAAAAACTATCTATTGTTAGTGTACAGAGTGAAGGTAACGGGGTAGCAGAGATAAATGCTGACGGAGATGTTGTTTTCTACTCTATTGGAACTTTCACTGGAGCAACCCAATTCCAATATACGATTTCTGATGGACAAAATGGATTCTCAACTGCCTCTGTCAATGTTCGGGTGAGACCGTTTGCCTATGCGAACGATGATACTGGAATATCTGTTGAAGAGGATTCTGAGGTAGTCATTGATGCACTGCAATTATTGGCTAACGATGCTGATGGTGACCGTATGATCATCGGTGAAGTATTTAATGCAGTGAATGGCTCTGTCACTCTTTCTAGTGCAGGACAGGTATTGTTTACACCCGACGCTGATTTTGTTGGGAAAGCTTATTTCGATTATGCGGCAAACACGCCGGAAGGAGGTCGTGCGGAAGCAACCGTCACAATAGATGTACTACCAGTAAATGATGCGCCAATCGCGTTCAATGATTTCCTCGCATCTGTTAATGAGGGGGACGTTTTCCTGGTTGATGTAGCAGACCTTATTAGTAACGACCGTGACATTGATGGAGACGAAGTGACTCTAGTCGGTGTCACTAGCAGTGACAATGCCGATGTTTCAATCATTGATACCAATACCATTGAAGTTCGCCTCTCACCAGATTTCTTTGGTTATGGAGATTTCCAATATTCAATTGGAGATGGCAGTGGACTTACAGCATCAGCGACTGTGAAATTTGGTGTTAAACCAGTCAATGATGCTCCTGTTACTCAGGCGGATGATATCTCCACGCTAGAAGATTCACCAATACTGGTACTGGTTGATGCTTTACTTATCAACGATAGCGACGCTGATGGAGATTCACTTTCTATTTCTTCCGTATTCGGTGCCGAGAATGGAACGGTTTCTCTAAGAGATAATGGTACAGTTCTATTCACGCCAGATGAGAATTTCTCAGGTACTGCACAGTTCCAGTACAAGGCAGATGATGGACACGGTGGAACAGCGTTTGGGTATGTCAATGTTGCTGTCGAAGCAACGGATGACAACCCTGAGGCTCAAGATGACACTTACGCTGATTATTCCGTGTTGACGAGTAGTGAAAATCAATTCATTGAAGTTTCAGTATCTACATTGCTAGCAAACGACTTTGATGTCGACGGAGATTCTTTCGAGTTTGTTGATATTTTTGCTGCAGAAAATGGTGTTGTTGAGTGGGTAGATGCTGAAACAATCCGTTTTACTCCCGATCCAGATTACTTCGGCGAAGCTTCGTTTTATTACAATGTAAAAGACAATACAGGGGCGGTGGATGATGCCCAGGTATTGATGATGTTTGTGAATACTGACGATGTTGCTCCATTTGCACTAAAAGACTCAGTTGATGTTTATGAGGACACGCCAACCTTTATAGCTTTCAATGACCTGCTAGCAAACGACTACGATGTAGATGGCGATCAACTGCAAATTATCGACTGGTTTGTACTTCATTCCAATGTTGCACCCGAAGGCGTTGTTAGCATGTTGGCTGAAGGTTTTCTGTTCACCCCAGATGCCAACGTGACTGAAACATTTGGCTTTTATTATGTCGTGTCGGACGGCACTGGTAACACAAGCAACGCTTATATCGATCTCAATATAATCCCTGTTAATGATGAGCCAGTTGTAGTTGGGGATGATTTGGGTGAATACCACCTCGAAGCGCCAGTTGTTTTCCGAATCAGTGACTTACTTTCCAATGATGAAGATGTCGATGGCGACATACTTACTTTCGTCAGTGCCGAAGATCCTGATATTGGGTATTTCGAGCGCTACGACGAAGATTTCCTGATTTTCTATCCGAGTACCTCAACCAATAGTGCTGTGCAGTTTAAGTATCATGTGGCCGATCCGTCAGGGCTGCAGGATGAGGGTTACTCTGAATTTTCTCTGGTATCTGGTGAATATGATGGTCGGTTGAATGGAACAATTGAGCGCGATCTACTGATTGGCTCAGAGCAAAGCGATGTTATTGATGGGCTTGCAGGACGCGACGATATTTATGGTGAAGCCGGTGATGACACGATTAATGGTGGTGATGGTTCCGATTATATCGACGGTGGCAGTGGTTTTGATACGGTTACGCTTGTTGGGTCTAACGTTGGTGTTCGCGTTGATTTAAATCTTGGACTTGGTCAGGGTGGATGGGCGCAAGGAGACCGCTACTACAATATTGAATCAGTGGAAGGGTCTGACTATAGCGACCAACTTTACGGTGATATTGCCGATAATACATTACGCGGAAATGCTGGACATGACCTGTTGGCTGGAGAGCAAGGAGATGACTGGCTCTATGGCGACAAAGGCGATGATACTTTGCGCGGTGGTTCTGGCGCCGATTACTTGGATGGCGGCGATGGGATGGATACTGCGGACTACAGCAATGCAGAGCTTGCCCTAAACCTGGATCTGTCCTCAGACTCCTACATCGATAGCGGCGCTGCTGAAGGTGACCGACTTTCTAATATTGAAGGTGTCATAGGCACAGACTTTAATGATGTGATTCGTGGCAATACTGAAAGTAATCACCTTTCGGGAGGTCGTGGTAATGATCTTCTAAATGGCGGAGAAGGTGACGACACTTTGAGTGGTGGTCGCGGTGCTGATGCACTTGTTGGTGGGCTTGGCATTGATACGGCGGACTACTCCACTTCCTTTGAACGCATCGTTATTGATTTGAATAATGATACTCAGACTGGCGGGGATGCTGAAGGCGATAGTCTTGTAGGGATCGAAGTCATTCAGGGGTCTTATCATGATGACATTATTACGGGTGACGACGCCGACAACATATTCCGTGGTGGTCAAGGTGCTGATGAATTGCATGGTGGTATAGGCTTTGATACAGCTGACTACTCCGAATCAAATGAAGGGGTCCATGTCAATCTACTATCTGGGCTAGGCTTACATGGCGATGCTCAGGGTGACATGTTAACAGGCATAGAATCTATTGTTGGTTCAGCATTCAATGATGTTCTTGAGGGAGGTGAAGGCGAGGACACTCTGGAAGGTGGCTTTGGAGATGATGTTCTAAGCGGCGGCTTGGGCAGTGACGTCTATCATTTTACTCAGTTCATTGGCCTTGATCGTATCGAAGAAGGCGAAGATATCGGTGCTATCGATGAAGTGAGGTTTGATGCCTCTTTACTTCCAAAAGATATTTCTCTGATTCAGCAGGGAAGCGACTTGATCATTGAGGTGGAAAAATCCACGGATGTGGTGCTCCACGCCATTACTGTTGCTGATTTTTTCCTTTCTGCATCGACAGGTATTGAAGTCATCAGTTTTGCGTCAGGGATGTCGTGGGATAGAGACGATATCCAAAGCATGCTGCGGGACGGCTCTTTCTCTGCAAATGATGATACCTACCTCCTTGCTAACGAAGATGAGGCTACAACATTTACTCTGGATTGGTTGACGAATAATGACGAGTTCGCTGAAGGTGAGGTCATTACCTTGGTCAATGCTGTTGCCGTCAGCGGTGGCGATGTCAACATGATTGACGGTGCTATCGAGTTTACTGGAACCCAGAACTACCATGGAGATGCCTATTTCCGCTATACCATTCAAGATCAGTTTGGTCGCGAGTCCAGTGCACAGGTTGAAGTGAATCTTGCTCCTGTAAACGATGCGCCTATTGCTAACGATGATGGCGTGTTTGTTGGCGTTGAAGATAACGTGTTAGTGATACCTTTTGCAGATTTGTTGGGTAACGACACGGATATTGATGGGGACCAATTGACCATCAGTGATGCTTACTTCTCCGGGATATCGCAGTCAATGCTGGGAGGCGGGGTGTTCATCAGAGATGGTGAAGTTCACATTAAGCCTTCAATCGACCACTATGGCTATGCGGAATTTACCTATGAGGTAAGCGACAGTTTGGGCGGTGCAAACACAGCAAAAGTAGAACTGTTTTATGAATCTGTGAATGATGCGCCCAAGAGCCTAGAAAGCAATGTTGCTTATCGAAAAGCTAGACTTGATAAGACAAATGTTTACATTGCCAGTGACTTTCTCCACAGCGTTCATGACCCAGAAGGCGATGATTACTATTTTGACGGATTAACAGGTACAGCAGAAAACGGCATTGTTGAGCTTATTGATACAGGTCTGCCAGTTGAAATTGATGGTGTCGTCTATGAAGAGCCTATTGTTACCTTTGTCGCTAATTCCTTAGGTGATGCAACGTTCCAATATCTCGTTACGGACGAGCATGGGGCAACCAACACCATCACGGTTAGTGTTGACGTTAAGCCTCTCAATAGTAATCCGATTGCCAATATTGATAATTTCGAAATTGTTGAAGATGAAGTTTTGCTGATAGAAGCTCCAACACTTCTTGAAAATGATCTTGATGCTGATGACGACAGTTTGCTTATCACTGGCGTGACCGAATTTGCGGACAATGGCAAGGTCACTATTCTCGATACGGGGATTATCCAATTTACTCCTACCTCGAACTTTAATGGACAAGCTGGTTTTTCTTACATGGTTTCGGATGGCCGGGGTGGCGTTAGCCAAGCATACGTAAATGTGCTTGTGAAGCCACAAAATGATGCGCCTGTCATAGTCAATGATCTTGTTGTAAGGCAAGAAGACGAGCAGTCACCGATCACTATTCTCTTCGGCGAAATTTTTGGCAACGACTCGGACCGTCAAGGGGATGTTATTTTCTTAAATGACGTCGTTTTGCTTGGTGAAGCAGTTGGTTTAGTAAGAGATGGCTCTTCTGGCAATTTCAATCTACAACGTTTAGATGATGCAATTGGTTACTCTGTTGATGCGAAGCTTGCATCTGGTGCGGTGTTACCTGAATGGGTTGGTTATGATGAGAGTACGGGGACTTTTTCTATCCATTCTGACCTTGCCAATGACAACGAGCCTAAAACTATTCATTTAAACATTGAATTGAAAACCAGTGGTATTGAGTCGGTGTTTGAGGCAAGAGACAACACTTACACCATCGAACTGGATATCTCTCCACTGAGCGATGAAGCTCAGATAAATAGCTTAGTGACGGAGCATTTGGGCTTTTTGGAAGATTTGGTTTCCAATATGCCTTCGTCTAGTGATGGAGTATTTCTCTCATCTTTCATTACGCCTTTAGACGGCATCACGGCTTCATTACCAAATGGTGAAAGTTTGCCGGAATGGCTGTCGTTTGATCCTGCCACTTTAACTTTTACGGGCGTTCCTCCTAGCCATCTTATTGGTACTGTTCCAGTTCGCTTGCAGATTCCATCTTCCAGCACTCAACCGGCATATAGCGTGTTGGGGCAAGTCGTGGTTGATAGTATTGATATCGAGGAATTACCCAGTGTTTCAATTAAATGGGATACAGAATCATTAACTGTAGATGTTCCAGAACACTACTTCGGCGATATCGTTTTGGCTTATACGGCTGAAGACGAGAAAGGAGCAGTTTCTACCCAGGACGCGTTGATTGTATTGAATATCCAACCGGAGCGTGATCTTCCAATCGCAGAAACTGATTTCTTGCGGGCAAAAGAAAACATGCCGTTGGAGATATCGGTGATGTCGTTGTTGGAAAATGATAGGGATTTGGATGGAGATTCAATCCACATTACCGATATAAATCTCCCAGAGGTTGATAGAATTTCCATTGTACCTACAGTACCCCCATTGGTAATAAATGACAGCGGCGTGATAGTTGAGCGCTCGTTTTCGGCCAAACTGGATGATGACAATGAGCTGCCAGACTGGATGACACTGAATGAAATTACAGGTGAAATCACGGCTTACCCTCCATTTAAATTGGAAACTAGCGTCTACTCCATTATCTGGAAAATTGCCGACGGCACGGAAGTATCGGAGTACAGAGCAAACGTCGAAATTAGCGGTGAGACGCTTACTTCAGGGAGCGAAGTGAATGGCGATGTAGGCGTTGTACTTGGTGCTTTGTCACTTTTACCAAGTACTTCAATAGTTCCTGGAAGTTCTGTTACGGCTTCGTTTGAGAGTGGCGAAGCATTACCTGAATGGCTTTCTGTGGATGCAGCAACTGGGGAGGTTTCTGGTCTAGTTCCGTTGGAATATTACCTAAAAGACTCAATTGTTTGGTTCATTGATAATGGAGAAACAATCGAGAGTCATACCGAAGTTGTGACTATCAATGGTAATGAAAAAGCTGTTATTACGTATACCCCTCCTGTAGATGCAACGGGTTACTTCAACATCAATTATACATTAACAGATGCTGTGGATGGCGATGCTACTGGTGTGGCTGTTATTGATGTGCTCCCACAGCAAGTGGCGCCGATTGCATATAGCGATGAGTTTAAGGGCCAAGAAGATCAGCCGATTCTTATCAGTGTTTCCGAGCTTTTGGCCAATGATGAAGATTACGATGATGATCTGTTCGTTTTAACTGAATTCACTCAACCCGAACATGGTGTAGTTAGTTTGACCGATGGAACACTAACTTACACTCCGAATACTAATCATCATGGTGATGATAGTTTCACATACACCATTGCAGACAACCTCCATGGTGAAGCGACAGCGATGGTCTATATCGATCTTGAAGAAGTCAATTTAGCCCCAGAAGCAAATAGAGATAGCTTTGTTGGCGTTGAAGATGAGCCACTCGTCATTGATATTGCTACTTTGCTTGCTAATGATGTAGACCCGAATCCAGAAGACACATTGGATGTGGTGGCTGTTTATCAAGATGATAAGAATGGCCAAGGCTTCATATTGTCCGAGCAAGGAAAAATTCAACTGGTACCAAATCAGGATGTTACTGGTACTGTTGAGTTTCGCTACACCCTCAGTGACGGCAGGCGCACAGACTTTGGTTATATTGACGTAGAGTTTGTCGCGAAGAATGACGCTCCCCATGTCGAGGATGATTATTTCGTTATTTCTCGAGATACGACGCTGCAAATTACGACTGCCGATCTCATTGATAACGACTTCGACGTCGAAGGGGATACCATTACTCTGGTCAATGCATTCGACGGAGACAATGGTAATGTTTCTGTCGACAATGGGATCATTACTTTCACACCTAATGCACATTACTTTGGCAATGCTGGATTCACATATCAAGTCACGGATGGACAGGAGGTAACAACGGGTTATGTGTCAGTTGATGTTCTCCCTTCTGAGACGACCATAACGCTAAAGGCTCCTCTATCTGATCGCTATGCGGTAGAAGAAAAAGCGTTCAATGTTCAACTTCAGCGAGATTTGTTTGTTAGTACTCAAGGTGCAATGCTTACATTTGATCTCAGTCGTGTTGATGGAGAGTCGTTGCCTGATTGGTTGTTGTTCAATGAACAAGATTTAAGTTTATCGGGAACACCTCCAACGGACTTTGCGGGCGAATTTCTTCTCCGATTGCATGCGTCAGATGGCGTGACGACAGTGGCCGATGATTTTGTTTTCTCAGTTGTTTCTGTCAATGATGCCCCAACATTGACCGCACCACTAAGCGATGTATTTGAAAACGCAGACGGTACTGTAATGTCTGCAGGAGAGGCTTTCTCTTTCAATGTGGAAATAGACAAATTCTCAGATATTGATGGCGATGTATTGTCATATTCGCTCCAATTGGCTTCAGGAGCACCTTTACCTAGTTGGATGGAGTTTGATGGTCAAACACTGAGTGGCTATTCGCCAGCAAATGTTCCTGAGTCGATTGCTTTGGAGTTATTTGCAACAGATGGTATCGATATAGTCTCTGACCAATTCACTATTAACTTTGTCCCTCAAAATGCGATATGGGGTACGTTGGAAGATGACTCAATATCTGGCACTACAGACGATGATATCATTTATGGCCTAGACGGTAATGACAGCTTATATGGGCGTAAAGGAAATGATTATCTTGATGGCGGAGCTGGTAACGATCAACTTTACGGTAATTTAGGAAGCAATGTCCTGCTCGGTGGGGAAGGTGACGACTCTCTTGAAGCTGGTTTTAGCAGTCATGATAACTATCTTGATGGGCAAGCTGGTGAAGACCGCATTATAGGCAGTGGAGGCACTGATATAATAGCGTTTGATAGAGAAGATTTCTCTGGAAGCACCACTACTCTAAGTAGCGGTAAGGTTATCAACGAAAATGTATACAATGCCGGCTCGGGCTTTGATGTTCTCTCTATCAAAGGTAGTTGGCATGTGGACTTCACTGGAGCCAATTATCAATCGGAAGCCGGTATTTCTGGAAATGTTGTTTCTGGCATTGAAGCGGTCGTAGGTGATGAGTATGACCAGAATGTCACGATCAACGCTTTTGCGATAAATGCTCAGTCTGACGATACCATTGGCGGAGATTGGCAGGGTTTTGTTGCAATTCTTGGTGGCGGTGAAGATACATTCAATCTTGAAGGTGCTGGTTGGAACTACGTTGCGGATGCAATGCCAGCGGCCGAATTTACCGCAGATATGGCTGAGACATTGGGTATCACCCTCGAACAGGTAGAGTTACTTGGGGCTTATAGCTTTAGGCATTTGAATTCAGATACATACATTACAGTTTGGACTGATGCCGAAAGAATCTCTTTCGTTGGAAGTGAAATAGAGCCACTGTCTTCTGTCGGAGGACTGAGCTCATCAGTGTCACCAGAGAGTAGCACCGATAGCAATTTGTCCGATGATTCACCATCTGATAAATATCTTGATGAGCCAACGCAGACTGACTATTCGATGCTTGAGAGCTTTGAGTACTCAGATGAAGTATTGAACCCAACGACTACTGAAGATGCAGACTCAACCGCTTATCAATCGGTAGAAAGTTCAACTGAAAGTAATGTGGAAGCAATTTCAACAGACCCGCAATACACTGAAGAAAGCCAAGATGGGGCATTGTTGGGACTAACTGAGGAAGATTTCTTATCAGAGACACAACTTGCCTCTCTAGATAATGATACTTTCACTTTTAGTTAACCTTGCTGAGACAGAGCGCCTGGATAGGCGCTCTGTTTTATTTGGAATGTTGTATTCGGTGTTGCTATGGAAAGCAGAAATAAATATGAAAAGGTTACGGCGGAAACTAAACGTTCTTTAGTTTATGTTGCGCTGTTTGGTGCTTTAGTTAATATTTTGATGTTAACTGGCCCAATTTTTATGCTTCAAGTTTATGATAGGGTATTGACGAGTGGATCTTTTTCCACCTTGTTGGGTCTGTTCTTAATTGTTGTCGTTCTTTATTCATTTATGGCTGCATTCGATTTTATTCGAAGTCGTATGCTTTCAAGAATATCATTTAAATTTGATTTAGAACTTAGCGAAGCATCTTTCTCTTTGTGGATGAATAACACTTCAAAGATGTTTCACTCATACAAACCTATTAATGATATATCTACAATTAGGAGTTTTATCTCGAGTCCCACAATGGCAAACCTTTATGATCTACCCTGGGTCCCATTCTACTTACTCGTCGTGTTTCTCATTCACCCCTATTTAGGGGGATTAGCTATAATTGGTTCTTTATTAATCTCTTTACTAGCATTTGCTAACCAATGGATAACAAAAAAGAGCAACTTGAAATCTATTCAAGCAGACAGTGTTGAAAGCAATCTCTTAGATCAGTGCTTTAAGAATAAGCAGACGATTTCCTCGCTTGGCTTAGTCGGTAATATTCGTAGTAAGTGGAAGGAAATACGTAATGAGGGGCTATTTGTTCTACAGAGTGGTATCGAAAGGAATGAGGTATTCACCTCAATATCAAAATCTCTCCGGCTTCTTCTTCAGTCTTCGATACTTGCACTTGGTGCTTACTTGGCTTTGTTACAAGAAATCTCTCCCGGAATGATTGTTGCTGCTTCAATTATTGCTGGCCGTGCTCTGACACCGATAGATCAAGTTATCTCTCAATGGAAAGTGATTGTTAAATCGAAAGAAGCTCATAAAAGATTAACAAGCATTTACTCTTCCCAATCAATGATACAAGAAGACTACATGGACCTTCCTAACCCTGAAGGTGTCTTGGATGTTTTGGGGGTGACTAAGTTTCGTGACTCAAGAGATAAACCGCCAATATTAGACAAGGTAAGTTTTAAGGTGAATCCGGGAGAAGCTGTAGGCGTTATAGGTCCCTCTGCATCCGGAAAGTCCACACTTGCAAGTATTGTATGTAATGCGCTTGCTCCTGAACTTGGAGAGGTTAAGTTTGACAACACCAACAGCTTACAATTTGATCCAGAGAGAAGGTTAGTTGGGTATCTTCCTCAAAAAGTTGAACTTTTTCCGGGAACAATAAGAGATAACATCTCTGGTTTTGATCAAGCAGGAACTGATGAAGATGTTATCTCTGCAGCCGTGATTGCTGGTGTGCATGATATGATCGTGGGCTTCAGTGACGGATATAATTCAAGAATTGACTCTGACTCAGTAAATTTTTCCGGTGGACAAATTCAGCGAATAGCGCTTGCTCGGGCAGTATATAAACTTCCTAAATATTTAGTTTTAGACGAACCGAATTCAAACCTTGACTCTGAAGGAGATGAAGCTCTTAAAAATGCCATTTCAAGTTTAAAGTCGTTGGGGCACACAATATTGGTTTTGACACATAGACCAAGTGCCATAGCTGCCGTTGATAAGATATTGATTCTGAGTAATGGTAAAGTGGTTGAGTTTGGTGAAAAAGAGTTGGTATTGAAAAAAACACTTAAGACGGTGAGCCAATAATATGTTTGAGAATATTGTGAAGACAGAGTTAAATCAAACGATGAAATTAGGGGTTCTGTTTGTTGTTTTTTTATTTTTTTCTTTAGTTTCTCTTTCGTGGTTTATTGCGATTAATGGGGCTGTTGTTGCAATTGGTAATATTGGTATAAATGGGAAGCCAAAAGTTGTTCAGCATATTGATGGTGGGCTCGTTGATAAGATTTTTGTTCAGGACGGACAATATGTAAATTCAGATAGTACACTGGCAGTATTAGATTCCTCACTACTGGAAGCCAATTTGGAAATTTACAGATCTCGACTTTCTTCGGCACTTGCAACAAAGAGTCGATTGATCGCGGAGCAAGTAGGTGAAGATAGCATTGATTTTCAGAATGACCATAAATTACTTGTCGGCTTTGATAGCACACTAGATAAGAAAGGACAGTTGGAAATTTTTAATGCCAGAAGAGAATTGAATGTAGGTAAAAAGCAACGAATCCAGGAGAAAATCAATCAATTCAAAAACCAGGTCAATGGTATTTCAGGGCAAATAACCTCTCTTCTATTACAGGAAAAGCTTATTAAACAAGAGGTGTCTTCTCTCAGTATCCTCGAAGAGAAGGGACTGATTCCCGAGAATCAGTTATTGAGTGTTAAAAGAAGCTTGGCTGTAGTTCAAGGGGATCTGGCAGAGCGAAGAGCTGAACTATCGCGAATTAGAAACTCAATTAATGATGCTGAAATAGAGTTATTGCAGGAAGAGAGGGGACGTATTGAAGAGGTTGTTAATCAGTTGAGAGAGTCGAACAGCACTATTCATGAGTTGACTCAGCAAATTGTCTCAACGATCAACAAACTCAATCGTGTCGAGATCAAGTCTCCTATAGAAGGTATTGTTCATGAGCTAGCTATAACGACGATAGGTGGTGTTGTTCGCCCTGGCGAAACCATACTTCAAGTGGTTCCGATAAATGCGAAAAAGGAAGTTATAGTTAGGGTTGAACCCGTTTCCATCGATCAGATATATAAGGATCAGCTAGTTAAAGTTAGGTTTTCATCTTTCAATCAGAATGTTGTTCCTGAGCTCGAGGGGCGCGTTGATTATATTTCTGCAGATACTTCCTTGGATGAGTCATCCGGCCAGACTTACTACTCTGTGAGGGTTGAAGTTCCAGAGCAAGAGTTGAAAAAGTTAGGCGGTTTAGAACTCCTTCCTGGCATGCCAGTAGAAGCATATATTCAAACAACCAAAAGAACGATAATCGGATATTTAACTAAGCCTTTAACAAACCATGTACTGAGAGCATTCAATGAGGACTAGGCACTCTTTTAATTTGTCATAACTCCTCACAATTTGCCCGCTGTATTTGTAGCGGGCAAGCCCCATCCTGCTTGATATTGCAGCACAGCAGCCTATACTAGCGGGCTGCTGTAGAATGGGGCTTTTTCAATGCAAGTATCCGATTTTCATTTTGACCTTCCTGACTCGCTGATCGCACGCTATCCACAACCCGATCGTACCGCGAGCCGTTTGCTGCAACTGAACGGCAATTCCGGCGAGCTGAGTCATAAGCAATTCACTGACATTCTTGATCTTGTCGAGCCTGGTGACTTGATGGTGTTCAACAACACCCGAGTGATCCCTGCGCGCGTTTATGGCCGCAAAGCGTCCGGTGGCAAGATTGAAGTGCTGGTGGAGCGTATGTTGGATGAAAAGTCGATCCTTGCACATGTCCGAGCTTCTAAGCCACCTAAGCCGGGCACTCAGTTGTTTCTGGGGGAAAATGACGAGTTTGAAGCAGAAATGGTTGCCCGCCATGATGCGCTTTTTGAAATTCACTTCAGCGGCGAGCAAGCTGTACTTGATATCTTAAATCAGGTTGGTCACATGCCGTTGCCGCCTTATATCGATCGTCCTGATGAAGAGTCGGACAAAGAGCGATACCAAACGGTTTACAACGAAAAGCCGGGCGCAGTCGCAGCGCCGACAGCAGGTCTGCACTTTGATGAAAACATCCTTGCTGCACTCAAAGAGAAAGGCGTAGAAACAGCATTTGTGACTCTTCACGTTGGCGCGGGCACTTTCCAACCAGTGCGTGTCGATGACATCAATGATCACGTGATGCACTCTGAATATGCTGAAGTGCCACAAGAAGTGGTAGATGCAGTTCTGGCAACCAAAGCGCGCGGTAACCGCGTGATTGCAGTAGGCACAACGTCAGTCCGTTCACTGGAAAGTGCAGCTCAGCATTCAAAGAATGAAGGCACTGAATTGAAGCCTTTCTTCAACGATACCCAGATTTTCATCTATCCGGGTTACGAATGGCAGCTGGTGGATGCATTGGTGACGAACTTCCACCTGCCGGAATCGACGCTGATCATGCTGGTGTCTTCTTTTGCAGGTTATGACCACGTGATGAATGCCTATCAAGAAGCCGTGAACAATGAATATCGTTTCTTCAGTTACGGAGATGCGATGTTTGTCACCCGCCAGACTGAGGTATAATCAGACGCTGGCTTTTACACCGCATCGCTATTTGTGATGGGGTGACTCCAAATTCAACTGGCTGTCAGCATGTTTGCGACAGCCAGTTTTGTCTCTGTGCGAAAGGCACATTAGCGCCAGACTGTTTCTCTGGCATTTCGGAGGTATCGTGAAATACGAACTGATTAAGAAAGAAGGCCGCGCGCGTCGTGGTCGTCTGGTTTTTGAACGCGGCACTGTAGAAACCCCGGCATTTATGCCAGTGGGAACTTACGGCACCGTAAAAGGGATGACACCGGAAGAAGTGGCTGATACTGGCGCACAAATTCTTCTGGGTAACACCTTCCACCTGTGGCTGCGTCCAGGTCAGGAAGTGATGCGTGCCCATGGTGACCTGCACGATTTCATGAACTGGCAGGGTCCTATCCTGACCGATTCAGGCGGTTTCCAGGTATTCAGCCTGGGGGCAATGCGCAAAATCACCGAAGAGGGTGTGCATTTCCGCAACCCTGTAAACGGTGACAAGATTTTCATGGACGCAGAGAAGTCGATGGAAATCCAATACGATCTGGGTTCTGACATCGTAATGATCTTCGACGAGTGTACGCCTTACCCGGCGACACACGAAGAAGCGAAGAAATCGATGGAAATGAGCCTGCGTTGGGCACAACGTAGCCGTAATCATTTCGACAAAATGGGCAACAAAAATGCACTATTTGGCATCGTTCAAGGGTCTGTCTATGAAGACCTGCGTGATGTGTCAGTAGAAGGTCTGACCAACATTGGTTTTGATGGTTATGCGGTCGGTGGTCTGGCGGTGGGTGAGCCAAAAGAAGACATGCATCGCGTTCTGGAACATACCTGTCCAAAACTGCCGGAAGATAAGCCACGTTACCTGATGGGTGTAGGTAAACCGGAAGATTTGGTGGAAGGTGTTCGCCGTGGTATCGACATGTTCGACTGTGTCATGCCAACGCGTAACGCGCGTAACGGCCACCTGTTTGTGACCGGCGGTGTGATCAAGATCCGTAATGCGAAGCATAAAAGTGACACAACTGCACTGGATCCAGAGTGCGACTGTTACACTTGCCGCAACTACAGCAAGGCGTATCTGCATCATCTTGATCGCTGTAACGAAATTCTTGGCGCTCGCCTTAACACCATCCACAACCTGCGTTACTACCAGCGTCTGATGGAGAGTTTGCGTAACGCTATTGACGAAGGTAGATTAGAGACCTTTGTTAAGGAATTCTACGAACGCCGTGGCCGTGAAGTGCCACCGCTGAAAGAAGACTAAGAATTCTCGCCTCGCCAAAAGAGTGCTTTCGGTGGGGCGAAAATCTAGAAAATGTTCATATTGATACGAGGACGTTACTGAATGTTTATTTCTCAAGCTCATGCAGCAGCAGAAGGCGCACCACAAGGCGGCGGTATGCAGCTATTTATCATGCTTGGCCTGTTTGCCGTTATTTTCTACTTCATGATTTACCGTCCACAGGCGAAACGTGTGAAAGAGCACAAGAACCTGATGGCATCAATGGGCAAGGGCGATGAAGTTCTGACCGGTGGCGGCCTGGTGGGTAAAATTACTAAGATTTCTGATGACAACGACTTCATCGTTATCGCACTGAGCGACAACAACGAAGTGACCATCAAAAAGGATTTTGTGACTGCAGTTCTGCCAAAAGGCACCATTCAGTCGCTGTAACCCCATAGCCATAAAGGATCCTAGCAGTGCTAAACCGTTATCCTTTGTGGAAGTACATTATGGTGGTGTTGGTCATTTTTGTCGGCGCCCTTTATGCACTTCCCAATATTTACGGTGAAGATCCAGCGGTTCAAATCACCGGGGCGCGTGGCGCCTCGGTTGATCTCTCCACACTGGACACCGTCAAATCTTCCCTCGAAAAAGATAAAATCTCTTATAAATCCATTGCGCTAGAAAACGGCACTGTACTGGTTCGTTTCTCCGACACTGATAATCAGATTGAAGCTCGTGACGCTCTAAACAGCGAACTGAAAGAAGACGGTCTGATTGTTGCGCTTAACCTTGCTCCTGCAACGCCTGATTGGCTGGAAGCCATTGGTGCTAACCCAATGAAACTGGGTCTGGATCTCCGTGGTGGTGTGCATTTCCTGATGGAAGTGGACATGGACGCGGCAATGGAAAAACTGCTTACCCAGCAGGAAGACACCTTCCGTACTGAACTTCGTGAAGCCAAAATCCGTTACCGCGGTATCCGCGTGGGTGGTGAGGACAACATTGAAGTGATGCTGCGTAACGAAGCGGACATGGATGCAGCAGAAAGTGAACTCGCTAGACTGCACCCAGATATGGTGTTCACCACCGATAGTGCCCGTTTTGCCGTTTCTGCGAAGTTCACTGAAGAACGTCTTCAGGAAATCCGTAACTACGCCGTTGAGCAGAATATTACTATCCTGCGTAACCGTGTTAACGAGCTGGGGGTTGCTGAGCCACTGGTGCAACGCCAAGGTGCAAGCCGCATCGTGGTTGAGTTACCGGGTGTTCAGGACACGGCACGTGCGAAAGAAATCTTGGGTGCAACTGCAACCCTGGAATTCCGCGAAGTGGATGATAGCGCCGATCCGGCTGCTGCGGCCGCAGGCCGTGTACCACCGGGCAGCGAAATCAAATACACCCGTGACGGTCGTCCGGTTGTGCTGAAAAAACGTGTGATTCTGGGCGGTTCAAGCATCACAGATGCGAGTTCAAGCTTCGACGAATACAGCCGTCCGCAGGTAAACATCTCGCTGGATAGCGACGGCGGCAGCAAAATGGCAGCGTTCAGTAAGAACAATGTCGGCAAGCTGATGGCCACCGTGTTTGCAGAATACAAAGACAGTGGTAAGCGCGATGAAAATGGCAAGGTGATTCTTTCTAAGCATGAGGAAGTGATCAACCAGGCAACGATTCAGACCGCACTGGGCCGTAACTTCCGTATCACGGGTATCGACTCTCAGGCAGAAGCACACAACTTGGCACTGCTGCTGCGCGCAGGTGCTTTGATCGCGCCAATCTCCATTGTTGAAGAGCGCACCATTGGTCCATCAATGGGTCAACAGAACATCGATATGGGTATTAAAGCCTGTATCTGGGGTCTGCTGGCGGTGATGTTGTTTACGCTGGTTTACTACCGTCGATTCGGTCTGTTTGCGAACTGTGCGCTGGCGGCAAACATCATCCTGATTATCGGTGTGATGTCGATGATTCCGGGCGCAACCATGACCTTGCCGGGTATCGCAGGTATCGTTCTGACAGTGGGTATGGCGGTTGACGCCAACGTCCTTATCTTTGAGCGAATCCGGGAGGAGCTCAATGAGGGACGTAACCCTCAACAAGCGATCCACCAAGGTTATGCGAACGCATTCAGCACCATTGCCGATGCGAACATCACCACTCTGATCACGGCAATCATTCTGTTTGCTGTGGGTACAGGCGCGGTGAAAGGCTTCGCTGTGACACTGTCGATCGGTATTCTGACGTCTATGTTTACTGCAATTATCGGTACCCGTTGCCTGGTTAACCTGGTGTACGGCGGTAAGCGCATTAACAAGCTGTCGATTTAAGGAGGCATTAAGATGTTTCAACTATTAAGGCCTGACTTTAGTATCGACTTCATGCGTTGGTCGAAGCCGGCATTTTTCCTGTCGGTTGTCATGATTGCCGCTTCGATTTTCAGCCTGTCTACCAAATGGCTGAACTGGGGCTTGGACTTCACCGGCGGTACGCTGATTGAAGTGGGTTTTGAGCAACCAGCAAACCTGCCACTGATTCGTGAGTCTTTGGAAGCAAAAGGCTTTGGTGATGCGATCGTTCAGAACTTCGGTACTGCACGTGACGTGATGGTTCGCCTTCGTCCACGTGAAGATGCGCAGGGTGAATTACTCGGTAACCAGATCCTGGATGCCATTAAAGAAGGTACGGGTCAGGCAGTAGAAATGCGCCGTATCGAGTTCGTTGGCCCGAACGTGGGTGACGAACTGACAGAAGCGGGTGGTCTGGCGATACTGGTATCGCTGATCTGTATTCTGCTGTATGTCTCTTTGCGATTCGAGTGGCGTCTGGCCGCGGGTGCGGTTGTTTCTCTCGCACACGACGTGATTATCACGCTGGGTATCTTTTCGTTCCTGCAGATTGAAGTTGACCTGACGATTGTTGCGGCATTGTTGACCGTTGTCGGTTACTCACTCAACGATACTATCGTTGTTTATGACCGTATCCGTGAAAACTTCCGCAAGATGCGTAAGGGCGATGCCGATGAAATCGTGAATGCGTCTGTGTCGCAGACACTTAGCCGTACCTTGATTACGTCTGGTACAACCTTGTTCGTAGTTATCGCGCTGTTCCTTCAAGGTGGTGCCATGATCCACGGCTTTGCGACTGCATTGCTGATTGGTATTACTATCGGTACCTACTCGTCTATCTACGTGGCTTCTGCGCTGGCGCTCAAACTGGGTATTACCCGCGAGCATCTGCTTCCACCGCCACCGGTGGAAAAAGAAGGCGAAGAATTCGACAGTATGCCTTAATAAAAAACGGAGCCGATTGGCTCCGTTTTTTATTTGAGGTCCTAGGGCCTGGGAAAAGCAGGTCCTAGGAAGAGCAGTAGCACTAGATATATGGTTCTAACGGCTTAAGCTACGCAGCCAACAAACAAAAACGGCGTCCCGAGGGACGCCGTTTTATTGATTCCAAAGAACCTTATTTTTTCATCGCTTCATTCGCGTTGTCGCGAATTTTCGCCAAAATACCTTTCAGTACTTTAGGGTTTGCAGTCACGATGTTGCCTGACTGAACGTAGTCAGTACCGCCAGCGAAGTCAGTACAAATTGCACCAGCTTCACGGGCAATCAGTTCACCTGCAGCGATATCCCAAGGTTTCAGGCCCAGTTCGAAGAAACCATCTACTCGGCCAGCAGCGACATAACACAGGTCAAGAGCAGCAGAACCAGTGCGACGGAAGTCGGCACAGTCTACAAACAGTGCGCTAACAACTTTGATGAAGCCTTCTGAGTGTTGCTTTGCTTTGAACGGGAAGCCAGTTGCCAGAACGGTTCCGTTCAGATCTTTCGCAACGCCTACACGGATACGCTTGCTGTTCAGCTGCGCACCTGCGCCACGCTGAGCAGAGAAAAGCTCGTTACGGATTGGATCGTAAACACACGCCACTTCAGTACGGCCTTTAATGCGCAGGGCAATAGACACAGAGAAGTGTGGGAAGTTTTTAACGAAGTTTGTGGTGCCATCCAGTGGGTCGATGATCCATTGGTAATCAGTGTCTTTACCTGCAACCACACCGGCTTCTTCAGTCACGATGTTGTGTTCAGGGTAAGACTTCTTGATTACGTCGATAATGATTTGCTCAGCTGCTTTGTCGATGTTAGTGACAAAGTCATTAGAACCTTTCTGAGTCGTTTCAACGTTATCAGAGTTCTCAGCAGATTTAGCGATAAAGTCGCCTGCCTTTCGCGCTGCGCGAATGGCAATATTTAGCATAGGATGCATACGAATTTCCCAACGGATGTTAAAGAACGGAAAGCGGCGGCGAGTATATCAGAGCTGAACCAAAAGGGAAGCGGTTATTTTTTGTTCGCTCGTCTTATATGACGGGCTGTAAAAAGGGTAAAACAAAAGCTGCTGTGTTAGAATCCGGCGGCTTTTCTTCCTCAAAGTAAATCAGTGATAGCGAAATGTTAGAAAATATTCGAATCGTGCTGGTAGGCACCACACATTCAGGCAACATCGGATCTGCTGCTCGGGCAATGAAAGTGATGGGGCTGAAACATATGGTGTTGGTCGCGCCTGATTGTCAGGTCGATGGGCAGGCGATAGCGCTTGCTGCCGGAGCCAGTGATATTGCTAACAACGCGCGTATCGTTGATACCGTGGAAGAAGCGGTTGCTGATTGTGGTCTTGTGATTGGAACCAGTGCCCGTAACCGTTCACTGGAATGGCCAATGCTGGATTCCCGCGAATGCGGCGTGAAAGCCATTGAAGAAGCGGTCCAATATCCTGTGGCATTCGTGTTTGGTCGTGAGCGTACGGGTCTGACAAATGAAGAACTTCAGGCATGTCATTTTCACGTGGCTATTCCTGCTAACCCGGAATATAGCTCGCTGAACCTTGCCATGGCGGTGCAAACCCTTTGCTACGAAGCACGAATGGCTTGGCTGGACAGTCAGGCATACAAAGGGGAAGTGAAAGAGCAGCCTTACCCGCTGGCTGAAGACTTGGAGCGTTTTTACGCTCACCTTGAACAGGTTCTGGATACCACTGGCTTCATCAATAAATCCCACCCGGGCATGGTGATGACTAAACTGCGTCGTTTGTTTAACCGCGCAAGACCAGAAAGTCAGGAACTGAATATTCTTCGTGGTGTGCTCTCTTCGGTTGAAAAACACCACAAAGAGAAGCAAAAATAACCGCTTTAAAATTGCGGCTAAAAGCCTGACTAAATTAGTAGGTTAAATACTTGACCCTTTTAGTCGGGTATGTCAGACTCAGTGCATTACTCGCTCACAGGTAGGATGTTATGAGACTGACTTCGAAAGGCAGATATGCCGTTACTGCGATGCTCGATGTCGCGCTGCACTCCGAGATGGGGCCTGTGCCTCTAGCTGATATTTCAGAGCGTCAAGGGATCTCTCTGTCATATCTGGAGCAACTTTTCTCTCGCCTTCGTAAAGCAGGCCTGGTGTCCAGTGTACGTGGTCCAGGTGGCGGTTATCGACTCGGCGTGAATGCAAATGAAATTGCAGTCGGCATGGTGATTGCCGCTGTTGATGAATCGGTCGATGCGACCAAGTGTCAGGGCAAAGGCGATTGCCAAGGCGGAACACGATGCCTGACGCACACGCTATGGCGTGACCTTAGCTCCCGTATCAGCAGCTTTTTGAATGACATTACGCTCGGCGAACTCATGCAAGACAACGAAGTCAAGCATGTCGCGGATCGTCAGGACTCCTCACTTGAGTCCTCAACAATTGTTAGACATGGTTTAAACTCCAGTGGCAGTGAAAAGCCAGCCACCACTTTGGGTGTGAATTTTCGCTCGTAATTAGTAGTGCCGGAGTACTTGGAGACACAAATGAAATTGCCAATCTATTTTGACTATTCAGCGACATGCCCAGTGGATCCGCGTGTTGCTGAAAAGATGATGCAGTACCTGACCCTTGACGGTTGTTTTGGTAACCCTGCATCCCGTTCGCACCGTTTCGGCTGGCAGGCGGAAGAGGCAGTGGATACTGCCCGTGAAAACATCGCCAACTACCTAAACGCGGACCCACGTGAGATCGTGTTCACTTCTGGTGCAACAGAATCTGACAACCTGGCAATTAAAGGTGTAGCGCATTTCTACGGTAAGAAAGGCAAGCACATCATCACCTGCAAAACTGAGCACAAAGCTGTACTGGACCCATGCCGTCAGCTGGAGCGTGAAGGTTTTGAAGTGACTTACCTCGAGCCCGAATCAAACGGTATCGTCGATCTAAACAAGCTGGCTGACGCCATCCGCGAAGACACCATTCTTGTTTCTATCATGCATGTAAATAACGAAATCGGCGTGGTTCAAGACATTGCAGCGATCGGCGAACTATGTCGTGAACGTAAGGTGGTCTTCCACGTTGATGCGGCGCAATCTATCGGTAAACTGCCGCTGGACACTCAGGAAATCAAAGTTGATCTGATTTCAATGAGTGCGCACAAGGCATACGGCCCGAAAGGTATCGGTGCTCTGTACGTTCGTCGTAAGCCACGTATCCGCCTCGAAGCTCAAATGCACGGCGGTGGTCATGAGCGCGGTTTCCGCTCTGGTACATTGCCAACTCACCAAATCGTGGGTATGGGTGAAGCGTTCCGTATTGCGAAAGAAGAACTTGAGCAAGACATGGCGCACTCGCTGGCACTACGTAATCGCTTCTACGATGGCGTAAAAGATCTGGAAGCGGTTTATGTAAACGGCGACCTTGAGCAGCGCGTCGCGTCAAACCTGAACGTGAGCTTTGCTTTCGTTGAAGGTGAATCACTGTTGATGGCATTGAAAGATTTAGCGGTTTCTTCCGGCTCTGCATGTACATCTGCAAGCCTGGAACCTTCGTATGTACTTCGTGCGCTGGGTCTGGATGACGAACTGGCACACAGCTCTATCCGCTTCTCGTTTGGCCGTTTTACTACTGAAGAAGAAGTAGACTACGCGGTTGAGCAAGTACGCAAAGCGGTCACCAAGCTGCGCGAAATGTCGCCACTGTGGGACATGTACAAAGAAGGTATTGATTTAAGCACTGTTGAGTGGGCACACCACTAAGCGGTCTCAGGGTTTTGAGGATAAGATCATGGCTTACAGCGAAAAAGTAATCGATCATTATGAAAATCCACGTAACGTGGGTGCTTTTGACAAAAACGATCCAAACGTAGGTAGCGGCATGGTTGGCGCACCAGCGTGTGGTGACGTGATGAAACTGCAAATCAAGGTAAATGAGCAAGGCATCATTGAAGATGCGAAGTTCAAAACCTACGGCTGTGGTTCAGCGATTGCGTCAAGCTCACTGGTCACTGAGTGGGTGAAAGGCAAGTCTTTGGACGAAGCAGCAGCTATCAAGAATGCTGAAATTGCAGAAGAGCTGGAACTTCCTCCTGTGAAGGTTCACTGCTCAATCCTCGCGGAAGATGCTATCAAAGCAGCAGTAAGCGACTATAAGAAAAAACACGAAGCTTAATACGATTTAAAGGGTTGTTGTACATATGGCCATTACTATGACTGACGCGGCGGCATTACGCGTCCGCACCTTCTTGGAAAACCGCGGAAAAGGCATCGGCCTTCGCTTGGGTGTTCGCACGTCAGGCTGTTCGGGAATGGCTTATGTACTGGAATTTGTTGATGAACTTCAAGAAGAAGATCAGGTGTTCGACTTTGAACAATACGGCGTCAAAGTGATCGTCGATAGTAAAAGTCTCTTGTACTTAGATGGTACTGAACTTGATTTCACCAAAGAAGGCCTTAATGAAGGCTTCCAATTCAACAACCCCAACGTAAGCAGCGAGTGTGGTTGCGGCGAAAGCTTTAACGTTTAACTCGTGAGATGATATGAATCATTTCGAACTATTTGGGCTATCATCGCAGTTCGAGCTGGATGGTAGCTCTCTTTCTTCGCAGTTTCGCGAACTTCAACGACGTTTCCATCCGGACAAATTTGCCACTGCATCTGAGCAGGAACGCCTGCTTGCTGTGCAGAAAGCCGCGCAAATTAATGATGCTTATCAAACGCTGAGTGATCCGGTGCGTCGTGCCGAATACCTTCTCTCTCTCAATGGCGTAGAATTGCGCGATGAGCAGCAGACGATGCAAGATCCAGAATTCTTGATGCAGCAAATGGAGTTGAGAGAAGAGCTGGAAGAGATTGCAGACAGCGATGAGCCGGATGTATTGTTGTTCGACTTTGAACAAGGCGTGGAGAAACTCCACAAAGCCATGCTTGCCGAATTGAAAGAACAACTAAATGGCGAGCAGTGGCAGGATGCGGCGATAAGCGTTCGCAAGCTGAAGTTCTTAGTCAAACTCAAGCAAGAAATCGAACGAATCGAAGATCGGCTGCTGGGTTAATCCAGCACGCTGATCAGGCTACAGGAACCACTATGGCACTGTTACAAATTGCAGAACCTGGTCAGAGTGCTGCACCGCACGAGCACAAGCTTGCGGTGGGTATTGACCTAGGGACTACCAATACTCTCGTTGCTTCAGTCCGAAGCGGCACTGCGAGCACCCTTAATGACCTTGGTGGTCGAGCGCTGATCCCTTCTGTGGTTCACTACGGTGATGACGTAACGGTGGGATATGCAGCAAAAGCGATGTCAGAAACCGACAGCGCAAACACGGTTTCTTCCGTCAAACGCATGATGGGCCGCTCATTGGCGGACGTTCAATCGCGTTATCCCAACCTTCCTTATGAACTGTCTGCATCTGACAATGGTTTACCACTGATCAACACCCGTGCAGGCAAGAAAAACCCAATTGAAGTTTCTGCGGATATCCTACGTGCCGTCAATGCACGTGCAGAAGCAGCACTGGGCGGCGAGTTGGAAGGTGTGGTCATCACGGTTCCAGCTTACTTTGACGATGCGCAGCGCGCGGGGACCAAAGATGCCGCTAAATTTGCTGGCCTAAAGGTACTTCGTCTCCTGAACGAACCAACCGCAGCTGCGATCGCTTACGGTCTGGATTCCGGTCAGGAAGGTGTTATTGCTGTCTACGATCTAGGCGGCGGTACGTTTGATATCTCTATTCTCCGCCTTTCAAAAGGTGTGTTTGAAGTGCTGGCTACAGGCGGTGATTCAGCGCTGGGCGGTGATGACTTTGATCACCTTGTCGCAGACTGGATCTCCGAGCAGGCAGGATTTGGTGCGCTTTCCGGCGATGACCGTGCGCGCTTGATGAATGCCGCTAACAGCGCAAAAGTTGCTTTGAGCGCAAGCGATGCCGCAGATATCGATGTGCTTGGCTGGAAAGGCACACTGAGCCGCGAACAGTTCGACGATCTGATTGGCGCGCTGATAAAGAAAACCCTGTTGTCTTGTCGTCGCGCACTGAAAGATGCTGGCGTTTCCGCTGAAGAAGTGCTGGAAGTGGTGATGGTGGGGGGTTCTACCCGCGTACCACTGGTTCGCGAAAAAGTTGGCGAGTTCTTCGGCCGCACACCGCTGACCAGCATTGATCCGGATAAAGTTGTTGCCATCGGTGCAGCGACACAGGCCGACATTTTGGTAGGTAATAAGCCGGATGGTGAAATGCTGTTGCTGGACGTGATTCCGCTGTCTTTGGGTATTGAAACCATGGGCGGTCTGGTCGAGAAAATCATTCCACGCAATACCACTATCCCTGTTGCTCGTGCGCAAGAGTTCACCACCTTCAAAGATGGCCAGACGGGCATGAAAGTGCACGTGGTTCAGGGCGAGCGCGAAATGGTGGATGACTGTCGTTCATTGGCGGATTTCACCCTCAAAGGCATCCCACCAATGGCTGCAGGCGCAGCGCACATTCGCGTGACTTACCAGGTTGACGCTGATGGTCTTCTATCTGTTACAGCGATGGAAAAGAGCACCGAAGTGCAGGCATCGATTCAGGTGAAACCGTCTTACGGCCTGAGCGATACCGAAATTGCCGATATGATCAAGTCATCGTTCACTCATGCGCAGGACGACAAAGACGCCCGTTACCTGGCGGAGCAACGCGTTGAAGCCGATCGTGTGATTGAAGGTCTGCTGGTTGCGATGCAAGCAGACGGCGAAGCGCTGCTGTCAGACGAAGAGCAGCAAGCGCTGGTGAAAGCGATTGAAGCGCTGATTGCGCTCCGCAACGGTGACGATGCCGCAGCTATTGAACAAGGTATCAAAGATACAGATAAAGCGAGTCAGGAGTTTGCCTCACGTCGTATGGACAAATCCATCCGTGAAGCACTGGCTGGCCATTCCATTGACGAGGTTTAAACATGCCAAAGATTGTTGTTCTGCCACACCAGGATCTCTGCCCAGAAGGCGCGGTGTTGGAAGCAAAGACCGGTGACACTGTGCTGGACGTTGCACTGCGTAACGGTATTGCGATTGAACATGCCTGTGAAAAGTCGTGCGCTTGTACGACCTGCCACGTAGTCATCCGCGAAGGATTTGATTCTCTGGATGAAAGCGATGAGCTGGAAGACGACATGCTGGATAAAGCATGGGGTCTGGAGCCTGAGTCACGCTTGGGCTGTCAGGCAAAAGTGGCTGATGAAGATCTGGTGGTAGAAATTCCGCGTTATACCCTAAACCACGCTGCAGAAAATCACTAATCTGATAAGGGAGCAAAAACTATGAGCCTGACATGGACCGATTCGCGTGATATCGCGATTGAGCTGGTAGAACAATTCCCTGATACTGATCCGAAAACGGTGCGTTTTACTGACCTGCACCGTTGGGTGACGGAGCTTGAAGACTTCTCAGACGACCCAAATCGCTCGAATGAGAAGATCCTAGAGGCGATCATCCTGTGCTGGATGGAAGAAATGGATTAAAGACCTTGTTTTACGCCAGTAAAGCAGGCAGATTGAGACTATCCAAGCGGGCATGATGCCCGCTTTGTTTTATCCCCAAATTGAGCTGGAACCTTTATGAACAGACGATTTGGGGCACTTCTGATAAAACGTCATAAAGATGGCGTACTCTAAAAAGAAAAATCAGCCCAAATTTAATGCTCCGCAACGATGTGCGGGGTAACAGGAAAAAGGAGTTCAGCATGACTGACAAAATGCGTATCACGCTATCACACGAAGCTGCGGGTGAGACTTGGGGTGCGAATGCACTGGTTTCTTTTAATCAGCAAGGCGCAGTGGTTCACGCCTCAGGTGACGATAAACTCACGTCGGTTCAGCAAGCTGCTCGTAAGCTGGATATGCAGGGTATTCGCAAAGTTTCTCTGGTTGGTGATAGCTGGGATTTGGAAACCGCGTGGGCATTCTATCAGGGGCTGCGTGGTCCTAAGCCTGGTTTCGATTTCGATGCAGAGTTGGAAGACGCTGCTCAGAAAGTGCTGAATGATCGCATTGTCGCGACCGATTGGGTACGTCAAATTATCAATGAAACTGCAGAAGAAGTCGGTCCGCAACAACTGGCTGTCCGCGCCGGTGAATTCATCAAATCTCAGGCGCCAAATCCTGAACATGTCAGCTACAAAATTGTTTCCGGTGCTGATCTGCTCGAGCAAGGCTGGGTGGGTACCCACACCGTAGGTCGTGGTTCAGCGCGTAAGCCGGCGATGCTTCAGCTTGATTACAACCCAACCGGCGACAAAGACGCTGAAGTGTTCGCCTGTATTATCGGTAAAGGTATTACTTTCGACTCAGGCGGCTACAGCATTAAACAGTCGGCGTTCATGGACTCAATGAAAGCAGACATGGGCGGCGCAGCGATGGCGACCGGTGGTCTGGGACTGGCAGTCGCTCAAGGCCTCAACAAGCGTGTGAAATTGATTCTTTGCTGTGCAGAGAACATGATTTCCAGCAACGCCTACAAGCTGGGTGACATCATCACGTACAAAAACGGCGTGACCGTTGAAGTACTGAATTCAGATGCCGAAGGGCGCTTGGTGATGGCGGATGGCCTGCTTTACGCGAACAAATTTACCCCAGCTCTGACCATCGATTGTGCTACTTTGACCGGTGCTGCAAAGGCAGCGCTAGGCAATGACTACCATGCACTGTTTAGCTTTGATAAGGCGCTCTCTCAACGCTGTCTGTCAGCGGCAGAAGCGGAAAACGAAGGCATGTGGCAGTTGCCACTGGCTGAGTTCCACCGTCAGATGCTGCCATCTAACTTTGCCGATCTTGCAAACGTTGGCGCAGGTCAATACTCACCGGGTGCGAGCACGGCGGCAGCTTTCCTTTCCTACTTTGTCGACAACTACAAAGAAGGCTGGGTTCACCTGGATTGCTCCGGGACTTACCGCAAAACACCAAGCGATAAGTGGTCTGTAGGTGCAACGGGTATGGGCGTTAAAACGCTGGCTCGTATTCTGATGAATGAGTCAAGCCAGTAATCGCTACAAAAGTTAGGTGTTTTATCAACACAGTTAACGCTTCCGCAATGTCAGGGTAGGGTCTGGCATTGCGCTCTGGTAGGCTACCTTTGTGAATACAAACAGATAACAGAGCAATGCTCGCGTATCTGTAGAAAAATAAAAGGAAGATAGAATGACTATTGAGCGCACTTTTTCAATCGTTAAGCCCGACGCAGTAAAACGTAATCTGATTGGCGCTATTTATCAGCGTATTGAAGCGGCTGGTCTGCAAATTGTCGCAGCAAAAATGCTTCACCTGACAAAAGAACAGGCACAAGGTTTTTATGCCGAGCATGAAGGTAAGCCATTTTACGACGGTTTGGTTGAGTTCATGACTTCTGGTCCGGTGACCGTGCAGGTTCTCGAAGGCGAAGACGCGATTGCGCGTTACCGTGAACTGATGGGTAAGACCAACCCAGAAGAAGCGGCCTGCGGCACACTGCGTGCAGACTTTGCTGAGAGCATGCGTTTTAACTCAGTACACGGCTCTGACAGCCCGACTTCGGCAGAGCGAGAAATTGCTTACTTTTTCGCCGCTGATGAGATTTGTCCTCGTATTCTGTAATCGCTTCATGGATAAGACAAAAGGAGAGCTTTGGCTCTCCTTTTTCGTTTCTGGCAGATTTACACACTAGAATAAGCCTATAAGTAACAGGTGGAATCCCGATCACAAAGGCTGTACAATTTCGCGCCTTGATTTAAGGCGAACCGCCATTTATCAGCCAATGTTGAGTGGCTGATGTGGTTACTGATTTATTGTTCACGAGGCAATCTGATGACAACAGAAAAAATCAATCTGCTGGATTTCGATCGACAGGCGCTACGTGCGTTTTTCGCCGAAGAGTTAGGCGAAAAGGCGTTCCGTGCCGATCAGATCATGAAGTGGATGTACCATTTCGGTGTTGATGATTTTGATCAGATGAACAACATCAACAAAAAGCTTCGTGAAAAACTGAATGCGCGTTGCGAAATCCGTGCGCCAGAAGTTAGCACTGCTCAATATTCTTCTGATGGCACCATCAAATGGGCAATGCGTGTTGGTAATCAGGACGTTGAAACCGTTTATATCCCTGAAGATGACCGTGCAACCTTGTGCGTGTCTTCCCAGGTAGGCTGTGCGCTCGACTGTAAATTCTGTTCTACTGCCCAACAAGGCTTTAACCGTAACCTCAAAGTGTCTGAAATCATCGGACAGGTTTGGCGTGCAGCTAAAGAAATCGGCGTGGAAAAAGAAACTGGCCGTCGTCCAATTACCAACGTGGTCATGATGGGTATGGGTGAGCCTCTTCTGAATATGAAGAACCTGATCCCAGCGCTGAATCTGATGCTGGATGATCTGGCCTACGGTTTGTCAAAACGCCGTGTCACTGTATCAACTTCCGGTGTGGTTTCCGGTCTGGATCAGATGGCAGGTAAGATTGATGTCGCTCTGGCGATTTCTCTTCACGCGCCGACTGATGAGCTACGCAGCCAAATCATGCCAATCAACGATCGCTATGATATTGAAACGTTTTTAGCGTCTGTACGTCGTTATATTGCGTCGTCAAATGCGAACCGTGGCCGTGTCACCGTAGAGTATATTCTCCTCGATCACGTCAATGATGATATGGAGCATGCGCGCCAACTCGCAGAGCTGTTAAAAGATACGCCTGCGAAGATAAACCTGATTCCTTTTAACCCTTATCCTGGGTCACCATATAAGAAACCGAGTAACTCACGCATCGATCGTTTCCAGAAAACACTGATGCAATACGACTACACGGTTATCGTTCGTAAAACCCGTGGTGATGACATTGATGCGGCGTGCGGTCAGCTCGTCGGCGATGTGATAGACCGAACCAAACGCACGCAAAGCAGACTGAATGTTGAGGAGCAAATCCCAGTGAAATCAGTCTGATTTGTCAGACTGATTAGGATGGGATAATGGCAAGGACGCTTAGCGCTCTGTTATTGATGGGATTATTAGCTGGTTGTGTCACAGTAACAGAGAAGCAAAATACCGCGAAGTTTGATAGCATTGACGCAGCTGAGTCCAGAATTTCGCTTGGTCTTGCCTATTTGAAGGCAGGACAATGGGAGCGAGCGAGGCAAAATCTTGAAACGGCGGTGCAGTTTGCACCCACTTATTATCGCTCACTCATTTCCTTCGCCTACTATCTTCAGGAAGTTGGCGAGTACGACCAAGCTGAACAACAGTACAAAACAGCGTTACGTCATTCACCACAAAATGGTGACGTTCAGAACAATTACGGCGTCTTTTTATGTCGACAGGAACGATACGACGAAGCGCAGCGGGCGTTTGCGAGGGCGATTGACCAACCATACTATTACAAGTTATCCGGTAGTTACGAAAACGCTGCTCTTTGCGCAATGAAAGAGGGGAACAGGGGTAACGCGAAAGTATGGTTCGCCAAAGCTATTGACCATGAGCCGAACAGGCCTTTATCTTCCGTAAAACTCGCCCGTATGGAAGTGGAAGACGATGAGCTGAATGAAGCGAGAATACGTCTTTTCCATTTTCACAAACGCTATGGCTATCAGCCTGCGACGCTGTTAATAATGAATGACCTGGAGAACAAAGCCGGACGGCCAAAGGAAGCGGAACGTTACGCGAGCCTGCTGGCTGACAAATTTCCCGAATCAAAAGAATTTAGACAGTACCTGACGAATGAATACTGAACAAAACGAAGAACAGCAGTTTGAGGTTGAGTCGACACATCCGGGAACGGTTTTGCGACAAGCCCGAGAGGCGATGGGGCTATCCGCTCAGGATGTGGCTGACCGCCTGAGACTTCGTGTTTCCGTTATTCAAGACCTGGAAGAAAACTGCTGCGATGAAAAACAGATAACCACGTTTACACGTGGTTATATTCGTTCATATGCCAAGCTGGTCGGCGTAAACGCTGACCAACTCCTGCACACATTTAAGCCTGCACCCGAAGCAGAAGATAACGTGCAGAAGATGCAAAGCTTCTCGCGAAAGACCCGTCGTGACAAAGACGATAGCCGCGTCATGAGTCTGACCTGGGTTATTTTGGCTGTGGCTGTGGGTTTGACAGCGTTTTGGTGGTGGCAGAACCAACAAAACGATCCTCTACTCTCACTACCGGAAGGGACCAACCTTCTCGCCTCTATCACAGAAGAAACACCTGCAGCCGCTGACCTAAGCGAAGGTTTGGAAAATCAGCAGGTTCAGGATGTGACCGAAAGTATCGCTCCTGCTCTAATAGAAGCAGAAGACAACAATACCGTGGCAGAAGAGACAGTCACCGAGGTTGTGCCTGAAGTCGAGACCGAGTCCCCAGTTGGGCAAGAATCTGCACCGCAAGAAGTCGCTGAAACTTCAACAGTGGTTGAAGCGCCAGAACAGGTTGAAGAAACTGTTTCGACCCCGGTGGTGACGGAGCCGACTTTATCTTTATCCTTTAATGGCGATTGTTGGGTGGATATCCGCGATGCCAGTGGCAAACGTCTGCTGACAGGGATAAAATCTGCAGGCGAAACCGTTGAACTATCCGGTGATACACCGTTTAAGTTGGTGCTGGGTGCACCAGCTGCTGTGAGTCTTGCCTACAATGGCGAGAACGTTGATCTGAGTGGCTACCCATCAGGACGGGTAGCGCGTTTGAGCCTTCCAAAGTAATCCAGAGTACACCTAATGCATACCGAATCTCCTATTAAACGTCGTCCGTCTACGCGTATTTATGTGGGCGATGTGCCAATTGGCGATGGCGCTCCGATCGCAGTTCAATCAATGACGAACACCCGCACAACCGACGTGGAAGCGACGGTTGCTCAGATCAAAGCACTGGAAAAAGTGGGTGCAGACATCGTGCGCGTTTCTGTGCCGACCATGGACGCCGCCGAAGCGTTCAAACTGATCAAACAGCAGTGCTCCATCCCATTGGTTGCTGATATTCACTTTGACTACCGTATTGCCCTCAAGGTGGCAGAATATGGCGTTGATTGTCTTCGTATTAACCCTGGCAATATTGGTAACGAACAACGTATCCGCTCTGTGGTTGACGCAGCGCGTGACAAGAACATTCCGATCCGTATTGGCGTGAACGGTGGTTCGCTGGAGCGTGATATTCAAGAAAAATATGGCGAGCCGACACCAGAAGCACTGGTGGAATCGGCGATGCGCCATGTTGATATTCTGGATCGCCTCAACTTTGACCAGTTTAAAGTGAGTGTGAAGGCGTCTGATGTATTCCTGGCCGTTGAATCTTACCGTCAACTGGCAAAACGCATTGATCAACCTCTGCACCTTGGTATTACCGAGGCAGGTGGTGCGCGTGCAGGTTCAGTGAAATCTGCAGTTGGCCTTGGCATGCTGCTAAGTGAAGGCATTGGTGATACCCTGCGTATCTCATTGGCGGCTGATCCAGTAGAAGAAATCAAAGTCGGTTTCGATATTTTAAAATCACTGCGTATCCGTTCACGCGGTGTGAATTTTATTGCCTGCCCAACATGCTCCCGTCAGGAGTTTGATGTGATTGGTACCGTAAACGCACTGGAACAGCGTCTGGAAGATGTTGTTGTGCCTATGGACGTTTCAGTGATTGGCTGTGTGGTTAACGGGCCGGGTGAAGCTGAAGTATCACACATCGGTGTGGCTGGTGGTAACAAACGCAGCGCGTATTACGATGATGGCAAACGCCAGAAAGAACGTTTTGAAAATGACAACCTGATCGATCAGCTGGAAGCGAAGATCCGGGCGAAAGCGTCAATGTTGGATGAAAACAACCGCATCGACGTGAACACACAAGAGTAAGCGCAGCGCGCTCACTTACAGCTAGAACAAACAGATCGGTTACGAGAGTTAACGTGGCAAAAACTATTCAAGCAATCCGAGGCATGAACGACTGCCTCCCAACACAGTCTCCACTTTGGCAAAAAGTCGAAGGCACTGTTAAAGACGTTATCAGCGCATACGGTTACAGCGAAGTGCGCATGCCGATCGTGGAAATGACTCATCTATTCAGCCGCGCCATTGGTGAAGTGACCGACGTGGTTGAGAAAGAAATGTACACCTTCGAGGACCGCAACGGCGACAGCCTGACTTTGCGTCCTGAAGGCACAGCGGGCTGTGTGCGCGCCGGTATCGAGAACGGTTTGCTTTACAACCAGGAGCAACGTCTGTGGTACGTTGGTCCAATGTTCCGTCATGAGCGTCCACAGAAAGGCCGTTACCGTCAGTTCCACCAGTTTGGCGTGGAAGTGTTTGGCCTGAACGGCCCTGATGTTGACGCTGAACTTATCATGATGACTGCACGCCTTTGGCGTAAGCTGGGCATCCATGAACATGTGCGTCTGGAACTGAACTCTATCGGTTCGTTGGAAGCACGTGCGAATTATCGTGAAGCGCTAGTGGAATTCTTGATGCAGCATGAAGCGATCTTGGATGAAGATTGCAAACGCCGCATGCATACCAATCCACTGCGAGTGCTGGATACCAAGAATGCGGATATCCAAGCGGTATTGACCGATGCACCGAAGCTTTCGGAGTATCTGGATGAAGAATCAAAACAACATTTTGCAGGTCTTTGTGAACTGTTGGACGCAGCAGGTATCCAATACACGGTAAACGAGAAACTGGTTCGCGGTCTGGACTATTACAACCGTACCGTTTTCGAGTGGATCACTGAAAGCCTGGGCTCTCAAGGTACAGTTTGTGGCGGTGGCCGCTACGACGGTCTGGTTGAGCAACTGGGCGGTAAAGCTACCCCGGCAGTCGGTTTTGCAATGGGCGTTGAGCGTCTGGTGCTTCTGATGGAAACGCTGGAACTTGATGATACCCGAGCTGCGGTTGACGTATACATGGTCACTGCAGGCGAAGGCACGCTGGTAGCGGGCATGCAACTGGCTGAGAAACTGCGTGAGCAGGTTCCTGGTCTGCGCGTGATGACCCACTTTGGCGGCGGTAACTTTAAGAAGCAATTCAAACGCGCTGACAAAGTTGGTGCGTCGGTGGCTCTGGTACTTGGCGAAGATGAAGTCGCTAACAACCAAGTAACCTTCAAAGATCTTAAAGGCGGCGAACAGCTGACCATTTCTCAGGATGAAGTAGCCGATAAACTGGCTCAACGAGTTTAAGAGAGGACAAAACGTGGACGTCTACACCACAGAAGAACAACAAGTTGAAGCGATTAAAAAGTGGTGGCGGGATAACGGCAAAGCCGTTGTCCTCGGCGCAGTAATCGGTTTGGGCGGCCTTTATGGATGGCGTTATTACCAATCGGAAATGGAAACCAGCCGTGAGCAGGCATCAGAAGCGTATACACAAGTAGTAAGCGCACTGGTTGCAGGCGATGCGCAGGCGGAAGAGAAAGCGACAGCTTTCATCGGTGATAATGAAGGCTCTTACGCGACCCTGCTTGAGCTGCAATTGGCGAAGTCGTTTGTTGATGCAGGCGATCTGACCAAAGCGGCCGAGCAACTGCGTAAAGTGCAGTCCTCAAAAGACGAAACACTGAAAACACTGGCGACAGTTCGTTTAGCACGTGTTGAAGCAGAGCAGGGTAACTACGACGCTGCACTGACACAACTGAACAGTGTAACGGCGGAAAGCTGGAAAGCACAGGTTGAAGAACTTCGCGGCGATATCGAGCTGCGTAAAGGCGATACAGCCGCAGCGCGTTCTGCTTATGCAGCTTCCATTGCAGCAGCGACCAACCCAGTTGTTCAGATGAAACTGGACAACCTGTCTCAATAAGGTCTGAGTATGATGCGTAAGGGATGGAAACGTGTTGGTGCAGTTGCCTTGCTGGGAACACTGCTGATTGGCTGTGCGGGTGAGGAAGATTCCATCCAGATGGCACCCGTGCCAGTGGTTGAGAGCGAATTCACCCCGAGTCAGGTTTGGAAGTCCAGTGTAGGTAACGGTGTTGGAAATTATTTCAGCAACCTGTCTCCTGTACAGGCTTATGGCAAAGTGTTTGCGGCTGATCGCCAAGGTGTGGTTAAAGCCATGGACACTGAAACCGGTTCGACCCTTTGGAGTGTCGATCTGGGTGAAGATTCTGCCGCACTGATCTCCGGAGGTCTGACGGCCTCTTACAGTAAGATCTACTTGGGGACCGAAACTGGTGCGTTGATTGCATTGGATGAAGAAACCGGAGAAACCGTTTGGCGTAGCAACGCAGGCGGCGAAATCCTTTCTAAGCCTTTGGCAGATGAAAGTCTGGTGATTGTTAACACCAGCCGTGGTGAACTGGCTGCATTTGATGCAGAATCCGGTGAAGAACGTTGGCGTATTTCCAGTGACGTGCCAAACCTGACATTGCGTGGAGACAGCTCTCCGGTATCAACGTCAGGTGGTGTGTTCTGGGGCATGGCAAACGGGCGTCTGGGTGCTGCATTCGTTGAGAATGGCAACATCATCTGGCAACAGCCGATTGCGAGCCCGAAAGGTGCCACTGAAATCGACCGCTTGGTTGATGTTGATGCGACACCTGTGATTGACGGCGCACTGCTTTACGCGGTGGGTTACAATGGCCAATTGGTTGCGATTGACCTGCGTTCAGGTCGCCCTGCGTGGAAACGCACTTACAGTTCATCGACTGACTTTTTGGTGGCGGGAAGCTATCTGTTTCTTATCACTGACAAAGATCATGTGGTGGCAGTAGATGCGCGCAGTGGCACTGAGCTTTGGCAGAACCGCGATTTGGAGTACCGTCAGTTGACGGCACCAGTGGCTATTTCCGGTTACGTTGTAGTGGGTGATGCAGAAGGCTATCTGCATTGGATGGACCCGAACTCTGGTGAGTTTGTGGCGCAGCAGCAACTGGATGACAGCGGTTTTGCGGTGAGCCCATTAAACGTAGATGGCGGTTATATCGTCACAACCCGTGATGGCACAATAAGTAAGAAGCAAGTACAGTAAATACAGTTGCTTATCAATTATTCGGCTCCTGATCCTGACCGGTCAGGAGCCGCTGTTATTAATGAATTTGAGATTTTAAGAGGTCAGTATGATTCCTGTAGTAGCCCTGGTAGGGCGTCCTAATGTGGGGAAGTCGACACTCTTTAACCGGCTAACAAGGACGCGCGATGCGCTCGTTGCCGATTTTCCGGGTTTGACCAGGGATCGTAAGTACGGAAAAGCTATGCTGGGTGAGCATGAGTTCATCGTGGTGGACACCGGTGGTATCGACGGTACCGAAGAGGGTGTAGAAACCAAGATGGCTGAGCAGTCACTGGCAGCGATTGAAGAAGCCGATGTTGTGCTGTTTATGGTTGATGGCCGTGCGGGTCTGACCGTTGCCGATGAAGCAATTGCGCACCACCTGCGTAGCCGTGAAAAGAAAACCTTCCTTGTCGTCAACAAAGTTGATGGCATTGATGCAGACGCAGCAAGTGCGGAGTTTTGGCAGTTGGGCATGCCAGACATGTACCAGATTGCAGCCGCACATGGTCGTGGTGTACTCGCTTTGATCGATCGCGCACTGAAGCCGTTCGCAGAAGAGCTCGCGAGCGAAGAAGGTGAAGAAGGTTTGGTCGACCTGACGGGCGAACAAGATGCCGAAGACGAAGATAAAGATCTGACCGAAGAAGATGCAGAATCTGCATTGGAGCGTCTGCGTAACCTGCCAATCAAATTCGGTATCATCGGTCGTCCAAACGTGGGTAAATCGACCCTGACTAACCGTATCCTTGGCGAAGACCGCGTCGTAGTTTACGACATGCCGGGCACAACGCGCGATTCCATCTACATTCCAATGGAGCGTGACGGCCGTGAGTACGTGATCATTGATACCGCAGGTGTTCGCCGACGTAAGCGTGTTAACGAGAAAGTTGAGAAGTTCTCTGTTATCCAGACACTGAAGGCGATCGAAGACTCGAACGTTGTGCTGCTGGTTATTGACGCGCGCGAGAACATTTCGGATCAGGATTTGAGCTTGTTGGGCTTTGCATTGAACGCAGGTCGTTCGATCGTCATCGCTGTAAACAAGTGGGATGGTCTGGACAGCGATGTGAAAGAGCGCGTGAAGTCAGAGCTTGACCGTCGTCTTGGCTTTGTTGATTTCGCCCGTATTCACTTTATCTCTGCATTGCATGGTACAGGTGTGGGTCACCTGTTTGAGTCGATTCAGGAAGCATATGAGTCTGCGACCAAGCGAATCAGCACCGCGATGCTGACCCGCATCATGAGCATGGCTCAGGATGATCACCAGCCACCTATGATCCGTGGCCGTCGCGTGAAGCTGAAGTATGCACATGCGGGTGGTTACAACCCACCGATTTTCGTTATTCACGGAAACCTGGTGAAAGAACTGCCTGATTCGTACAAGCGTTACCTGATGAACTACTACCGTAAGTCTCTGGAAATCATGGGTACACCTATCCGTATTCAGTTCCAGAACAGCGAGAACCCGTTTGAAGGTAAGAAAGAGAAGCTAACCATTTCTCAGGCGCGTCAACGTAAGCGTCTGATGGACATGGTGAAAACCCGCGGCAAAAAGTAACTCTCTGCCACTAAATACCAAGAGCCGACCTAAAGGTCGGCTTTTTTACGCCCGTAAAAAACGGATTGCATCTGGATAGATGAAGGTTGAATGACAGCCCATGTAATTTAGACAAAAGTGTCATCTTTCCGTGTTTCCCGCCCGTAATTTGAGCTGTTAGCCTCGATAAGGGCTATCAGATTGGGCTGATTGAACGCTAATTCAGTCTGATCTGACCGTCGAATGAGGAAATTTAGATGATCTTCGTCACAAAAAATAAGCAATTAGGCGTGAAATATCGTTCTAGGAAGGAAAGGCGAATTATTACACGGCTACTATGGCAGCTATAATTTATAAAATATCGAAACTGATGGTTTTTAATTTTCAGCTCGATATTTTATCCTTTTAAAAATCCATATACAGAACATGTAACTTATGCTTTCGGGGGTTGTATTGATAAATATTTTTTTAGGGGGTGATCGCTGATCGGATCCCATAATCGCTGCGATCTGACGATCTTTATAGGATCCAGCACTAGGCTGCTCGTTTTGCCAGCATCTAAGGGTTAGAATAACGGCAAAAGGATCTTTGTGCATCCTTTGACCAAAAAACTGCGAAGTGAAAAGCTAAGGAAACCTGAATGGGAAATCATTGTCCTGAATGCGAGAGTGACTTGGTGTGGGACAACGGCACTTACTGTTGTGAAACCTGCGAGAAAAGTTTTGTAAAACAGGCTTTTTGTGCCAGTTGCGATGCGCTATTGGAAAAGCTTCAGGCTTGTGGGACGACCAGCTATTTTTGCAATAGCTGCAACGAGCTGAAATCGAAGTCGAGCGCGAGAATCGTTTTTGAAGAACAAAAAACGGTGTCCTGAGACACCATTTCACCTTTCTGGTTAAAGATCCTTTCTAGTTCACTGTAGATTGGATCTCTCCATCTCCAAACGTTGACCTGATCTGATCGCCAGATTTAAGCGACGATGCTGAACGAATCACTTCGCCTTTATCGTTTCGGGTGATCGAATAACCGCGTGCGAGTGTTGCCAGTGGGCTCACCGCATCCAGTGTTTCCATCTGCAGTGCCAGTGCATGTTGTTGTTGTCGGAGTTGGCGGCGCATGGCCTCAATAAGACGCTGCTCCACATAGCCCAGTTGCGCTTTCTGGCCAGGAATCTGGTTCGCGGGTGAGTATCGCTCAAGCTTTTGCGCTGCTCTATCCAGGCGCTGTGCTTCCGTTTGAAGTGTATAGCGCATGGATTGGTGAAGACGCCTTTCAAGCTCATCAAACTGCTGAGACTGTTGTTGAAGCTGCGCTTTGGGGTGCTGCATCGCCAATCGGTGTTGCAAGCGTGTCAGCCATTCCTGAGAGCGGCTTAAATGACGGCTGAAAGCGTGTGCGAGGCGATCAGTACGCTGCAAGAGTTGCTGATCACGTACCGAGGTATCTCGGCTGACAAGCTCTGCTGCTGCTGACGGGGTAGGGGCACGGACATCGGCGACGAAATCCGCGATGGTAACATCAACTTCATGGCCAACTGCACTGACGATCGGGATGGAGCTGGCGGCAATGGTACGGGCAACAATTTCCTCGTTGAAACACCACAAGTCTTCCAGCGAACCACCACCACGGCCAACGATCAGCACATCACATTCATTGCGGCTGTTGGCACGTCCAATAGCCTGCGCTATTTGAATCGCAGCATCTTTGCCCTGCACTTGGGTGGGATAAATCACCACAGGCAAGCTAGGATCGCGGCGTTTCAATACATGCAAAATATCATGCAGCGCCGCGCCGGTGCTGGAAGTGATCACGCCAACCCGCTTGGGTTGTTCTGGGAGTGTTTTTTTCAGACTGGCAGCAAACAGACCTTCTGCGGAAAGCTGCATTTTCAGTTTTTCAAATTGTTGTTGAAGCAGGCCGTCACCTTCGGGCTGCATGCTTTCGACAATGATTTGGTAGTCACCGCGGGGCTCATACAAAGAAAGCCTTGCACGCACCAACACCTGATTTCCGTTGGCAGGTTTAAATGTCACCCGTCGGTTATTGCCTTTGAACATGGCGCATTTGACCTGAGCCTGACGGTCTTTCAGGGTGAAATACCAGTGACCAGATGTTGCCATGGTGAGGTTTGAAATCTCGCCAACCAGCCAAACAATGCCCATTTCGTTTTCGAGCAATAAACGTACTTCAGCGTTTAATCTGGAGACGGTATAGATATTGTTGTTGGTGAGATTCATAGCGGAATGCGTCTTTGTTTTCAGCAAGATGAAGCCATGTTAAAGAGGCGAAATCTGAAAGCCAAACGTTTTCGTAAAAATCTGTAGCCAAACGTTTGCGCCGTCAGTATAATGCGGCGGCAATATTTTGAACTCCCTCATATTATATTGGCGTGAGATATTGCAATGTTACGAATAGCTAAAGAAGCCCTTACTTTTGACGATGTACTGCTGGTTCCAGCACACTCCACAGTTCTTCCGAACACTGCCGACTTGCGCACTCAACTGACGAAAAAAATCTCTCTGAACATCCCACTGATCTCAGCGGCGATGGACACAGTGACCGAAGCGCGCCTCGCAATTGCGCTTGCTCAGGAAGGTGGCATCGGTTTTATCCATAAAAACATGTCTATTGAGCAACAAGCGGAACAAGTTCGCTTGGTGAAGATCTTCGAAGCCGGTGTGGTTTCAAATCCAGTCACAGTGACGCCTGATCAAACCATTGCTGATGTAAAATCATTGACTGAAACTCATGGCTTTGCCGGTTTCCCGGTAGTAACCGAAGCCAATGAGCTGGTGGGTATCATCACTGGCCGTGACGTTCGTTTCGTGACTGACCTGAGCCTGAAAGTGTCAGAAGCCATGACACCGAAAGAGCGTCTGGCGACAGTGAAAGAGGGTGCAAGCCCAGAAGAAGTTCAAAAGCTGATGCAAAAACACCGCGTAGAAAAAATCCTGGTGGTTAATGACGATCACCACATCGCGGGCATGATCACTGCAAAAGATTTCCAAAAAGCTGAGCGCAAACCAAACGCATGTAAAGACGAGCAAGGCCGTCTGCGTGTTGGTGCTGCGGTTGGCGCAGGTGCAGGTAACGAAGAACGTGTTGCTGCACTGGTTGAAGCAGGCGTTGACGTGCTGCTTATCGACTCTTCTCATGGTCACTCTGAAGGCGTGCTTCAACGCATTCGTGAAACCCGTGAAAAATTCCCTGAATTGCAAATCATTGGCGGTAACGTCGCAACTGGCGCAGGTGCAAAAGCCCTGATTGAAGCGGGTGTAGATGCAGTGAAAGTGGGTATCGGCCCAGGCTCAATCTGTACAACCCGTATTGTTACCGGTGTGGGTGTTCCGCAAATCACTGCGATTTCAGACGCAGTAGAAGTGGCAGAGCAATATGGCGTGCCATGTATCGCTGATGGCGGTATCCGCTTCTCTGGTGACCTGTGTAAAGCACTGGTTGCAGGCGCATCTTGTGTGATGGTTGGCTCCATGCTGGCAGGTACGGAAGAATCTCCAGGTGAAGTTGAACTATACCAAGGCCGTGCTTACAAATCTTACCGTGGTATGGGCTCGCTGGGTGCGATGTCTAAAGGTTCTTCTGACCGTTATTTCCAGAGCGATAACGCAGCGGACAAGCTGGTACCAGAAGGTATCGAAGGTCGCGTGGCATACAAAGGCCGTCTGAAAGAAATCATTCACCAGCAAATGGGTGGCCTGCGCTCGTGCATGGGTCTGACTGGCTCCGCGACGGTTGAAGACCTGCGCACTAAAGCAGAGTTCGTTCGCATCACTGGCGCTGGTATGACGGAATCGCACGCACACGATGTGACCATCACTAAAGAAGCACCAAACTACCGTACTGGCCAGTAATTCACGCCCGTAAGTTAAAGCCGAAATTTATAACATGGGGACGGAAGTCCCCTGTATCGATGACTTTTTGAGACAAGCTGAAATGACCCAAAATATTCATGACCAACGTATTCTGATCCTCGACTTTGGTTCTCAGTACACCCAGTTGATTGCGCGTCGCATCCGTGAAATCGGTGTTTACTGTGAGCTGTGGGGTTGGGATGTTGAAGAGCAGGATATCCGTGACTTCAACCCGAACGGCATCATTCTTTCCGGTGGCCCGGAGAGCGTGACCGAAGACGGTTCACCACGTGCGCCAGAATATGTGTTTAACGCGGGCGTTCCAGTACTGGGCGTGTGCTACGGCATGCAAACCATGTCTGAGCAACTTGGCGGTAAAGTTTCAGGCTCAAACGAGCGTGAGTTCGGTTACGCGAAAGTGACGCTGGACAACCCAGGTAGCCTGTTTGAAGGTATCGAAGATGCCATCAATGAAGCGGGCAAAGGCGTTCTGGATGTATGGATGAGCCACGGCGACAAAGTGGTAGAAATTCCATCTGACTTTGAGAAAGTTGCGTCGACTGATACTTGTCCGTTTGCAGCAATGGCAAACGAAGAGAAGCGTTTCTACGGCGTTCAGTTCCACCCTGAAGTGACGCACACCCGTCAGGGTCACCGCATGCTTGAGCGCTTCGTGATGGATATCTGTGGCTGTGAAAAGCTATGGACGCCAGCATCTATCATCGAAGATGCGATTGCGCGCATCAAAGAACAAGTGGGTGATGACGAAGTGATCCTTGGCCTGTCAGGCGGCGTGGACTCTTCTGTTGTTGCTATGCTTATCCACCGCGCGATCGGTGACAAGCTGACCTGTGTATTCGTAGACAACGGTCTGCTGCGCTTGAACGAAGCAGAGCAGGTTATGGAAATGTTCGGTGACCACTTCGGCCTGAACATTGTTCACGTTGATGCGGAAGACCGCTTCCTGTCAGCGCTGGAAGGTATTGCGGATCCAGAAGCAAAACGTAAGAAGATTGGTCACGTGTTCGTAGACGTATTCGATGAAGAATCGAAGAAGCTGAAGAACGCGAAATGGCTGGCGCAAGGCACTATCTACCCAGATGTGATCGAGTCTGCTGCTTCTAAGACCGGTAAAGCGCACGTTATCAAATCTCACCACAACGTAGGTGGTTTGCCGGATGACATGGAAATGGGTCTGGTTGAGCCGCTGAAAGAGCTGTTCAAAGACGAAGTGCGTAAGATTGGTCTGGAGCTGGGTCTGCCGTACAACATGCTTTACCGTCACCCGTTCCCAGGTCCAGGTCTGGGTGTACGCGTGCTGGGTGAAGTGAAGAAAGAGTACTGTGACCTGCTGCGCCGTGCGGATGCTATCTTCATCGAAGAACTGCACAAAGCCGATCTTTACAACAAGGTTTCTCAGGCATTTACCGTGTTCTTGCCAGTACGCTCAGTAGGCGTAATGGGTGACGGCCGTAAATACGATTGGGTTGTCTCACTGCGTGCAGTAGAAACCATCGACTTCATGACCGCACACTGGGCGCACCTGCCATACGACTTCCTGGGCCGCGTTTCAAACCGCATCATCAACGAAGTTGACGGTATCAGCCGCGTGGTTTACGACGTATCTGGTAAGCCACCTGCAACCATCGAGTGGGAATAATTCCCCTTCAAATCCAGTCATTCAAAAGGCACGCATAGCGTGCCTTTTTCTTTCTCTCTCACCTGCGATACGTCTTCCGCTCTCAGGGTGGCTGATACTCACCATTTCACGCCAAAAGTAGCCACTTTAGTGTGGTTGTTGTGAATTTGGATTGTCTTTGTTTGCTTTGTGTTTATTGCTTGTGTGGTAATTGAATTTATGTGCTAAAACCGTAATTTTAATTGAGATTAGTCACTATCAATTTGGTTGGTTACGTGTATTTTGTGCTGTTGAATAATTATGACGTCGTTGCGAATTCATCAAAGAATCCGCTCCTTACGATGCAAACACACACTGTAAAAACTCGGAGCTTTAAATGAGTAACCATGCCATGAGCAATACTCCAGACGCGCCAAGTGGCGGTATGGAAAAGTTCCTGAACTGGATTGAAAGGGCGGGTAACAAAATCCCTGATCCTGCACTTCTGTTCTTCTATGGACTTTTAATCGTATGGGGCCTGTCCGCCGTTCTTTCTCAGGTTGATTTCGGCCTGATCCACCCTGTTACCGGCCAGGCTGTAGAGATTAATAACCTTCTGACAGGCGAAGCGCTTGCAAGCTTCCTCGCGAACATGGTGACCACGTTCACCAGCTTTGCACCTATGGGTATTGTGCTTGTAGCCATGCTGGGTGTGGGCGTCGCGGATGCATCTGGCTTTATCACCACTGGCCTGAAAAAAATGCTGAACGTGACACCTAAGAAGCTGCTGACGCCAGCGCTGATTCTGGTGGCGATTGTGTCGCACACGGCAGCAGATGCGGGTTACGTTCTGGTTATTCCTTTGGGCGGCATCATCTTCCACGCCGCGGGTCGTCACCCGCTGGTGGGTATTGCTGCGGCGTTTGCCGGTGTGTCGGGCGGTTTCTCAGCCAACTTCATTCCAGCGGGTATTGACCCTCTGTTGGCGGGCTTTACCCAATCTGCAGCGCAGGTTCTGGATAAAGACTACGTGGTGAACCCACTGGCGAACCTGTATTTCACTGGCCTTTCTTCTTTCCTGATTGTGGCTATCGGCTGGTATGTTACTGAAAAAATCATCGAGCCACGCCTGAACAAATTGCCAATTGATGAAGATGCAGAAAAAGCACCGGATCTGGGCAGCTTCACCGCTATTGAAAGTAAAGCGTTCAACCGTGCAGGTTTTGCAATGCTGGCAGGTATCGTTCTGCTGGTGATTGCACTTATCCCTGAAACCTCAGCACTGCGTTCCCCTGAAGGCGAACTGACTGCGTTCTCTGCGCCGCTGATGAAATCTATCGTACCGCTGATCTTTATCCTGTTTGTGATTCCAGGTGTGGTTTATGGTCGCGTGGCAGGTACCTTCAAAACGCAAGGCGATATCATTAAAGCAATGAGCGATACCATGGCGACCATGGGCGCATATTTGGTGATGTCATTCTTCTGTGCGCAGTTCCTGGCAGCATTCAGCCAGTCGAACATCGGCACCTTACTGGCATTGGAAGGCGCGGCATTCCTGAAAGCGCTGAACATGCCGGGTCAGCTGACCATCATCGGTATGATTCTGTTGACCGCGTGTGTGAACCTGCTGATCGGTTCTGCTTCGGCAAAATGGGCGCTGATTGGTCCAATCCTTGTACCAATGCTGATGGCGCTGGGTATTTCTCCTGAGCTGTCTCAGGCGGCTTACCGCGTAGGTGACTCCGTATCTAACATCATTTCTCCACTGATGGTGTTCTTCCCACTGGTGGTGGTTTACTGCCAACGTTATGTGAAGAGCACAGGTATCGGCACATTGGCTTCAATGATGATGCCTTACTCCATTGCGATGCTGATCGGTTGGTCAATCTTCCTTCTGGCTTACTGGGCTCTGGGCATCCCTCTGGGCATCCAAGCGCCTTACACCTACCAGATGTAATAGCAAACTGTTGTTATCCAAGCCCTGCCACCGTGCAGGGCTTTTTCTTGCGTTTGAATTCTTCTCCAATAATACGTGCTACATTATCGCAACATTGTCAAAACATACATCTATACATTAATGTGTTTTTGAGATTTTGTATAAAAGATATATCTTCTGGGATGTTTGCGTTATCTCACACTATTATCTGCAGTGCTGTCTTCAATCTGTGATAAGCCCTGACTCTTAATGTTGATTTGGCATTATCCCCTTTTTAATCTCATTTATTGGAGTTTTACTCCAAAAGTGGCATCTGCTAAGTTCTTGCGGCAAAAGTAACGGATATACCTGATTTCATCGCATGCTCGTTTCGGCGAATGGTCAATCAAGGTTAGAACTCATCGAAAAGGTGGTATGGCATGAGTCAAGCTTCACAAGGAGCGCCGCAACAGAATGGCGCGATTGCGTTTATTGAACGCGTAGGTAAAAAAATCCCCGATCCGGTGATCATTTTTATGTTCCTTTTTGTGGCTGCATTGGCCATTACAGGTTTGATCGGCGGAATGGAATTCCAAACCACAGGGGCAGATGGTAACCCTGTCAGTCACACTGTGAAGAGCATGCTGGCAACAGAAAACGTTCGCTGGATGTTTGACAATGCAATCCTTGAAAACTGGCTTTCGTTCGGTCATGGCGTACTCGGTGTCATTCTTGTGGTGATGCTGGGTGTAGGTATTGCTGAGAATTCTGGCCTTCTGGGTGCAGTGATTAAGCGTGTTGGCCTTCGCCTGAATGAGAAGTGGCTGCCGATGCTGCTGGTATTCCTGGGTATCATGAGCTCCATCGCGACGGATGCGGGCTACCTGGTACTGATCCCTCTGGCGGGTATGTTGTATGCAGGTGTGGGTAAAAACCCACTGATCGGTATGGCAGCTGCGTTCGCAGGTGTTTCGGCGGGCTTTAGTGCAAACCTGATTCCTGCAACCCCGGTTGACGTCATTATTGGTCTGAATGCACGTGTGTTTGCAGAATCTCAAGGCGTGCCTTTTGAGACCGCAGCAGGTGAAGTGCTAAACCCTGCGACCATGCACTATTTCTTCATCTTTGTTTCCACCTTCATGCTGGCGATTCTGGGTGCTTGGGTCACCAAACGCTTTGTCGCACCTCGCTTGGAAAAGATGGAGTACACGCTACCTGAAGACTTGGATCAGAGCGATTTCTCTGTCAGCGAGAGCGAGCAAAAGGGTCTGCGCGCTGCAGGTCTCGGCCTGATTGCTTCTCTGGCTGCGATTGTCGCGCTGGCAATGGGTCCACTTGCGCCATACACCAATGAGGCAGGCCGCACAGTCACTCCTTACATGAACAACGTGATCCTGCTGATTGCGATGGTGTTTGCGGTAACGGGTATTTGCTTTGGTTACAGCACGGGCAAGTTCAAGTCTTTACAAGACGTAGTGAATGCCATGGTGAAGCAGATGAACACCTTTGGTTATGTTCTGGTTTTGACTTTCTTCAGCCATAACTTCCTGGCGGTACTGAGTTACTCAGGCTTGGGTGTTTACATCACTTACCTAGGTGCGACCACCTTGTCTTCACTGGGTCTGGAAAACTTCCCAATCCTGCTCATCATTGGCTTCATTCTTACCACTGCAATTATCAACCTGTTTGTTGGTGGCTTGACTTCGAAGTGGATGCTGCTGGGGCCAATTTTCGTTCCTATGCTGTATCAGGTTAACCCGAATATGACGCCTGATCTGGTGGCGGCCGCATACCGCGTAGCAGATTCGTCGACTAACATCATCACGCCAATGATGACCTATGCAGGTGTGATTCTGGCCTTCATGCGTAAGTACAAATCTGATCTGACGTTTGGTGATGTGATTGCGATGATGGTGCCATACTCAGCAGCATTCCTGACCGTATGGACAACCTTGCTGATTGTGTTCTTCAGCTTCAACATTCCTCTGGGCTTCTGATCAGGCGCAGCAAGAAAAGAAAAACCCGGCTTTGGCCGGGTTTTTTGTTGTTTGAAGCATTACTTCAAATGCTCTCCATGGAACCGGAGATGATCTTCGATAAAGCTCGAAATGAAGTAGTAGCTGTGGTCGTAGCCTTCCTGCATTCGAAGCTCCAGCGGATAACCAGCTTCTTCTGCAGCTTGCAGTAGGTTGCCTGGTTTCAGCTGTTCATGCAGGAACTGATCACCATCACCTTGATCAATCAGCATCGGTAAGTGTTTCTCGGCTTTTTTGATTAAGGCGCAACTGTCGTATTCCAGCCAAGTTTGGCGATCTTCACCTAAATAATTGGTAAAGGCTTTTTCTCCCCAAGGGACAGCAGCTGGATTCACAATTGGGCTGAAGGCAGAGACTGAACGGTAGTCATCACTGTTTTTCAACGCAATGGTCAGTGCACCGTGGCCACCCATGCTATGGCCGGAAATAGCCTTCACATCGCTGACTGGGAAGTGTGCTTCAATAATGGCTGGAAGTTCTTTCACCACGTAATCGTACATATGGTAGAAACGGTTCCATGGTGCTTCGGTAGCATTCAGGTAGAAGCCAGCACCGATACCAAAATCGTACGCGCCTTCAGGGTCATCAGGAATGTTGTCGCCACGTGGGCTGGTGTCAGGGGCAACGATAGCAATACCCAGCTCAGCAGCGACACGATGTGCGCCGGCTTTCTGCATAAAGTTTTCGTCACTGCAGGTCAGTCCTGACAACCAGTAGAGTACCGGCACACGATTTGATTCTGACGCTTGAGGTGGCAAGAAAATGGCGAAACGCATATTGCTATGAACAGTTCGCGAGGTGTGAGTGTACTGCTTATGCCAGCCGCCAAAACTGCGGTTGCTGCTGATATTTTCAAGACTCATTTAGGACTCCAAAGCAGGCGGTTAGCTGCCGCCTGCGTGGGGTTTTAACTTAACGGCGCTTACTTGTCGTAGTGAATAACAGTACGGATGCTTTTACCTTCGTGCATCAGATCAAATGCTTCGTTGATGCCTTCAAGACCCATGGTATGAGTGATGAAGTCATCCAAAGCGAATTCACCCGCCATGTAACGCTCTACGATCTCTGGTAGCTCTGAACGGCCTTTCACACCACCGAATGCAGAACCACGCCATACGCGACCGGTAACCAGTTGGAATGGACGGGTAGAGATTTCCTGACCAGCACCGGCAACACCGATGATGACAGACTCGCCCCAGCCTTTATGGCAGCACTCGAGTGCTGAACGCATGACATTAACGTTACCGATACATTCGAATGAATAATCCACACCGCCATCGGTCAGTTCAACAATGACGTCCTGAATGGGTTTGTCGTACTTGCTTGGGTTGATGCACTCAGTCGCTCCCAGCTTTTGAGCCAGCTCGAACTTGCTCTCATTGATGTCGACACCAATGATGCGGCTTGCACCTGCCATTGCTGCGCCAATGATGGCTGAAAGACCGATGCCACCCAGACCAAACACAGCCACAGTGTCGCCTTTTTGGACCTTAGCGGTGTTGAGCACTGCGCCCATACCGGTGGTCACACCACAGCCGAGAAGACATACTTCCTCTAGCGGCGCATCTTTGTTCACTTTGGCCAGAGAAATCTCAGGCAACACTGTGTACTCGGAGAAAGTTGAGCAGCCCATGTAGTGGTAGATTGGCTGACCATCTTTGTAAAAGCGGGTGGTGCCGTCTGGCATCAGGCCTTTGCCTTGAGTCTCACGGATTTTCTGACACAGGTTGGTTTTACCTGATTTACAGAACTTACATTCGCCACATTCTGGGGTGTAAAGGGGAATAACATGATCACCCACTTGAACGCTGGTGACACCTTCACCCACTTGTTCAACAATACCGCCACCTTCATGGCCCAGAATTGCAGGGAAAATACCTTCTGGGTCATCACCTGACAGGGTAAATGCATCGGTGTGGCAAACGCCAGTTGCGATAATACGCACCAGTACTTCGCCCGCTTTTGGCAGCATGACATCCACTTCTTCAATGCTAAGTGGTTTGCCGGCTTCCCAGGCAATTGCTGCGCGTGATTTGATAAATTGTTCTGCCATTGAAAGCATCCTCATTAGTAAAGGGCTAGTCCCTTAACGTCTAACCCTAGGCGATATATCTTGGTGGAGCGAGTTCACTTTTGTGACACGCTGAATTTGAGTGATAGTCTATTTATTTCTATTCGTGTGATAATCCACTTAAGTTGCAATTAACTTTTACTGGTGAGAAATAATGTCAGATTGGCAAGGGGTTTCAGAGTTTTTGGCCGTGGTCGAAACGGCAAGCTTTACCAAAGCGGCCAGCCGTCTCGGAGCTTCAACGGCACATGTGAGCAGGCAGGTGGCTTTGCTCGAGGAGCGCCTTAATACCCGGCTTTTGTTTCGTACAACGCGAAAGGTATCGACCACAGAAGAAGGCGATATCTATTATCAGCATTGTCGGTTGCTGGCTGACGGGTTAAAAGAAGCAGAGAGTGCAGTCACCCAGTTACACGAAACACCAAACGGCCATATCAAATTGACTGCTCCGGTAACTTATGGGGAAAAAGTAGTCATGCCATTGATACTGGATTTTATGGATGCCTATCCTGAAATTCAGATAGAGGTAGATTTGACCAATGCGACGCTAGACCTTGTCGATTCATCTTGTGATGTCGCATTGAGACTGGGGCGATTGGTCGATTCTTCCATGGTGTGCAAGCGTCTTGCCACTCGTCGTCTTATTGTCTGTGGTTCTCCGGATTACCTTTCCAAATTTGGTACCCCCCACACCCTTTCTGAACTGGCACAACACAATTGCCTGCGTGGGCAACACGACTATTGGCGTTTTAGAGAGGAAGGAAAAGAACGTACAGTAAGGGTGCGCGGAAACCTTCGTTGTAACAGTGGTATTGCGTTGCTCGATGCTGCAACTCGCGGTAATGGGCTAATCCAGCTTCCGGATTACTACTTGCAGGAGGCTTTGGGCTCCGGTGAGGTCGTCAAAATACTGAATGCCTATGAGGATTTGGAGGAGGGGATTTGGGCACTTTTCCCACACCGCCGTCTGCAGCCCCTTCGTGTCAAGCTATTGGTGGACTTTCTGGCGGCCAAACTGGCAAATCAGCCTAAGGAATAGCGCCTATAGGGTGATATACTCCGCCGCATAGCAAGAGTAAGGTTAAAGTACACAGTGACACAGAGCGAAATAGATCAGCAATTTATGCGCCGGGCGATGGAGCTGGCGGGCAAAGCAGAGTCCGAAGGTGAGGTTCCCGTCGGTGCAGTTGTCGTGCATGAAGGTGTGGTCATTGGAGAAGGCTGGAATCGCTTGATTGGCCAACATGATGCCACCGCTCATGCGGAGATGATGGCGCTACGTCAGGCAGGTAAAGTATTGCAAAACTACCGCCTGTTGGATGCGGTGCTTTATGTCACCTTGGAGCCTTGCCCAATGTGTGCGTCCGCCATGGTGCATAGCCGGATTGGCAAAGTGGTGTTTGGCGCGCCCGATTACAAGACTGGTGCGGCGGGAAGTGTCATGAACTTGCTGAGTTATGACGGCGTTAACCATCATGTTCAGTATCAGGGTGGGGTGTTGGAAGAGGAATGTCGCGAGCAACTGCAGGCATTTTTCCGCCGTCGTCGCTCAGAAAAGAAAGCGGAAAAAGAAGCGCGTAAAGCTGCGCAAAGCCCTTCTGACGAACATTAAAAACTCTCGTCCATCATGGCGAATTCGCGTATCGCGAACGTGCGTTGACGCCATAGCACCTTCTTCAGTGCTACATTGCGTTGGCGTTTACGACGGTTCGACGCCGCGCTGGAGTTACGGGAAAAGTTAGCTTGTGCCTTTCTTTTCTTGGCAAACATCGTACGTTCCTTTTGAAAAAATAAGCGCAGCCCCGCTGCGCTTATTGATATTTATAGTCGTCCTTTATTAAAGCACGATGACAGCATGATTCTCTGATAAACCTAGTTCTTCGTGTCGGCTTTTTCCTGAGTTTCTGGTGTTTTTCCCGCACTCTCTGCTTCATCTGCCACGGGTGTCGATTCAAGCGTATCAATCACTTCACTGACACCTTCGCCAGGTACGTCTTCCACTTTGATGGTTTGCAAGCCTTCCAGATCGTCGGCTGCATCACTAGTGATGGCTTCTGCTTTATCTTGCTCATAGCCAACCATACTCTGGTAGTAACGACGAATATTTTCCACATAGCTTAGCGCCTCATAACCACGCGCAAAGCCATAGCGGGTTTGTTTGTAATACTGGCGCTTCGCCAACAGAGGTAGACGTTGTTTAACATCGGCCCACGAATCTGGGTTCCCACCTTGCGCCTTGGTCAGGCGTCGCGCATCCATCATGTGGCCGAAACCAATGTTGTAGGAAGCGAGCGCAAACCAAATTTTTTCGTGCTCGTTAACGCTGTCAGGTACGCGATGTAGCATTTTACGCAGGTACTCGGCACCACCGCGAATGCTTTGCTCTGGGTCGAGTCGGTTCTTCACACCCACTGATTTTGCTGTCGGCAGTGTCAGCATCATCATGCCACGCACCCCTGTTGGTGATACAGCGCGGGGATTCCAGTGAGATTCCTGATAGGAAAGTGCAGCCAGCAGACGCCAGTCAAACTCATCAGCGTATTTCTTAAACAGCGGCTCCCATTCAGGCAGTTTGGAGTCAATGGCTCGCAAGAAGGCGCGGGTATCAACAAAGTCAAAGCTGTCGACGTGGCCGAAGTACTTTTCTTCGAGTGCCGCCAATTCACCGCTTTGGGTCTTCTTACCGAAAAACTCAATCATCAAAGCGTAAACACTGTCATCCTGAGACTTCTTCATAAACCAGGCGACAGGTTCATCTTCTGTCAGGCTCAAGGCGATAGTGATGGAAGGGTGGGTACGTTGCACGAGTGCAATGTCCACGGAATCGGCAATGGTAAAATCCAGCTTACCGTCAGCGACTTGTTTGAGCAGCTCATCGTCGTCAGTGTCTTTGACGCTTTCCCAAACAAGTTCTGGGTATTCACGCTGAATGGCTTGAAGAGTCAGAGCATGGCTTGAACCTTCCACCACAGCAACGCGCGCGCCGTCTTTATTGAGTTCGGTCAGATTACGCGGACGCCAGTGACCGTTTTTGTATACCAACTGCTGACTAACATAGTAATAAGCAGGCCCAGGGCGGAAATGTTCCAGACGGTCTTTGGTGATGGTTAAGCCAGCTGCGATGATATCAACATCACCACGCTCTACGGCAGGGAACAGACCTGACAGGGTATAGGCTGGTTGCATCTCAAGTTTGACGCCCAGGCTTTGTGCAAACTGTGAGGCCAGTTCATAGTCGAGGCCGGTTGGGCCATCGGGACCAATGTAGTAAGAAAGCTGGTTATTTAGCGTGCCCACGCGCAATACGCCGCGGTCGCGGATTTTTTCCAGCGCGGTTCTGTCATCATACTTCCACTCGCAGCCTGCGAGGAAAAGCATCAGGAAAAAACCGGTAAGTAGTTGATAGGTTCGTTTTACAGCGTTCGAGTTCAAAAAGTTATGCCTACCTCTAAAGTTTGAAGACTGTTATATCAAAGCTCGCCGTATGCGGAAAGTTAAGCTGCAACCGTTACTTGGGGAATCCTCAGAATAGTGACAATAAACGCCAGTCAAAAAAAGTTACGCAAACGGTTGCGTCAAGTGTTACGTCGCTCACTTTTTTCCCCTATAATACCGCCCCGAAGCCTTTAGAAGTGGTATCGACATGGCTTTCCCATCTCATTTGCGCAATGTAAATCATGGGGTTAGGTCAATATTACTTTAATTCACCGCTAACCGAGAGACGTACGCACATGGAAATTTTGCGTGGTTCCCCCGCTCTGTCCGAATTTCGAGTCCAAAAACTGCTGGAAAGCTGCAAAGCCAATGATTTGCCTGTGACCAGCCTCTATGCTGAGTATACCCACTTTGCTGATCTCAGCGCGCCTTTGAGTGAGGACGAGAAGCAAAAACTGGATCGCTTGCTTACTTATGGTCCAACGATCGCAGAGCATGCGCCTACAGGAACCCTCTTCCTTGTTACACCGCGCCCCGGCACCATTTCCCCATGGTCTTCTAAAGCTACCGACATTGCCCGCAACTGTGGCTTAGCCCAAATCAAACGTCTTGAGCGTGGCACAGCTTACTATGTTGAGTTGTCTGGTGAACTGTCAGAAGCTCAGCAAAAAACGCTGGTTGGCCTGCTTCACGATCGTATGATGGAAGTGGTATTTGGTCAGTTCGACGAAGCTTCTGCATTGTTCCAAGCGGCAACGCCTGCACCAATGACGGCAATAGATGTCTTGGGTGGCGGACGCGAAGCACTGGAAAAAGCCAACGTTGAGTTGGGTCTGGCGTTGGCGGAAGACGAAATTGATTACTTGGTGGCAAGCTTCACCAAGCTGGGTCGTAACCCGAACGACATCGAACTCATGATGTTTGCACAGGCAAACTCTGAGCATTGTCGTCACAAGATTTTCAATGCGGACTGGACCATCGATGGTGTTGAACAGCCAAAGAGCCTGTTCAAGATGATCAAGAATACGTTTGAACATAACAGTGAATACGTGTTGTCAGCTTACAAAGACAACGCAGCTGTGATGACAGGTTCTAATGTGGGTCGATTCTTCCCGAATCCAGAGTCACGCCAATATGATTACCATCAGGAAGACGCACATATCCTGATGAAAGTGGAAACCCACAACCACCCAACGGCGATTTCTCCATGGCCTGGCGCTTCAACCGGCTCTGGCGGTGAAATCCGTGATGAAGGCGCAACCGGTATCGGTGGTAAGCCAAAAGCGGGTCTGGTGGGCTTCACGGTATCAAACCTGCGTATCCCTGGCTTTGAGCAGCCTTGGGAAACTGATTTCGGCAAGCCAAACCGCATCGTTAATGCGCTGGATATTATGTTGGAAGGCCCTCTGGGTGGCGCCGCATTTAACAACGAATTTGGTCGTCCGAACCTGCTGGGTTACTTCCGTACTTACGAGGAAAAGGTGACCTCGCACAACGGTGAAGAAGTACGTGGTTACCACAAGCCAATCATGATTGCGGGCGGCATGGGTAACATCCGTGACCAGCACGTACAGAAAAAAGAAATCCCAGTTGGCGCGAAGCTTATTGTTCTTGGCGGCCCTGCGATGAATATCGGTTTGGGCGGTGGTGCCGCGTCTTCAATGGCGTCTGGTCAGTCGACCGAAGATCTGGATTTTGCTTCTGTTCAGCGTGAAAACCCTGAGATGGAACGCCGCTGTCAGGAAGTGATTGACCGCTGTTGGCAGCTTGGCGAGCAAAACCCAATTGCCTTTATCCACGATGTGGGCGCGGGTGGTATTTCGAATGCCTTGCCTGAGCTGGTGGATGACGGCGAGCGCGGCGGTAAATTCCAACTGCGTGACGTACCGAATGACGAGCCGGGTATGAGCCCACTGGCAATCTGGTGTAACGAATCTCAAGAACGTTATGTGATGGCGGTTGCGCCAGAAAACATGGATGTGTTCGATGCCATCTGTAAGCGCGAACGCGCGCCATATGCAGTGGTAGGTGAAGCGACAGAAGAGCGTCATCTGACGCTGGAAGACAGCCACTTCGACAACACACCAATCGACATGCCAATGGACATTCTGCTTGGCAAGCCACCGAAAATGCATCGTGATGTGGCCTCTCTGAAAGTGGAAGGTCAGACAATTGCCCGTGACGGCATCAATATTGAAGAAGCTACTCAGCGTGTGTTGCGTTTGCCTTCGGTTGCAGAGAAAACCTTCCTTATCACCATCGGTGACCGCACCGTAACCGGTTTGGTTGCGCGTGACCAAATGGTCGGTCCTTGGCAGGTGCCTGTGGCGAACTGTGCGGTAACGGCAGCAAGCTACGACACTTACCACGGTGAAGCCATGTCGATGGGTGAGCGCACGCCGGTTGCACTGCTGGACTTTGCTGCGTCTGCGCGTCTGGCAGTCGCTGAGTCCCTGACTAACATTGCCTGTTCTGACATCGGCGATCTGAAGCGCATCAAGCTGTCTGCAAACTGGATGGCAGCAGCGGGCCACCCGGGAGAAGATGCTGGTCTGTATGAAGCAGTGAAAGCGGTGGGTGAAGAGCTGTGTCCAGCTCTGGATCTGACTATTCCTGTGGGTAAAGACTCGATGTCGATGAAGACCCGCTGGGACGAAAACGGTGAGCAGAAAGAAAACACTTCGCCACTGTCTCTTATCATTACCGCGTTCGGTCGTGTCGAAGATGTACGCAAGACAGTCACGCCTCAGCTTCGCACTGACAAAGGCGACAGCGCACTGGTTCTTGTCGACCTTGGCCAAGGCCAGAACCGCATGGGTGCCACCGCGCTTGCGCAGGTTTACAAACAGTTGGGTGATAAGCCTGCTGATGTTGACAGCCCAGAGCTGCTGAAAGGCTTCTTCAATGCAATGCAAACGCTGGTTCGCGACGAAAAATTGCTGGCTTACCATGACCGTGGTGACGGTGGCCTTTATGTGACGCTGGCGGAAATGGCGTTTGCTGGTCACGTTGGCGTGGAAGTGGATATCAACACCCTGTCTGCTGAAGGCGAGTGCAGCGATGAGCTGGCAGCGCTGTTCAACGAAGAACTGGGCGCTGTGGTTCAGGTTCGCACCGAAGATCTGGATTCTGTGCTGTCGACGCTTTCTGCATACGGTCTGGAAACCTGTAGCCATGTGATTGGTACCCTGACAGAAGACGATGCTGTTCGTATCTGGAATAGTGATGCATTGGTGCTGGATCAGAACCGCACTGAGCTTCGTACCATTTGGGCGGAAACCACTTACCAAATGCAGGCAATGCGTGATAACCCACGCGGTGCTCAGCAAGAATTTGATGCGAAGAAAGACGTTACTGACCCAGGCTTGTCAGCTAACCTGACCTTCGATGTTCAGGAAGATGTCGCGGCACCATTTATCGCAACGGGTGCACGTCCTCAAATGGCAATTTTGCGTGAGCAGGGCGTGAACTCCCATGTTGAAATGGCAGCGGCGTTTGACCGTGCTGGCTTTGATGCTAAAGACGTTCACATGAGTGACGTGTTGGCAGGCAATATCTCGCTGGACGAGTTCAACGGTCTGGTGGCATGTGGTGGCTTCTCTTACGGTGACGTACTGGGTGCAGGTGAAGGCTGGGCGAAATCTATCCTGTTCAACGACCAGGCACGCGACCAATTCGAACGTTTCTTCCACCGTGGCGACTCGTTCGCTCTGGGCGTGTGTAACGGCTGTCAGATGCTGTCTAACCTGCACGATTTGATCCCAGGTGCTGATTTGTGGCCGCGTTTCGTCCGCAACGAATCTGAGCGTTTTGAAGCACGTTTCAGCTTGGTTCAGGTTCAGGAAAACCCATCGCTGTTCCTGAGCGGTATGGCGGGCTCTCACATGCCTATCGCGGTTTCTCATGGCGAAGGCCGTGTGGAAGTGCGTGATGCAGAGCATCTGGCTGCGATTGAGCAATCAGGCACGGTCGCACTGCGTTATCTGGATAACTTCGGCAAGGTCACGCAGGATTACCCTGCCAACCCGAACGGTTCTCCAAACGGTATCACTGGCCTCACCACCCGTGACGGTCGTGTGACTATCATGATGCCGCACCCTGAGCGTGTATTCCGGACTGTGGCGAACTCATGGCACCCAGATAACTGGGGGGAAGATAGCCCTTGGATGCGTATGTTCCGCAACGCGCGCGTCAAGCTGGGTTAACTCAGGACGTTTTAAACGCCAAACTTGTGACACAAGCCGCTACCTTCTGGTGGCGGTTTTTTTATCCGATTGCATCCGGTATCGGCGAAAGGGTAAAGTGTTCCGGCAATTTTATGGAGAGAAATGCAATGGACAGTGCAATCAGCTTTACGCTTATTCCATCCGGACAGGTGCCGGAATCCCTGCAGTGCCGTTTTCCCTCGCTGGCAAAACTGAACGATCCTGAATCGACGAAAGAGCTCCCTATGTTGGTTGCCGAAAAAGAGGGTGAACCTGTTGCTGTGGCTGTGCTTCAACATGAAAAGCGCCATAACGGCATCATGGTGGAAGATGCGACCTTGACCCTGCTTGAAGTCGATCAGGCGAGCCGCCTTCAAGGCATTGGTAAAAACTTGCTAAATGCATTGGAAGCTTATGCAGCAACGGTGGCATGTGAGTTAAAAGTGGACTGCGGTGCGGTGATCGGACGTAAACCTATGCAGGCACTGTTGACCAACTCCGGCTATGAGCCACCCTTTGCGTGTGGCGAGACCAAAACCACGACATGGAAGAAGTCTCTGGTTTAATACGGGAAATTGTTAAGGAAAACCGCGCCAACGGAACAGTGTAGGGTTACAATTAGTGATGTTGCGCAATGCAGAATTTAAGGGAATGAGACATGAAAAAAATTGAAGCGATTATCAAGCCGTTCAAGCTTGACGACGTGCGCGAAGCACTGGCGGAAGTCGGTATTACGGGTATGACAGTTTCGGAAGTTAAAGGTTTCGGGCGCCAAAAAGGTCACACCGAGTTGTACCGTGGTGCGGAGTACATGGTGGACTTCCTGCCAAAAGTAAAATTGGAAATCGTCGTGGCTGCTGATGCCGCAGACCAGTGCGTTGAGACCATTGTGCAAACAGCACAAACTGGCAAGATCGGTGATGGTAAGATCTTCGTCACTGACGTAGAGCGCGTCGTGCGTATCCGTACTGGTGAAGAAGACGAAGAAGCGATTTAATCGTCTCTCATCCAAGTTTAAAAGCCTCCCAATCGGGAGGCTTTTTCGTTTGGATTACCTGACTTAATAGCAGACCACGTAACGGTCGGGTCTGTGGTTCATAGTCAGCACCAGGTTCAGAACAAAAGCGCCAACAACAGAGCACGCTAGCAGCCATGGCGAAACAAAGAAAAATGAAGCAAGCAGGATGGCAATATCAATTGCCATCTGTACATTGCCCGCACGAACGCCGAACTTGTCCTGACAGTAAAGCGCCAGCACATTGAAGCCCCCGAGACTTGCGTTATGGCGGAAGATCATCAACATGCCCACACCCATTAGCAATCCGCCAATCAAACCGCAATACAGGGGTTGTAGCCAGCCAATAGTAAATACATGTGAAATGTGGTCGACGATTAACGACACCATGCCACCTGCAAAGACACTACGAAGGGCAAACTGGGTACCAAAACGCTGCCATCCCATAATGTAGAAAGGCACGTTCATCAGAAAGTAAATGGTACCGAATGAGAGGTCGGTAAACTGGGTGATCAAAAGTGCCAGACCTGTCGTACCGCCAGTAAGCAAACCTGCCTGCTGCAGGAAATAAACACCCTGCGCCACAATGAACGCACCGGACAGGACGGCAATCATGTCTTCAAACTGTGAATGTTTGGGCTGATAACTCAACGCAATAACTCCTAAAAATGTGTCGTTTTTAAAGGGATTCACGACGCAAGAATGTACTCACAAAAATCCGGGATGTTTGATTCTCTCTGGAATCATTCCGCGGTGTCGCTTTCACAGTAAATAGATGAAAAGCAGGGCATCTTAATGAGATTGCATAAGGGAGGAAAGAGTCGGGGTAAACTCGCGTAAGCGCTTGTGTCAGCAGCAGCTTACGAGGTGTAAAGATTTGTGGTTTACAGTCTGTGACATTGGTCAATGTGAATTCAATTCATGATTGGAATGAGAAAAGACCATGTTCAGTCAGGCAAAAAAAATGTGATTCCTACTACCTGTTGCGCAACAAATTTTGTAGAATCGCAGCCAATAGGAATGCAATGACGAAAACGTTTGCGTCCGCATGGATACTGGCGTTTTTAATTTGGTGTAAATCAACCCAAACCAGGTTGACCCGATGATTTGCCTAGGCGAGTTATCCGGTCAACTTGGTACCCAGGGAACTATCTGAGTCAGGAGATACAGATGCTAAAGCGTGACATGAACATCGCTGATTACGATGCGGAGCTGTTTGCCGCGATCCAGGAAGAAACTGCACGTCAGGAAGAGCACATCGAGCTCATCGCGTCAGAGAACTACACCAGCCCTCGCGTTATGGAAGCGCAAGGTTCCCAACTGACTAACAAATATGCGGAAGGCTACCCAGGCAAGCGCTACTACGGCGGTTGTGAGTACGTAGACAAAGCAGAAGCGCTGGCAATCGACCGCGCGTGTGAGTTGTTCGGTGCAGAGTATGCGAACGTTCAGCCACACTCAGGTTCTCAAGCAAACAGCGCGGTTTACATGGCGCTGCTGAACCCAGGCGACACCGTTCTGGGCATGAGCCTGGCTCATGGTGGTCACCTGACTCACGGTTCACCAGTTAACTTCTCTGGTAAGCACTACAACGTGATTCCTTACGGTATCGACGAAGCTGGCCAAATCAACTACGACGAAATGGAAGCGCTGGCGCTTGAGCACAAGCCTAAGATGATCATCGGTGGTTTCTCTGCGTACTCGCAAATCGTTGACTGGGCGCGCATGCGCGAAATCGCTGACAAAGCAGGTGCTTACCTGTTCGTTGACATGGCGCACGTAGCGGGTCTGATTGCAGCGGGTGTATACCCAACGCCAATCCCACACGCACACATTGTGACCACAACTACGCACAAAACGCTGGCGGGTCCTCGTGGCGGTCTGATCCTGTCTAACGCAGGCGAAGACATGTACAAGAAGCTGAACTCAGCGGTATTCCCTGGCGGTCAGGGTGGTCCTCTGATGCACGTTATCGCTGCAAAAGCGGTTGCGTTCAAAGAAGCGATGGAACCAGAGTTCAAAGCGTACCAGCAGCGCGTAGTAGACAACGCTAAAGCGATGGTTGCACAGTTCCAAGAGCGTGGCTACAAAGTGGTATCTAACGGTACTGAAAACCACCTGTTCCTGGTTGACCTGATCGACAAGAACATCACGGGTAAAGAAGCGGACGCAGCACTGGGTGCCGCGAACATCACTGTGAACAAGAACAGTGTTCCTAACGACCCACGTAGCCCATTCGTGACTTCTGGTATCCGCGTTGGTTCTCCAGCGATCACCCGTCGTGGTTTCACGCAAGATGACGCGAAAGAATTGGCTAACTGGATGTGTGATGTTCTGGACAACATCGAAAGCCAGGAAGTGATTGAAGCGACGAAAGCGAAAGTACTGGAAATCTGTAAACGTCTGCCAGTTTACGCATAAGACGTTATCTGATTGAAAAAAGCACCTTCGGGTGCTTTTTTTGTGCCTGTTTTCACCACTTTCGCGCTTTCTCAGGTCTGCAAATCGGTTACACTGTTCACCAATTGTTTAAGGAGGCGAGATGCACTGTCCATTTTGTGGTGCGAATGACACCAAGGTCATTGATTCACGACTGGTCGCAGACGGCCATCAGGTGCGTCGTCGTCGCCAGTGTTTGGCGTGTAACGAACGTTATACTACGTTTGAAACTGCAGAGCTGGTGATGCCGCGTATCATCAAGACCAATGGCAACCGAGAGCCATTTAACGAAGATAAATTGCGTGGCGGTATTCAGCGAGCTCTTGAAAAGCGCCCGGTGAGCACGGACGATATCGAAAAGTCTATTAACACCATCAAATCAACGATTCGCGCAACGGGCGAACGTGAAGTGTCTTCGACGCTGGTAGGCAATTTGGTGATGGATGCGCTGAAAGAACTCGATAAAGTCGCTTACATTCGCTTTGCGTCTGTGTACCACAGCTTTGAAGATATCCGAGACTTCGGTGAAGAAATCGCCCGCCTGGAAAAATAAGCGGATACATGTTTTCAATTTTTGATTCTCAAATGATGCTGCGAGCCATCGAGCTGGCAAAACGCGGCATCTATACCACCGCGCCTAACCCTAGCGTTGGTTGTGTCGTCACTCAGGGTGATGACATTGTCGGCGAAGGTTTTCACTTCCGTGCCGGTGAACCGCACGCAGAAGTGCACGCCCTTCGTGCTGCAGGTGAAAACGCCAAAGGCGCCACAGCCTATGTCACCCTTGAGCCATGCTCCCATTACGGGCGCACTCCTCCTTGTGCTGATGCATTGATTGCTGCGGGTGTCAGCCGTGTCGTTTGTGCCATGGTCGATCCAAACCCAAAAGTGGCAGGGCGCGGTATACAGCGTATGCGTGATGAGGGTATTCAGGTTGATGTAGGTTTAATGCAGGCACAAGCTGAAGCACTGAATCCCGGTTTTATCAAAGTAATGAAAACTGGTTTGCCGTTTGTACAGTTAAAGCTTGCCTCCAGTCTTGACGGTCGCACGGCGCTGGCAAATGGTCAGAGTAAATGGATCACCGGGGATGAAGCCCGCGCCGATGTGCAGGTGTTTCGTGCTCAAGCAGGTGCCATTCTCTCAACCAGTCAGACGGTACTGGACGACAATCCGTCTCTTAACGTGCGTTGGGAACAACTGCCTGATGCCGTTAAAGCGGAGTATGCCCAAGACGACTTGCGACAACCGGTACGCGTGATACTGGATACTCAAAGGAAGGTGAGTGATAACGCCCATCTTTTCTCGTTGGAAGGTGACGTTATTATTGTGACTGCATCTCAAGCTGATTCAGGTAATGACACGGTAAAACTGCTTACCGTCGCCAAAGAAGCGGGACAGCTTGATCTTAATAGCGCTCTGCGTGCCTTGGCATCTCATGGCATCAATCATATCTGGGTGGAAGCGGGCGCGACTCTGGCGGGTAGTCTTCTGAAGGCTGGCTTGGTGGATGAGCTGATTATCTATCAGGCCCCTAAACTAATGGGAAGCGACAGTCGTGCTTTGGTGAACTTGCAGGGCATGACCTGTATGAGTCAGGTGCCAGCCTTCGAACTGACAGACGTGACCTGTATCGGCGATGATGTGCGTCTTCGCATGCAAAAAACACAGCCAAAGTAACAATCAAAGCGAATCTATATGTTTACAGGAATTATCGAAGCGGTTGGTCATATCCAGAAAATCACCCCTAAAGGTGGTGACATTTCGCTGACCGTGGAATGTGGCAAGCTGGATCTGGCTGACGTGAAGCTGGGCGACAGCATCGCCACCAATGGTGTGTGTCTGACCGTGGTCGAATTGACCGGAAAGGGTTATGTGGCGGACCTATCGGGTGAGACACTTAACCGTACTGCTTTTGCAACCTATAAAGCGGGCCAGAAAGTGAACCTGGAAAAAGCCATGCTGCCTACAACGCGTTTTGGTGGTCATATGGTTTCCGGCCATGTCGACAGCGTGGCGACGGTTGTTTCACGCACTCAAACAGGGCGTGCGATTGAGTTTTGGCTCGAAGCACCAGCAGAGCTTGCCAAATACCTGGCCGAGAAAGGCTCGGTGACGATTGATGGTATCAGCTTGACGATCAATACAGTGGATGGCAATCGATTCAAACTTACCATCGTTCCGCATACCGCTCTGGAAACGACGATCGAAGATTTCACTGTCGGATACCAAGTCAACATCGAAGTAGACGTGATTGCCCGCTACCTTGAACGATTAATGATGGGCGACCGTGCTGCACAGCAAAGTGGTGCAGGCGGTTTGACCATGGCAAAGCTCGCTGAGTCGGGCTTTTTGAGATAACAGAACCGGATTGCCGGTAAGAACAGGGACAGAACCATGCCAATCAGCAGCGCAGCAGAGATTATTGAAGACATCCGTCAGGGCAGAATGGTTATCCTGATGGACGATGAAGATCGCGAGAATGAAGGCGACCTCATCATTGCAGCAGAAAAAATTACGCCGGAAGCCATCAACTTTATGGCGACATATGGCCGCGGTCTGATTTGTCTTACCATGACTAAAGATCGTTGCCAACGCCTTGGTTTGCCTCTGATGGTCAGCGACAACAACGCTCAGTTTTCGACTGCCTTTACCGTTTCTATTGAGGCAGCAGAGGGCGTGACAACGGGTATTTCTGCCGCTGATCGTGCACGTACGGTCGAAGCGGCGGTTGCACCGAATGCAGTTGCTGCAGATTTGGTTCAGCCGGGACATATCTTTCCGTTGATGGCTCAAGACGGAGGTGTACTGACCCGAGCGGGTCACACTGAAGCAGGTTGTGATTTGGCGCGTCTTGCGGGTTTTTCTCCTGCAGGTGTGATTGTTGAGATCCTCAATGAAGACGGCACCATGGCACGCCGTCCGGATCTGGAAAAATTCGGTGAGAAGCACGGTATCAAACTGGGTACCATCGCTGATCTGATTGAATACCGTAACAACAACGAAACCACCATAGAGCGCGTAGCTGAGTGTAAGCTGCCAACGGAATATGGTGAGTTTGACCTGATCACTTACCGTGACACCATCGACAGCCAGGTGCATTATGCCCTGCGTAAAGGAGAAGTGAGCAACCAGCCAACGCTGGTACGCGTGCACCTCCAAGATACCTTTACCGATTTACTGCATTCTGACCGTTCTGCAGAGCGTAGCTGGTCACTCAGCGATGCAATGAAACGTATCAATGCTGATGGCGGTGTGCTTGTGATTCTCGGCAAAGAAGAGTCTTCTCAGTCCATCATTAACAAAGTGCGGACTTTTGAAGCTCAGGACAAAGGCGAGAAACCGGCAGCAGCCAAATGGCAGGGTACCAGTCGTCGTGTTGGTGTAGGCTCGCAAATTCTGGCGGACTTGGGTGTGACGGACATGCGTTTGTTGTCTTCAACCAATAAACGTTACCATGCACTTTCAGGCTTTGGTCTGAAAGTGGTCGAGTATGTCGTTGACTAAACTGAAACGACGCTGACAAAGAAAACGCAGCTTAAGCTGCGTTTTTTTATTCCGAAACAGGCTGGATTGGACGCAAATTCCCAAGCGGCATAAGCGCTGGCGGCTTTGCTGAAAAGTGTGATAGAATCCCGCGGTTTCTCAATCCGGATAAATAAGTCATAGGAAGGCCCATGAAGGTAATCGAAGGTGCATTCGCAGCACCAAATGCTCAAGTTGCTATCGTTATCTCCCGTTTCAACAGCTTTATTAACGAAAGCCTGCTGGATGGTGCTATTGATGCGCTGAAGCGTCAGGGCCAAGTAAGTGAAGACAATATTACTGTAGTACGTTGCCCAGGCGCTTACGAGTTGCCGTTGGTGGCGCAACGTGTTGCAAAAAGCGGCCGTTACGACGCTATTATCGCGCTGGGATCAGTGATCCGAGGCGGTACGCCACACTTTGACTATGTGGCCGGAGAATGTAACAAAGGTCTGGCACAGGTTGCGCTTGAGTTTGATACTCCTGTTGCATTCGGCGTGCTGACTGTAGACACCATTGAACAAGCCATCGAACGCGCGGGTACCAAGGCTGGTAATAAAGGGGCAGAGGCTGCACTAAGCGCGCTTGAAATGGTAAACGTACTGTCCCAAATCGAATCCTAATCGGGGGTTACTGTGAAACCAGCCGCACGGCGCAACGCGCGCCATTTTGCACTACAAGCAATCTACTCATGGCAACTAACGCAAGGCAACGTAGCTGATATCGAAGCTCAATTCCTTGCGGCAGACAACTATGAAGAAGAAGAGCATCAGGCGGAAGAACCACGTCTTCGCCAACCAGAAACTGACGTAGATTACTTCCGTGATCTACTGGCAGGTGTTGTTCTGAATTATCAGGAAATGGACAGCAAAATGCGTCCTTACCTGTCTCGTCCAATTCAGGATCTGGACGAAATGGAACACGCACTTCTTCGTCTGGCTATGTATGAACTGTGCAAACGCGAAGACGTTCCTTACAAAGTAGTTATTAACGAAGCGATTGAGCTGGCGAAGCGTTTTGGCGCGGAAGACAGCCACAAATTCGTGAACGGTGTGCTGGATAAAGCGGTACCGACGCTGCGTAAAAAGTAATATCGAGTTAAGACTTCAAAGGCCAGCCACGCTGGCCTTTTTCTTAGGAAAGGACTGATGGCCGGTAACGAATTCGACCTGATAAACCGTTACTTTAAATCGCAGCCTGTCACGCGCCGCGATGTGGACTTAGGCATAGGGGATGATGCAGCTATCATCACGGTGCCGGAAAACTGCCAACTGGTCGTCACGACCGATACACTGGTGGCAGGAACCCATTTTCTCCCGGATGCTGATCCCGTAAAAGTCGCGCACAAAGCGTTGGCTTCCAACTTAAGCGATCTCGCTGCCATGGGCGCTATGCCAGCATGGTGTTCTCTTGCTTTAACACTTCCAGAACCGAATGAAACTTGGCTTGCAGCCTTCTGTGACGGTTTTTACAAGCTTGCTGAGTATTATCAAGTCCAATTGGTGGGTGGTGACACGACCAAAGGTCCCCTGAGTATTACGATGACGCTTCAAGGTTTTGTTCCTGCGGGTAAAGCCATTCGTCGTGATAGTGCGAAAGCGGGGGACTGGTTGTATGTGACGGGGAACCTTGGCGACAGCGCAGCAGGTTTGGATGTTATCTTGAATGGCAACGCGCCTAAGAATGACACCGAAAACACTCTGCTGAATCGCCACTATTATTCTGAGCCAAGAGTACTGGCTGGACAGGCTCTTCGTGAAATTGCTTCGTCCGCGCTTGATATCTCTGATGGTCTGGTGGCGGACCTTAAGCACATCCTGAAAGCCAGCGGCGTGTCTGCTGTTATTAATGCAGAAACCCTTCCTGTATCTGAAGAGTTAGTGGCATTTGCAGGCGGTGAAGAAGCGGCAAGGAAAATCGCATTGACCAGTGGCGAAGAATACGAGCTTTGTTTTACTGTACCTGAAAGCCATCGTGGCGCGGTGGATGCGGCTTTTGCACACACCAACACCGCAGTGACCTGTATCGGTCAGGTTCGCCATGGTGAAGGTATAACCGTGCAATGGCAGGGAAAACCTGTCGATTGGTCCCTGAATGGTTGGGATCATTTCTCCGAGTGATGTATGGATAATCCAATTAGTAAAATTCGTCTTTCCAATCCTGTTCATCTTTTGGCAACAGGCTTTGGCTCCGGCCTTTCTCCTATTATCCCCGGCACCATGGGCACCTTGGCTGCAGTGCCGTTTTATTATTTACTTGTGAGCTTGTCTCCCATCGCATTGGCAATCGCTATTGTGTTGGGTTCGTTGGTCGGGATTTACCTTTGCGAACGTACCTCCAGCGATATGGGCGTACACGACCATGGCAGTATTGTCTGGGATGAGTTTGTCGGCTTTTGGATCACCATGTTCCTTGTCCCTGTGACTGATTGGCAGGTTGTGCTGGCTGGATTTATCATTTTCCGTTTCTTTGACATGGTCAAACCCTGGCCTATCAGCTGGCTGGATAAGCAAGTTCATGGCGGCTTTGGCATTATGCTGGATGATGTGGTGGCAGGCCTGATGTCGATGGTAACGCTCTGGGTAGGTTATACCTTCTTGTTTAACTGACAGGATTTATAGCTTTTCTCTAGTGGTGTCAATTGCTTCACTATGGTTGAGGTACTGACGAAGCCGCTCGATTCGCGAGCGGTTTTGAGCCATTGTCTCAACTGCAGGGCGGAGCGCGTCGTTCAATGTTGGCACTTCACACCAACTTGGGTCGGGGTGCCAGTTATCTACCCAGCCAATAACCTCTTCCCTGATCATAGGTTTGGCAATGCCGAACCCTTGCCCAAGATCGCAGCCCAGCCAGACTAGCATCTGAGCCTGCTCTTTCGTTTCCACCCCTTCTGCCAGCACTTCGCGGTTGAAGGTGTTCGCCAGTGATATCACACCTTCCAAAATGGCTAAATCATCAGGGTCTATCAGCATATCCCGGATAAAACTTCTGTCTATTTTGAGTGTCTGTGCGGGCAGCTGTTTCAGATAGGTAAGGGAGGCGTAGCCTGTACCAAAGTCATCTATTGCAAATGCGACGCCGAGCTTCCGGCACTGGCAAATGACTTCGGAAACGGCTTCAAAATCTTCAAATGCGCTGGTCTCTAAGATCTCCAACTCTAACTGTTCGGCCTTGATTTGAGGATAGCGGGCAAGTCGTAAACGGAGGTGATGAATGAAGTTTTTTTGGAGCAGATGGTGGGGGGCGAGGTTGACGCTCACCGTTGTACTCAGTCCGTTTTCCTGCCAGTAAACCAACTCAGCCAGAGCGGTATCAATCACCCAGTTGCCGACATCGATAATCAAGGCAAGGTTCTCGATTTGAGGAATGAATTCAGTTGGGGTGAGTTCGCCTTTGCTTGGGTGCTGCCAACGGATCAATGCTTCAAAGCCAATCAACTCACCGGTTCGGAGGTTTACCTTGGGTTGATATCGGAGAAAGAGTTCGCCGTTATCAATGGCATTGGTGATCTGGCTGAGTTTTTCGTTCTGACTTTTCAGGCTTTTCTCTAAATCAGCATCAAAGAAGTGGTAACGCCGTTTGCCTTTGAGCTTGGCCTGATACATCGCGTAGTCAGCTTGTCTCAACAGTTTGTCTGAGTTCACATCTTCGGACTGCGGATAGGTGGTGATACCAAAGCTCGCCGATACCTGAACCAAGTTGCCATTGACCTCCATCGGCTCTGAAGTGGCGGCCAAGAGGCGGGGGAGCAGGGGCTGACAGCACTCTGGCGACTGTAGATCGGCTAAGACGGCGACAAACTCATCGCCACCAATCCGGGCGATGGTGTCGCTGTCCCTGAGGACATTTTTCATCCGAATGGCGAGTTGCTGAAGTAAAAGGTCTCCCACTTCATGACCATAGGTATCATTGACGGGTTTGAAGCCATCAAGGTCGAGGAAAATCACAGCGATGAATTGCTTGTGGCGCTTGGCCTGCTTCATGGCATGTTTCAGTCGGTCACCTAAAAGCAGACGGTTAGGCAGTTCGGTTAGCTGGTCGAAATGCGCAATCTTCTCCAGTTTGTGTTCGTGCTCCTTGTAGGCTGTGATGTCAGAAAAGACAGCGACATAGTTGATTGGGTTCCCCAGTTCATCTGTCACCGCGCTGATGGTAAGAAGTTCTGGATACATTTCGCCATCTTTGCGTCGGTTCCAAATTTCACCACTCCAGTGCCCCTTTTTCTCGAGTGAGCGCCACATCTCCTTGTAGAACTTTCCATCCTGCTTGCCCGATTGCAAAACGCTCGGGTTTTTACCTTTCACTTCGCCCAGTGAATATCCTGTGATGCGGCAAAACGCTTCGTTCACTTCAATAATCCGGGTTTGGCTGTCGGCTATGATGATCCCCTCTCGGGCATGGGTGAAGACTTTGGCGGCCAGTTTCAGGTTTTCTTCGGCTTTCTTATGGGCAGTAATATCCTGATGGGTTCCGAGCACTTTGAGGGGGCGGCCTTGGTCATCCCATTCCACAATTTTCCCTCTGGCCAATACGTGGACCCATTGCCCTGAAAAATGCCTGAGGCGGATATCGCAGTCGTAATAGTCTTGCTCCCGAGCAAAAAGCTTGGCGAGTTGTTGCTCAGAAAGTATTTTGTCTTCAGGGTGGATGAAGTGTTTCCAGTCCTGATTCGGAGGGCCATTGAGTGCCTCTAAATCCCAGCCCAAAATATCTGACCATGCGCCGTTATAGGTAATATATCCGCTGACTACATCCCATTCCCAAGTGCCCGTTCGGGTACCTTCAATCACGTTTTGGAGTCGTGAATGTTCCAGACTCAGCGAGTTATGGGAGTGGCGGATGAGGCTTATCATATTGTTCATGGTGGTGCTAAGGGAGGAGAGCTCTTTGTTCGCGAAGTCAGGAATATGCGCGACGGGAATACCACTCATATCACGGGTGCTGATGGCTTCCGCGATGTCTTCGAGTGGTTTGACGAAAAAGCGGTTAGAGAAGTACAGCAGAAGACTGATGAGAACCGTACCTGCAACGATGGAGGAGGCAACTGTTTGCCGCAGTTGTTGCGTCAGGTTCTTTCTCAGTTGCTCATCAGACATGTGGATCACGATATTGCCAAGCATTTCTCCTTCTTTAGTGAGAATGGGGGCAGAGCGTGAAAACATGGTGTTTTCTAAAAGCTTACTGTGCAGAGGAATATCGTCGTTGTAGGTAACGAGTTCTCCTTTCTCATTGCGAATATAGCCATAAACGTATTCGGTTTGGCCGAGAACGTTCGCCATTGCTCTGTCATGAACCAATACCGCAAAGAGGTCATGAAGACGGGCTTCAGCACGAATGAGGTTGCTGTATTCATTCGGGGCGTAGGATTCCACAAAAGGGGCTATGGTTTCGGTGAGACGCTCTGTACTTTCTTGTACCTTTTCTTCCATGTAGGCGACGGTTTCACGTCGCTGATCGAGATAAACCAGCACCGAGGATAAAGAGAAAACGGCGATCACGGCGACACAGATAGCGATCGCCAGGTGAGTAAACAGTGAACCTTTACGAGAAGGTTTATCCGTCATCGACTGTCTTCCATTCCCAGAACGTTTCGCCTAATTTGCGGCATCAGAGAATCAACATTGGTTTCTGATACAGCTAACACGGGCAGAGAAATGGTCTTCTTAACCGGTTTTCCCTGAAGGTGTTTTTGAAGGGTAGAGATGGCCATCTCGCCCATTAGAAAAGGCTGTTGCATACCAGCACCGACCAGCTTTCCGTTTTCGAGCATGGCGGGGAATTCTGGCTCAGCATCAAAGCAGAGCAATAGGATTTCGCCTTTCTTACCTGCATCCCTGATGGCATCAAGTGCTGCCTGATAGCGATCTGAACCTTGTAGCCACAGCCCTTTAAGGTCGGGATTGGCTTCGATAAGGGCAATCGCATGATCGTAGGTTTCTTGATATGAGAAATCGACTTGCTGTTTGAGACCTGCCGACTGGTAACCTTTTTCGTCGATGGCGCGAAGGAATCCTTGGGTTCTTGCCCGGCCATTCTCACGTTTCTGTGGAATCGATATGATGCCAACGGTGGCGTCTTTCCATCCTCGCGAGGTGAATGCTTCAGACAGGATCAATCCCAAATCATAAGCGCCAGTGAAGTTATCCGAGGCGATGTAACTGATGTAATCGCCATCATCGGCCCCAATATCAGCAATCACCACGGGAATACCCGCTTTTTTGGCGAGTTTTAGAATGGTCACCGCACTTGAGGAATTGGTCGGGGAGATGATGAGCCCACTAATCCCTGATTTCAACGCCTTCATCGTGTTTTGCAGTTCTTGTTGTTTGCTGTTTTTCGCCGAGTAAACATCAACCTCAAACCCCAACTCTTCCCCACGATGCTCGATGCCACGTTTTAAAATGTCCCAAAAAGGGATCCGCGCATCTGACACCAGATAGGCAACGCGGGGTGTGTTTTCACTCGCTGAACCAGGAAAGATAAAAAAGCCCAGACAAAAGCCGAGAATGAGTAAATAGGTTCTTTTCATTTCCTTACCGCCATGACAGTAACCAATTGATATAACAGTTTTAAGCAACCCAATAAGCGTAGTCTCAAATGTGAGAGATTGCGTGTTTTCGTTGGTGAATGTGAGCGGTGTGAAACTTAGAAAAGAAAACGGCGCTGAAAGCGCCGTTTTGATGAGAATAACGAGGGTCTGTTGGTCTTGCAGTTATTCGCCAAGATAACGTCGGATTTGGGCCTCAATGCCTTTACCGTCGATCTCCAACTCTTCATGAAGTTCTTGTTGAGTACCTTGATGAATAAACTTATCCGGTAGGCCGATTTGCAGTACTGGCTTGATTTGGCGGGACTTCATCAAGTATTCAATCACACCAGAACCTGCACCGCCGGAAATCGCATTCTCTTCGACCGTGACCAGTACATCATGAGATGCGACCAGTTCATCGATAAGGGCTTCATCCAATGGCTTCACGAAACGCATATCTGCAACGGTAGCATTCATGTTTTCTGCTGCTTGCAGTGCATAAGGCATCATGGTGCCAAAGTTCAGAATGGCAATTTTCTCGCCTTGACGGCGAACTACACCTTTACCGATCGGCAATGCGGTCATGGCTTTTTCAACTGTCGCGCCGCAACCTGTGCCACGAGGATAACGAACAGCACTTGGGCCCTGATGAAGATGACCGGTATACAGCATTTGGCGACACTCGTTTTCGTCACTCGGCGCCATGATCACCATGTTAGGGATACAGCGCATGAAGCTGAGATCGAATGCACCTTGGTGAGTCTGACCGTCTGCACCAACCAGGCCACCACGGTCAATCGCGAACATCACAGGCAAGTCCATGATAGCGACATCGTGGATCAGTTGGTCATAACCGCGTTGCAGGAAGGTGGAGTAAATGGCAACCACTGGGTTGTAGCCACCAATCGCCATACCGGTACCAAGGGTAACCGCATGCTGCTCAGCAATCGCTACGTCGAAGTAGCGGTCTGGGAATTCTTTAGAGAATCGCACCATGCCTGAGCCTTCGCGCATGGCAGGGGTGATCGCCAGTAGCTTTTCGTCCTCTGCCGCCATGTCACACAACCAGTCACCAAAGATTTTGGAGAAAGTTGGGCCGGATGATTTGGCTTTTGGCAGAGTATTTTCAGCCGGGTTGAACTTAGGCACGGCGTGATAGCCAATCGGATCTTTCTCCGCAGGCTCGTAACCTTTGCCTTTTTTGGTCATGACATGCAAGAACTGCGGCCCTTTGAGGTTTCGCATGTTCTTGATGGTTTTAACCAGCTCTTCAACATCATGGCCATCAACAGGACCAATATAGTTAAAACCCAGCTCTTCAAACAGAGTGCCTGGGACAACCATGCCTTTCAGGTGCTCTTCCGCGCGACGAACCAGCTCTTTAATCGGTGGTGCGCCGGACAGCACTTTCTTGCCGCCTTCACGGATAGAAGTGTAGAAATTGCCTGAAAGCAGTTGAGCCAGATGGTTATTGAGCGCACCAACGTTTTCTGAAATCGACATTTCGTTGTCATTCAGAATCACCAGCATATCGGCATGAACATCACCTGCATGGTTCATGGCTTCAAAAGCCATGCCTGCGGTGATTGCGCCATCTCCAATCACGCTGACGACTTTGCGGTCGCGACCTTCTTTGGCGGCGGCAATCGCAAGTCCTAACGCTGCGCTGATTGAGGTAGAGCTATGGCCGACAGAAAGCACGTCATATTCGCTTTCTTCACGCCAGGGGAAAGGGTGAAGCCCGTCTTTTTGGCGGATAGTCGTCAGGCGTTCACGGCGACCGGTCAGGATTTTGTGAGGGTAAGCCTGATGGCCAACATCCCAGATCAGATGATCGAATGGGGTGTTGTAAACATAGTGAAGCGCCACGGTCAGCTCAATGGCACCAAGGCCAGATGCAAAGTGGCCGCTTGAATGGCTCACGGAGTTGAGCAGATATGTTCTTAGCTCGTCGCACAGTTTTGGCAGAACGTCGCGTGGTAGCGTTCTGAGTTCGTCAGGCGTGTCTGCCAATGCGAGCGTTGGGTATTTAGAAATATCGAGAGTCATATATTCGTTTTATGGCGCTATTTGTTTTAATTCTTGCGCTCGATGATATACCGGGCGAACAGTTCCAATTGCTCTGTATTGTAGGGGATCGCTTGCAGGGCTTGTAGTGCTTCTTGGTAAAGAAGCTCAGCTTTCTGCTGTGCGCCCTCCAATCCCAGCAAAGCCGGGTAGGTGCTTTTTTCCGCTTCGAGATCGGAACCTTGTGGTTTTCCAAGGGTTTCGGTGTCGCTGATGATGTCTAGAATGTCATCCTGCACCTGAAACGCAAGGCCGATAGCGTTGGAAAATGTATCCAGTTGTGAAAGATATGTTACGCCTTTCTCGCCAGCAGCCAAAGCGCCCAAGCGAACCGCACAACGGATTAGAGCGCCGGTCTTGTTACGGTGGATAGTTTCCAGCGCAGAGAGATCCACTTTTTTCCCTTCCGCCGCCAGGTCCAGCGCTTGTCCTAGGCACATGCCTGCTGCACCGGATGCCGATGCTAATTCTTTGACCATCTGAATCCTGTACGCGTCACCTTCCTTGGAGAGATCACCTTCTGCCAGAATAGTAAACGCCAGCGTCTGCAAGGCATCGCCAGCCAGTATCGCGCTGGCTTCATCGAAAGCAACATGACAGGTCGGCTTACCGCGGCGCAGTGCGTCATCATCCATGGCAGGCAAATCGTCATGAATGAGGGAATATGCGTGAATACATTCAACGGCAGCCGCAGGAGTGTCCAATGCTTCCTCAGGCGCACCGAATAGCATACCAGTGACATAAGTCAGGTAAGGACGAACGCGTTTACCACCCAGCAAAGCGCCATGTTTCATTGCTTGAATCAGAGGCTGGTCGTCATTCCCCAAACTGTCGAGCCAGTGGGAGAGCTCCGCATTGCTGCGGTTTTGGTAATGAATGAGGGTGGATGTTAAAGCGGTATCACTCATCGCGCGTGTCTTCAAAATTTTCCAAAGGGGCGTTGTCATCTTGCGCGAGCAGGATCTCGACGCGTTGCTCGGCATCAGAGAGCGTTTTTTGTCCCTGACGAGCCAGAGAGATCCCGCGTTCAAATTGTTTTAGCGCCGCATCCAGCGGCAAGTCACCACTTTCAAGGCCATTAACAATCGTGTCTAACTCTTTGAGGGTTTCTTCAAAGGTCATGTTCTCAGGTTTCTTAGCAGCCATGATAAATCCAGAACTATCAGAATGGCGGAGAAGTTAACCCAGTGCCTGTTAGGGGTCAAACGCTTGAGTAAAAATCTGCGCTGCCGCGGAGATTTTCTGGGGTTTGCGACGATTTAGGCCTGATTTTTGCCTATCTATTGGGCGGCGGCAATATTCTGTCAGCCAATAGTGGGCTCAATTCTGATTCACGAAATCGGACATTGAGCTTAATCTTGAGAGGAAAATCTGCATCTTGAGATGAGAAGGGTATAAAATTTAAAGTACGCGCTAAATCTATCGCTACATCTGCCGTTAACGGAAGGGCAGACAGCGAATTCAGTCATACTCAAGCGGTTTAATAACCTGCTGATTCAGGTTGCTTGGGGATAGGTCACTACTCTTTCTGGCTAGTAAAAAAATTAAGGGGATCGTTCCGTGGATCTGGCGACACTTCTAGGTATTTTGGGCGCCTTTGCCTTCATCGTCATGGCGATGTTGCTTGGTGGCACCATCAGTATGTTCGTAGACGTTCCATCTACTCTGATCGTTTTCGGCGGCAGCTTGTTTGTTGTATTGATGAACTACACCATGGGTCAGTTCTTCGGCGCATTTAAAATCGCAGGCAAGGCTTTCATGTTCAAAGCCGATGATCCGGAAGACCTCATTGCCAAAATCGTAGAGATGGCGGATGCGGCGCGTAAAGGTGGCTTCCTGGCACTTGAAGAGATGGAAGTGACCAACTCCTTCATGAAAAAAGGCGTCGATATGCTGGTGGACGGCCATGATGCTGAAGTCGTGAAAATGACGCTCCAAAAAGACATTGTCATGACCGATGAACGACACGACAGTGGTGCGCAGTTCTACAGCGCACTTGCGGACGTTGCCCCGGCGATGGGGATGATCGGTACGCTGATCGGTCTGGTAGCCATGCTTTCAAACATGGATGACCCAAAGGCGATCGGTCCTGCGATGGCGGTAGCACTTTTGACAACACTCTACGGCGCCATGCTCGCAAACATGATCGCGATTCCTATTGCGGCAAAGCTTCGCCTGCGTAAAGACCAGGAGAAAATGAACCGTCGTCTTATCATGGACGGTTTGTTGGCAATACAGGATGGTCAGAACCCGCGTGTTATTGACGGCTACCTGAAAAACTACCTCAACGAGAAGAAACGTACTGTTGACGTAGACGGATAAGGAGTCGGGTATGGATGATGAATGCAAATGTCCCCCCCCCGGGCTACCCGCTTGGATGGGGACCTTCGCTGACTTGATGTCGCTGCTGATGTGTTTCTTCGTACTTCTGCTTTCCTTCTCGGAAATGGATGTACTGAAGTTCAAGCAGATCGCAGGCTCGATGAAATTCGCTTTTGGTGTACAGAACCTTCTGGAAGTCAAAGACATTCCGAAAGGGACCAGTGTGATTGCGCAGGAGTTCCGTCCGGGTCGTCCTGAGCCGACGCCGATTGAAGTCATCATGCAGCAAACTATCGATATGACGCAGCGTACCCTCGATTTCCAAGAGGGCGAATCCGATCGTGCAGGTGGCTCCCAGCGAGATTCAGCAAAATTGGATGGGGGCTCGACGGCAAGCGAAGCTTCAATGCAGGAGCAAGAACAGGACACCGAACAAATGTCGAGCACAGCCCAAATGGTCGTGCAGGCACTCGAACGTGAAGTGGAAGAGGGCGCTGTAGAGGTGGAAAACCTTGGTCAGCAACTGATTATACGTATTCGCGAAAACGGTGCATTCCCAGCAGGCTCTGCTTTTCTTCAGCCTAAATTCCGGCCTCTGGTACGTCAGATTGCTGATTTGGTGAAGGACGTACCAGGGGTGGTTCGTGTTTCCGGCCACACCGACAATTCCCCTCTCGATTCCGAACTGTATCGTTCAAACTGGGATTTGTCTGCACAGCGAGCGGTATCCGTCGCTCAGGAGATGGAAAAAGTCGATGGCTTCGACCCAATGAGAATGCGGGTTGAAGGCTTGGCAGGCTCCTCACCGCGCGTACCGAATGATACGCCGGAAGGACGTGCTCAGAACCGCCGCGTTGAAATTGCGATTATGCAGGGTAAACCTAAGGAATCTGATGAGATTTCTACCAGTGCTCCAGTTCAACCTATTCAGGAAAACTAAGCTGTAAACCCAAAGGTCAACAGCCCCTAGAATCAAAGGCAGTGCAATGGCGCTGCCTTTTTTGTTCTCACTTCTGTGTGGTTATTTCGAATACGTTATGCTTGAGGTATAATCCGCGCCTTTGTTAAAGCCGTAGCGAAACCTGTTATGAAATTTATCGTCAAAATTCACCCTGAGGTGATGGTCAAAAGTGAATCTGTACGGAAACGCTTCACGAAAATTCTGGAAACTAACATCCGAAATATTCTTAAGCGAAAGTCAGACGCTATGTCGGTGTTCAACCGTCGTGATCATATTGAGGTTTCGCTAAAAGACGCGGCTAAGCGTGATATTGCACTGAGTGTATTGACCAACACGCCAGGTATTCACCATGTGCTGGAAGTTGAGCAAACGCCGTTTACTGACCTGCACAACATCTATGAAATCGTTTCAGCGACGGTAGCACATCAGTTAGAAGGCAAGTCTTTCTGTGTGCGTGCCAAACGTCGTGGCAATCATGACTTCACTTCCATTGATGTTGAACGTTACGTCGGTGGTGGTTTGAACCAAGATGTTGAATCCGCCCGTGTTCAGCTGAAAAAGCCTGACATCGTCGTACACCTGGAAGTAGACAAAGAAAACGTTAATGTGGTTCGTGAGCGTTTCAAAGGTCTGGGTGGTTTCCCTCTGGGCACACAGGAAGATGTACTGAGTCTGATTTCAGGCGGTTTCGATTCTGGTGTTTCCAGTTACCTGCACATCAAACGCGGTAGTAAGGTGCATTACTGTTTCTTCAATCTTGGTGGTGCGGCGCATGAGATTGGTGTTCAGCAGACTGCGCACTATCTTTGGGAGAAATTTGGTTCTTCTGCCAAGGTGAAGTTTGTCTCTATCGACTTCGAACCTGTTGTTGCTGAAATCCTGGAGAAAGTGGATGACGGCCAAATGGGCGTGGTATTGAAGCGTATGTTTATGCGCGCTGCATCAATGGTCGCAGAGAAGTACGGTATTCAGGCATTGGTCACCGGTGAAGCACTGGGTCAGGTATCAAGCCAGACGCTGACCAACCTGCGCATGATCGATAACGTATCTGACACCTTGATCCTGCGTCCTTTGATCAACTGGGATAAAGAAGACATCATCAATCTCGCGCGCGATATCGGTACCGAAGATTTTGCGAAAACCATGCCGGAATACTGTGGCGTGATTTCACGTAAACCGACCATCAAGGCCGAAAAAGCGAAGTTAGAAGCGGAAGAAGCGAACTTTGATTTCAGTATTCTGGATAAAGTGGTTTACGACGCGCGCATCATTGATATTCGTGATATCGGCAAGCAGAGTAAAGAAAAAGCGCCAGACGTTGAACTGGTGGACGAAATTGCTAATGGTGCCGTGGTGTTGGATATCCGCAGCCCTGAAGAAGAAGATGAGAAGCCACTGGAGATTGATGGCGCGGAAGTGGTTCACATTCCATTCTTCAGACTGGCGACCAAGTTCGGCGATCTGGATCAGAGCAAAACTTATCTGCTCTACTGTGATCGTGGCGTGATGAGCCGACTGCAGGCCCTCTACCTGCAAGAAAATGGCTACGCGAACGTGAAGGTATACCGCCCGTAAGGCTGATCTGAGAAAGCGTAGCGACAAGGCTTAGAAACAAAAAAACCGACCTTTCGAGGTCGGTTTTTTTGTGGTTTATCCAAACAACCTGAAGGTACAGGATTAAGCGAATTTCTTTTCGTAATGGAGGTTGGGAATAATCACCATTGGCTCTACGACCTCGCGGGCTTTGTCTTTGCCTGCCAGCAAGTAAACAATCTCAATAGCAAACTCCAACGCGGTGCCCGGACCTTGGCTGGTGATCAGTTTGTGGTCGTGGTCAGTGAAAACCCGACGGCTGTTCTGCTTATCTTCCGGAATATGGTCGATAAAAGCAGGGTGGCAGGTTTTATAAGCGTCTGGGTACAGCTGATTCTTCTCAATCACCAAAGCAGGCGCTGCGCAGATTGCCGCTACCCATTTCTGATCGCATTGCTGCTGTTTAATCATTTCAACAACCAACGCACTTTCTCCCAAGGCTTTCGCGCCTTCGACACCGCCCGGCACAACAATGCAGTCAAACTCTTCATCGGCAACTTTGACCAGTGGAATGTCTGCTGTCAGTTTTACACCACGTGAGCATGTCAAAGTGAGCTCACCATTTTCTGCAGCACTTGCAGTGGTGACGTTAAATCCAGCACGTACCATAACGTCAATAACCGTTACGGCTTCCATTTCTTCTGTGCCTTGGGCTAGGCACACCAATACGCTAGGCGTGGTCATAGGATTGCTCCAAATTCTTGATGGCTTGATACAGCGCCCGGTTTTCCGGTACCGCTATATCGTGTGATTCTGCTCGGCTGATCAGGTAGCCGGTAATAAAGTCTATTTCCGAGTGACGTTTGAAGTGCACGTCCCGGTTCATCGAAGAGTGGTTTTCTGCGGTGGCTTTCGCGACCTGTAATGCGTGTTGTAAGACGTCATCCGATGCGGCATTTAATCCTTCGGCTTGCATAACCAAAGCGATCTCTTCACTTAATGTGTTTAGCTGCGCTCGAAAGCTATCAGAAAGCAACTCGCCATTCTGACACTGACGCAGTGCAGTCATAGGATTGATCATACAATTGACGGCCAGTTTCCGCCAAAGCGCTGTCTGAATTTCTTTTTCCCATTGAGCACTGGGTAGAGCATGGCTGAAAACGTCAGCAAGAAAGTCACACTGTTTTCCACTGACATTCGCACCACCCAGGCGTGTTTCCCCAAGGCCAGTATGTCGTAATACCGATGGAGAGAGCTTTAAAGCGCCGTGGGAGGTCGTGGCAAGTACGAGAGGGTTTGTGTCCAGTGTTTGAAGAACAGCATCAGCTGTACCCATGCCGTTGTGCATCAAGACTACTGGGGTATCTGGATGAAGATAAGGCTGTATAAGATGGATGGCATCCAGCACCTGGAAGGCTTTGACGCAAACCAGAACACAGTCGCTTTCTTCAATTCGAGCGGATTGGTTGCAGGGAAAAATCAGTGGACTCTGATGTTCGAATCCCAGCGTGATGTCAGACTCTTCTTTGCGGGTGACAAAATGAACCTGATGCCCAGCTTCAAGTAGTTTTAAACCCCATAACGCACCGACCGCACCGGCACCGACAAGCGTAAAACGCATGCATCATCCTTATTGTTTAACTGGCTGAAAGCATACCACTGTTGATACAAGAGCCGAACGCTGAAAAGTAAAAAGGCAGCCAAAGTGGCTGCCTCATATAAATCTGATTTAAGAGTGTTCTTAAATACCGGCGCTTTAAGCTCTTTGGTTAGAACTTATAGGTAGCTGCAAAGTAGTGACCCGCACCAGAAGATGGGAATCCAGCGCTATCTTCAATACCGTACACGTCTTTGTACAGCTTCAGGCCATAACCAAGAGCGAAGTTGTCAACATGCCAGTAGATGCCATTGAACATCGCGCCACCGTGGCTTGAGTTTGCACCATTGTTGTCATCCATACCGAACTCGTAGTCTAGGTAACCTTGGTAAGAAATGAATGAACCATTTTCGAAGTTAATGAAAGGTTTAAACCAGTTAGTTGAGATTTGGTAACCGTTCCATTCGTGGTTTTGTAGGTCGTGACGCGCATACAGGTTGAACTGCATTTTGCCAAACCAAGGTACCATTACGTCAGAACCGATACCCCACTTAGTTTTGTAACCCGCATCGCCACCATCAATGATGTTTTCGCTTGCAATGTACAGCTCTTGAACTGGGCCAAAAGACAGATCAACACCAGTAGCAGCATCGATAGACATACGTGGGTTAAATTTCATGAACAGGCGATCAGCGCCGTCTTTCTCACTGCTTGAGCTATTGCTAGGGTTAAACAGGTCAACATAACCATACAGATCGAAAATACCAGAGCGGCCACCGAACTCCATTTCTAGGTAGGTGTGGTTTGCATCACCAGGCTTCTCGTCGATGGTGTGCATCACATTGAATTGCATCCATGTGTGATCATTCTTGCGAACGTCGTCTGAGTAATCAGCAGCAATTGCTGGTGCAGAAGTAGCAGCCATTAGGCCTAGAGCTAGAAGTGATTTACGCATTTTCTGTTCTCTTAACATCGTGAGAAAGGAGCGGCACTGGACCTTAATTGGTTGGACCTCCGCCGTAACGAGCGCCATTTTATGGGAAAGTTCAAAAAAGAAAATGCAATGAAATCGCAATCGTTTGCTAAATGTGATTTGGATCTCGTTGAAATGGATTACATTCGAGATATGTGTTTCAAAAGATGATCAGAGTGACGGTTTAAACAGAAAGTACGAGGGCAATCCGCGACGGTTGTCGCGGATTAAACACAGATTAAGCCGTTTTCTGCATGTCTTGCAGCTTTTTAAAGTGCTTTCTGAGCCCAACAATCATGGCAAGGCTTGGAATGACCATGATAGTGGTGAGGATGAAGAAGAAGGACCACGGATCAAGCCAGCTGATGTTGTGAATCCATTCAAACTGTTCAATCCAGTCGACCAATGAGCCACTGAAGGACGAGAGGGTTGTCCTGCCAAGGTTGCCCAGAGACGCCAGCAAAGCATATTGGGTTGCGGAGAACGCCCTGCCTGTAAGGAAAGTCAGGAAGGATACAAAAGCAATGGTTGCAAATGCACTGGTGAAGTTATCCACGATAATGGTTGCCAGGAACAGGTTCTCATTTGGCCCAACCTGCGCCATCAGCGCAAACATCAGGTTACTGGCAGCCATGGCAATACCACCAATCAGAAGCCCTTTAACGACGCCGAAGCGAACGTTAATCGCGCTGCCAATCAAGGTGAAGATGACAGTTGCGCCCCATCCAATAAGTTTGGAGTAATGGCCAATCTGTTCATTGCTAAAGCCAATTTCTTTGTAAAACACGATCGACATACGACCCAAGAAGGCCTCACCGATCTTAAACAGGAACACAAAGAGAAGAAGAGTGAGCGCGACTTTCACGCCGTTGCGTCGGAAGAACTCAGCAAAAGGCTCAACGATGGTGACGGAGAACCACACCAGAACGCTGTTCTCGCCCTGATTTAAACGCTTGGCATAACGGGACTCTGCTTCTGCCTGGAGTTCGTCGCGTTGTGAATCCGGTTCACCAACAAACAGAGTGAATAGGATAAGTAGTCCGATAAAGCCTGCCATGCCGTAGTAAACGCCATTCCAGCCGATTGAATCGGCATTGATAAAAGCGAAATACCCTGGAAGGCTGTAACCTGTCCACCAACCAATCACCGCCATGGCGGCAGCTTGCGGCATTTTGGATTTTTCCTGCTCACCAAAACTGTCGATACGGAAAGCATCCACGGCAATGTCTTGGGTGGCAGAAGCCAATGCTATGGTGAAAGCCAGAACTGAAGTCAGCCAAAGATTGAATGAAGGATCAGTATTAGCGATGAAAAGGGTACAGACCAGCATGATCACCTGCATCAGGAAAATCCAGCTGCGGCGTTGCCCTAATGTTCGGTGAAGCACGGGAAGTTTCACGCGGTCGATGAGTGGTGCCCACATCCAGTTAATCGCGTAAACCGCAAAAATAGAACCGAATAAGCCGATCGCCGTTCTGGTTAAGCCCGCATCCTTGAGCCAGCCAGACATATTTGAACCGATCAAAAGCCATGGAAAGCCACTTGCGCAGCCCAACATGAAAACCCAAAGGAGCCTGCGGTCAAGATAGCTGTTTAGCGTTTCCCGCCAGGTAGGGTGAGAAGAAGGGGACATGAGTGTACGTCCTTGTTATGTGCATAGGTAACCCCATGCTACCGTGCTTCAAGGACGAATGCCACGCGCAAAACGTGGCAATTTTCCCTTATTGATCAGATAACAAGCACATTCTTTGAGACGTTGGTTCACAAATCTGTTACCGCGCAATTCATCTTCGCGGCGCGATTCGATCATGTACAACAGATACCAATATACAGATTCGTAATCATCTTCCGGAGAGCCTCCAGAAATAGAGAGTTGCCACCATTCAAGAAACTGGTTGCGGCAGGAAAGTTTGAGATCTTCATAGGAAGCTTGCTGCAAGACATAGCGAATGACGTCTGCAGCAAAAGCCGGTGCATGTTGTCGAACATGTTCACCGGCGAGCTCATCATTGTTTTGTTCGGGATTGTCTGCAACGAGTTTTAGCATTCCCTCTCAACCTGCTACTTAATTGGTAATGAGAATCTTCTCGATAAGTATAGGTTGCTGGGGAACATCGCGCATACGAGTTTCAGGGATTGTGACGGTTTTAACCTTTGCCATTTTCTCAACGGTATTAAACCCCTCGATGACTTTGCCAAACACGGTGTAACCATAGTTGTAGCTGTTGCCATCTAAGTTACTGTTGTTTTGCAGGTTAATGTAAAACTGTCGAGTGGCAGAATCTGGCGCCTGGCGCCTTGCCATAGCGATGGTGCCACGTTCGTTACCCAATCCATTTTTGGACTCGTTAATCACTTCGCCATAGGTGCTTGGACGAGGCTGGAATTTGGCGTCGTAGCCACCGCCTTGTGCGACAAACCCTGGAATCACTCGGTGGAATTGCGTACCCACATAGCTACCGTCTTCCACATATTTCAGGAAGTTTTCGACGCTTTTCGGTGCTTTTTCTGGATAAAGCTCGAGTTTGAAGTTACCCACGCTAGTTTCAACGTTGACAACAGGGTTCGCTGCCATCGCGTTAGCTGCAAATAGTGTGGCAGCGACGAATGCTGTTTTAAAAACGGTTTTCATTAGAAGTTCTCATTCATGAAGGTCATCAGCTGTTGGTCGCGAGCAATGTCTTGCAGTACAGCTTCGAGCAGGCTATTCAAGGCCATTTCCATGTCTTCGACAGACGCACTGGTGGAACCTTCAGTGGTTGATTTGCCAGTGTAGCGTTTCACGAACTTGTTCTGACCATTATCGGCAACCAATTGGATTTGAACATTGGTGTTCATGGTGTGTGAGAACACGCTGTGCTCCACTTTCACCAGTGCATCCAGCAGATCCATGCGTAGTTTACCTTTGCTGTCGGCAACCACTTTGTAGCCTTGAGAATTCAGTTGACGGATCAGGGCATCTTCCAATACCACGCGAACGTTTGAAGTTGCCTGAATTGGCTGCACATTTTTACGGCCATTGTCTACCACTGCCACAAACTGAGCTGTGCGCAGATCTCGGCTTTCAACGGTAACAGGTTTACTTTGCGCAACGGGTACCGAAGAAATAGAAGGTTGTGGGGCAATCGTCATCTGAGGTTCGCGGGGTGACGAACAAGCACTCAGGCCCAATACCAGTCCGGAAACAAGCAGAAGTTTTTTCATGAGTTAACGCATCCCTTTAGAGTCTGGCTGTTTATATGCTTCGACAATAACAAACTTACGATTAGAAGCAATGACTTGTGCATTGCCAAAAAGACGTTTCAATTTAGTATGATAGCCGAGGTGACGGTTACCAATCACTACAATGCGTCCCTTGGGTTCAAGAACCCGTCTGGCGTCACAAAACATTTGCCACGCAATGTGGTCTGTCACTGTGTTGAGTTGATGGAATGGAGGGTTACACAGCACTAAGTCAGCGCTGTTTGGTTCGAAACCTTCCAGACAGTTGTTCACTCTGCAATTTATGCGTTCTGGTTTAATACCATGACTGAGCAAGTTTGCAGATGCTGACGCCACTGCCATGTGACTTTCGTCCACAGCTGTGATGATTGCCTGTGGATTGCGACGGGCAGCTTCCACAGAAAGTACCCCGTTCCCACAACCCAGATCGATGATGTGCTTAATCCCTTGGTCTTCAGGGATATGTTCAAGCATGAGGTAAGCGGCGATATCCAAACTTTCCGACGAAAACACGTTGGCATGGTTTTGCAATGTCATTTTGTAATCGGCAACGTCAAAAGACGTCGTTTCAACCGGCGCTGATTCAAGCTGCTTTTCTTTCTGACAGAAAATCAATCGTGCTTTTTTCTTAGCGAGCGAGGTATGGGTAGCACCAAGGTGTTTTTCAAACAGCTTAAGTGTTGAAGTGTGGATGTCTTTGGCTTTTGCACCCGCTAATACTTGAACATTCATCCGCGCAGAATGTGAAATCTGCTGGAGTTGCCAAATCAGAAAACGGGTATATTTTGGCAGCTTCATCACGATGATATCGGCATCGACTGGCAGGGGCGTTAAAGATGAAATGATATCGACGCCTTCAAGGTTATTATCTTTGAGGTTCTGCTCGGTGCTTAACTGGGCTAAATGGGAGTCGCTCACCATGGTGACACGATATCCTTTCTGAATCGCCCAGCAGCTCAATGCCCCAAAACCATCATTGAAAATCAAGATGTGTGCGTTGTCTGGTAACACACTGTTCTCAAGTTCCTCGATCAGGTATTCATCTGCTGCATCCCATGCCTGCAGGGTTTCGTTCTTCTGAATAGGATAGCGGTGGAGTGCAAACGTCTGTCCAGCAATGTCTAACGTGGTTTTCATGGCGTGTATCAGCTAGAGATAATCGAGTATATTGTCGCAGATAATATAACGAAACGGCTTGGGATGGAGAGAGAATAGGGATATATCCAAGCAACTTCGGGTTGTTTGTATACATACCCGTCAACTTTTAATTGTTGAAGACAAAAAGTTCGTAGACACGACCTATTTTAAAATTTGCGTCTAAAGTCAGAGGGAAGAATGAAAGTTCAGCAAAAAATTGAGCGTAAGCTCAACACCGCATTTTCACCGGTGCATTTGGATGTAAAAAACGAAAGTTACATGCATAACGTCCCTGAAGGCTCAGAAAGTCACTTTAAAGTGACTGTGGTCAGTGAACAGTTTGAAGGGCAACGCCTTATCGCTAGGCACCGTGCGGTAAACCAGACCCTGAGTGAAGAATTGCAAAATGATATCCATGCACTTGCAATTCATACTTATACTGAAGAAGAGTGGCGCGAATTAAATGGTCAAGCACCCGTCTCCCCGCCATGTCACGGTGGTTCGGTTTTAGACGCCGAATAGACCAATAAGTAAGGGCTGTTTCAAACAGCCCTTTTAGCGCAGAAAGGAAAATCGCTTTTGAATATCAGATGCCAAGCAACGGGACAGTGACTGTCCCAAAGTATGAGCAAATGTTAAATAAATTGGGTGTATCTAGCTGTACAAGATAACAACAGGTCCAAGTGTCAGATGTTGATTTTGTAACAATTAATCCACATCACATTTGCACCCTAAACTGTGCACCGCCTCATACTTATCGCTTACAATTGAGCATAGTTTGCTCAGTTGCTGAAAATTCAGGGTGTATCACGGTGATTGCCGTGGAATCACGACTTTGGTTAATGATAGAATCCACCGCTTGAAAACTGACCCCATGCCTTGAATTGTTGCGGGTTGGTGATGAGGAAGTTGCGAAGGTGAGCGAATGAGTCGCTCAGCTAGACAGTGGAAAGTCGTGTATTAAACTGCGCAATAACAGAATTTTTTCCCGTTAATGTAGTGCAAGTGCGTATGATTACAATAAAAAAGGGTCTGGACATCCCAATTGCCGGGACTCCAGCTCAGGTGATAAATGATGGCCCTGCCATCAAAAAAGTCGCCTTGCTTGGCGAAGAGTACGTTGGCATGCGTCCAACGATGCATGTTCGTGTTGGGGATGTAGTGAAAAAAGGTCAGGTTCTTTTTGAAGACAAGAAGAACCAAGGCGTTAAATTTACTGCTCCTGCAGCGGGTACTGTGGTTGAAGTTAACCGCGGTGCAAAACGTGTTCTTCAGTCTGTTGTCATCGAAGTAGAAGGCAACGAGCAAGTCACTTTCAACAAATACGAAGCCTCCGACATCGCAGGCCTGGATCGTCAAGTGGTCGTAGACCAACTTGTTGAGTCAGGTGTGTGGACGGCGCTCCGTACCCGCCCATTCAGCAAAACACCAGCGGTTGACGCAAGTCCTGCAGCTGTTTTTGTTACAGCGATGGACTCAAACCCTCTGGCTGCAAACGCAGAGCTGATCATTAATGAACAGCAAGAAGCTTTTGTAGCAGGTCTGGACGTGCTTTCACGCCTGACCGACGGTAAGGTGTTTGTGTGTAAAGGCGAATCCAGCCTGCCGCGTAGCAACCAAGCCAATGTGGAAGAGCAAGTGTTTAATGGTCCTCACCCAGCAGGTCTGGTTGGTACCCACATTCACTTCCTTCGCCCTGTTGGTATGGACGTGCAGGTTTGGCACCTGAACTATCAAGACGTTATCGCTTTCGGTAAGCTTTTCCTCACTGGTGAAGTTTATACAGATCGCGTCGTTTCTCTGGCAGGTCCGGTTGTTAACAACCCTCGTCTCATCCGCACGCAAATCGGTGCTTCTATCTCAGACATCACTGACAATGAGTTGATGCCTGGTGAAATCCGTCTCATTTCTGGCTCCGTACTAAGTGGTACGAACGCTGGTGGTGTTCACGGTTACCTCGGTCGCTATCACCTTCAGGTGAGCGCGCTTCGTGAAGGTCGTGAAAAAGAACTGTTTGGCTGGATTACTCCAGGTAAGAACAAGTTCTCCGTTACCCGCGCATATTTAAGCCAGTTCTTTAAAGGCCAGCTGTTCAACATGACCACTACCACAAACGGTAGTGAGCGCTCTATGGTGCCAATCGGTAACTACGAGCGTGTGATGCCTCTGGACATCGAGCCGACTCTGCTGCTGCGTGATATCTGTGCAGGTGACCTGGACAGCATGTCTCAGCTGGGCGCACTGGAACTGGATCCTGAAGATCTTGCTCTGTGTACTTTTGTTTGCCCTGGCAAGTACGATTTTGGCCCTATGCTCCGCGAGTGCCTGGATCAAATTGAGAAGGAAGGGTAAGCGATGAGCCTGAAGAATTTTCTTGAAGATATCGAGCATCACTTCGAGCCGGGTGGTAAACACGAGAAGTGGTTTGCGCTGTACGAAGCAGTAGCGACTGTTCTTTACACCCCAGGCCTAGTGACCAAACGCGGTGCGCACGTTCGTGACAGCATCGATTTGAAGCGCATCATGATCATGGTGTGGCTGGCTGTATTCCCTGCCATGTTCTTTGGCATGTACAACGCTGGTAACCAAGCCATCATGGCACTGAACTCTATGTACGGTGCAGAGCAACTGGCAGCAGTTGTTGGCGGTAACTGGCACTACTGGCTGACAGAAATGTTGGGCGGTACGCTGACACCAGATGCTGGCTGGGGCAGTAAAATGGTACTGGGTGCCACTTACTTCCTGCCTATCTACGCAACGGTATTTATCGTGGGCGGCTTCTGGGAAGTCCTGTTCTGTATGGTGCGCAAGCACGAAGTCAACGAAGGTTTCTTCGTTACTTCTATCCTGTTTGCATTGATTGTTCCGCCAACACTTCCTCTGTGGCAAGCAGCACTGGGTATTACCTTTGGTGTTGTTGTAGCAAAAGAAATTTTCGGTGGTACCGGTCGTAACTTCCTGAACCCTGCACTTGCTGGCCGTGCGTTCCTGTTCTTTGCATACCCTGCACAGATTTCAGGTGACCTGGTTTGGACTGCGGCTGATGGTTACTCAGGTGCGACAGCACTGAGCCAATGGGCTCAAGGTGGTCAAGGTGCGCTGGTTAACAACATCACAGGCCAAGCAACCTCTTGGATGGATGCATTCATTGGTAACATCCCTGGCTCAATCGGTGAAGTGTCAACGCTGGCAATCTTCATTGGTGGTGCAATGATCGTCGCGATGCGAATCGCATCTTGGCGCATCATTCTGGGTACCATGATTGGTCTTGTAGCTACAGCGACCCTGTTCAACATCATCGGCTCTGACACCAACCCAATGTTCAGCATGCCATGGCATTGGCACCTGGTTCTGGGTGGTTTCGCGTTCGGTATGATGTTCATGGCAACTGACCCAGTTTCCGCGTCGTTTACCAACAAAGCGAAATGGTGGTACGGCATCCTGATCGGTGCGATGGCAGTGATGATTCGTGTGGTTAACCCAGCGTACCCAGAGGGTATGATGCTGGCTATCCTGTTCGCGAACCTGTTTGCGCCGCTGTTCGACAACCTGGTAATCCAGGGCAACATCAAACGGAGACTGGCTCGTGTCAAGCAATAACGATAGCATTAAAAAAACGCTGACCGTAGTTATCGCGCTGAGCCTCGTGTGTTCAGTCGTGGTATCGTTCGCGGCCGTTTCTCTGCGTCCTCTGCAAGAGAAAAATGCCGTGCTGGACGTACAGCGCAACATCCTTTCTGTTGCTGGTATCGATGCGAACGGCAACATCACTGGAACCTTTGACAAGTTCATCGAACCACGTCTGGTTGACCTGAAAACAGGTGACCTCGTAGGTACTGTTGAAGAAGCGAAGGCTTTTGACCAACGCATTGCAGCGTCTGACCCATCTCAGTCAGTAAAACTGACTGCAGACAAAGATATCGCCAAGATTGGCCGCCTGTCTGACATCGCCAAGGTTTACTTGGTGAAAGACGACGCGGGTCAAACTGAGCGTCTGATCCTGCCAGTACATGGCAGTGGTCTGTGGGGCATGATGTATGCTTTCGTTGCACTGGACACAGACGGCAAGACCGTTTCTGACATCGCTTACTACCAGCACGGTGAAACTCCGGGTCTGGGTGGCGAAGTTGAAAACCCTCGCTGGCGTGCACAGTTCGAAGGCAAACTGCTGTTTGATGACAAAGGCATGCCTGCGCTGAAAGTTGTTAAAGGCGGTGCTCAACCTGGAGATGTTTACGGTGTAGACGGTCTGTCAGGTGCGACTCTGACTTCAAACGGTGTACAGCACACCTTTGACTTCTGGTTTGGTGACAACGGCTTTGGCCCATTCCTGAAGAAAGTTCAACAGGGAGAGCTGATCAATGGCTGATTCTAAAGAACTGAAAAAGAATCTTTGGTCTCCAGTACTGGATAACAACCCAATTGCCCTTCAGGTACTGGGTGTTTGTTCTGCACTGGCAGTAACCACCAAGCTGGAAACAGCGTTCGTAATGACCCTTGCGGTAGTTTTCGTAACGGCATTCTCGAACCTGTTCGTATCGCTTATTCGTAACCACATTCCAAACTCTGTGCGTATCATCGTTCAGATGGCGATCATTGCATCGCTGGTAATCGTGGTAGACCAGATCCTTAAAGCTTACGTTTACGACATCTCTAAACAGCTGTCAGTATTCGTTGGCCTGATCATCACCAACTGTATCGTTATGGGTCGTGCAGAAGCGTACGCGATGAAATCGCCGCCACTGCCATCATTCATCGACGGTATCGGTAACGGTCTGGGTTATGGTTTCGTACTGATTTCTGTTGGCTTCTTCCGCGAACTGCTGGGCTCAGGCAAGCTGTTCGGCGTATCAATTCTGCCTCTGACTTCAGAAGGTGGTTGGTACCAGCCAAACGGTCTGATGCTTCTGGCCCCATCAGCGTTCTTCCTGATCGGCTTCCTGATCTGGGTTGTGCGTTACTTCAAACCTGAACAAGTAGAAGCGAAGGAGTAAGGACGTAATGGAACATTACATTAGTCTGCTGGTTCGTTCGATTTTCATCGAAAACCTGGCACTGTCTTTCTTCCTGGGTATGTGTACTTTCCTGGCAGTATCCAAGAAAGTAAAAACCTCTTTCGGTCTAGGTGTTGCGGTAATCGTAGTACTGTCTGTGGCCGTTCCGGTTAACAACCTGATTTACAACCTGGTACTGAAAAACGGTGCGATTGTTGAAGGCGTGGATCTTAGCTTCCTGAACTTCATCACTTTCATCGGCGTTATCGCGGCACTGGTACAGATCCTGGAAATGGTTCTGGACCGCTTCTTCCCGCCGCTATACAACGCACTGGGTATCTTCCTGCCGCTGATCACAGTGAACTGTGCAATCTTCGGTGGTGTATCTTTCATGGTTCAACGTGACTACAACTTCATGGAGTCTGTGGTTTACGGTTTCGGCTCTGGTGTGGGCTGGATGCTGGCGATTGTTGCGCTGGCAGGTATCCGTGAAAAGATGAAGTACTCTGACGTACCACCTGCACTTCGTGGTCTGGGTATTACCTTCATCACTGTAGGTCTGATGGCGTTAGGCTTTATGTCTTTCTCCGGTGTTCAACTGTAAGTCGGGTAAACCGCGAATTAAGGAATAGTCAATGGACATTATTCTTGGTGTAGTGATGTTTACTCTAATCGTACTGGCGCTGGTACTGGTGATTCTGTTCGCCAAGTCCAAGCTGGTACCATCAGGTGACATCACGATCGCTGTAAACGGCGATCCAAGCCTTGCAATCACCACGCAACCAGGCGGTAAGCTTCTGAGCGCGCTGGCGGGTGCAGGTGTATTCGTATCTTCAGCTTGTGGTGGTGGTGGCTCATGTGGCCAGTGCCGTGTGAAAGTGAAATCAGGTGGTGGTGATATTCTACCTACTGAACTTGACCACATCAGCAAGGGTGAAGCACGTGAAGGTGAGCGTCTGGCCTGTCAGGTAGCAATGAAAACTGACATGGACATCGAGCTCCCTGAAGAAATCTTCGGCGTGAAGAAGTGGGAATGTTCTGTTATCTCTAACGATAACAAAGCAACCTTCATCAAAGAGCTGAAGCTTCAAATTCCAGACGGCGAGTCAGTACCGTTCCGTGCGGGTGGTTACATCCAGATCGAAGCGCCTGCTCACCACGTTAAGTACGCAGATTACGATATTCCAGAAGAATACCGTGAAGACTGGGAGAAGTTTAACCTGTTCCGTTACGAGTCCAAGGTTAACGAAGAAACCATCCGTGCATACTCAATGGCGAACTACCCAGAAGAGTTTGGCATCATCATGCTGAACGTGCGTATTGCGACGCCACCACCTAACAACCCAGACGTACCACCAGGCATCATGTCTTCGTACATCTGGTCACTGAAGGAAGGTGATAAGTGTACGATCTCTGGTCCGTTTGGTGAGTTCTTCGCGAAAGACACAGATGCAGAAATGGTATTTGTGGGCGGTGGTGCAGGTATGGCACCAATGCGTTCACACATCTTCGACCAGCTGAAGCGTCTGAAGTCTAGCCGAAAGATGTCTTTCTGGTACGGTGCGCGTTCTAAGCGTGAAATGTTCTATGTAGAAGATTTCGATGGATTGGCAGCAGAAAACGAAAACTTCGTTTGGCACTGTGCTCTGTCTGATCCTATGCCTGAAGATAACTGGGATGGCTACACTGGCTTCATCCACAACGTGCTGTTCGAGAACTATCTCAAAGATCACGAAGCGCCAGAAGATTGTGAGTACTACATGTGTGGTCCTCCAATGATGAACGCCGCTGTGATCGGCATGCTGAAAGACTTGGGTGTTGAAGACGAGAACATCCTACTGGATGACTTCGGTGGCTAATCGCCCCGCTGTCTGAAGGAGATAATGGCTGGCCTTAGGGTCAGCCATTTTGCATCTAATCAGACAGAATCATTGTTTTCTGAATGGCTTTTCAAGCTCACCAAAGTCGAAAGTGATTCTTTCTGATCCCTTTTATAATCAACTGGATGATGTAATGAAAAAATTCCTGTTGTCTGCCGGTCTCATGATCAGTGCGTTACTGGTTTTGTCCGGCTGCGAGCAAGCGCCTCAGCAAACACACCTGACAGGTTCCACCATGGGAACTTATTACTCGGTGAAATATGTTACTGATATAGAGCTTCCTGCTTCCAGCGATATTCAGGCGGAAATTGATGCACGTCTGGAGTTGGTCAACGATCAGATGTCTACGTACCGCAAGGATTCTGAACTGAGTCTGTTTAACCAGCAAAAAGGCAGTGAACCATTTACTGTTTCGAAAGACACGGCAAAAGTGGTCGCAGAAGCGATTCGTCTGAACCTGCTATCTGATGGCGCATTGGATGTCACCGTTGGCCCATTGGTTAACCTTTGGGGTTTTGGTCCTGAAGGACGTCCTGACCGTGTTCCAACCGACGAGCAGATTGAAGAGCGCCGTGCAATGACAGGGATTGAGTTCTTGTCTGTAGAGGGTAACAACCTGATCAAAACCAACCCGGGCCTATACGTCGATTTGTCATCGATTGCTAAGGGCTTTGGTGTTGATGTAGTGGCAAACTATCTGGCGTCACTGGGTATCGATAATTACTTGGTTGAGATAGGTGGTGAGCTTCAGCTAAAAGGTAAAAATGCAGAAGGGCAGCCATGGCGTATTGCCATCGAAAAGCCAACGTCTGAACAGCAAACCGTGCAGGAAATCATTGCACCGGGTGATATGGCAATCGCCACGTCAGGTGACTACCGCAACTATTTTGAAGAAAATGGTGTTCGTTACTCGCACACTATTAACCCAGCAACAGCCAAGCCAATCAACCATCGTCTTGTGTCGGTAACTGTACTGGATAAGTCTTGTATGACGGCTGATGGCCTCTCTACGGCCTTTATGGTGATGGGCCCAGATGCGGCGCTTGCATTAGCGAACCAGGAAAATATTCCTGCATTTTTCATCGTAAAGACGGATAATGGATTTAACGAAGTCGCATCGGATGCGTTCAAACCATATCTAACACGTTAAAGGTAATAAGATGTCTGTGTATCTGATAACCTTCGCGGTATTCATTCTGGTGATTACTGGTATGTCTATTGGCTTCATTATTCAGCGCAAAACGATCAGCGGAAGCTGTGGTGGTTTGGGCGCAGTGGGTATCGAGAAAGAATGTGATTGCCCTGAGCCGTGTGATGCGCGCAAGAAGCGTGAAGCTCGAGCAGCGAAGACTGAAGAGTGGAAAAAGAACCAAATCATCTAAATTGGAAAAACCGCCGAAAGGCGGTTTTTTTATGATCTCAACAGGTTTCTCCCCTGAGCTTTCGCTTCGTAAAGCTTGTCATCCGCTTCTTTCAGTAAGAGTCCGAGAGACTGGTTTCCACTCGCAAGCCCGATGCTCACAGTGTACTTGATGATTTGGTCATTATATTCGATAACTGTGCGTTCAATTTCCTGCCGAAATGCTTCCAGTTCAGCTTGAAAAACATCGCTGTTTTCCGTGCAGAGAACCACGAACTCTTCACCACCGAATCTTGCCGGAAGCGCTGAGGAAAACGCCATGTTCAGTGTCCGCCCCAGATATTTCAGTACATGGTCGCCGCCATCATGTCCGTAGGTATCATTGATGTTCTTGAAGTTATCGATATCAATCATTGCGATGCTTTTATGAGGTGCGGGATTTTCGTCGGTAAAGTTAAAGAAATATCGACGGTTCCAAAGACCGGTAAGATGGTCACGGTTAGCTAAAAAGTAGAGTTGTTCACTGGCATCCTGCATATTCAGTTGCGAATGAATGCGGCAATAAAGCTCTTCTTGGTTAAATGGCTTATTGAGAAAGTCATTGGCGCCTGCTTTGAGAAACTGCGGAATGAGGTCGGGATTATCCGACGCTGAAAGGCCTATGATCGCCAGTTCATCGCGATCGTTATTCATTCTTAGGTGCTGGGTAAGTTCAACGCCATTCATCAACGGCATGTCATTATCGGTGATAACAAGGTTTACGTTCCATACGTTATCCATCACCTCGAGAGCCTCGATACCATTTGAGGCGGTGTGAACCGTGATGTATTGACGCTCAAGAAGGTCTTTCAGAAACTGGGTGATGGCAGGAGAATCATCAACAACCAGAGCTGTCTTGTCGATGTTCTGGACTAAACGGTTTAGCAAAGGAACCAAAAAGGCGAGAGAGACCGCGCTGTCTTTCAATATGTAATCGACAATCCCTTTACCAAGAAGCTCCTCTCTGAGCTCTTTGTCCCCATTTCCTGTTAACACTATGACCCGATGCCCAGCTTCAAGCACAAGGTCAATCACTTCGCCTTTAGGGGCATCAGGCAAGCAGAAATCGAGAACCGCACTAACAAAACTAGGCTTGGTTTCCAGATAAGCTTTCGTTTCCGCGAGGCTGCCAAAGACGACGGGCTCGAATCCCGCATCTTCTAACAGAGAGGAAACGTAGCTTTGAAATGTCGGACTGTCATCGACAACCAGTACCTTGCGACTCATCATCATGTTGCGCACCTTTTTCTGGGATCTCATGTTGTCCCAAATTGGTATCAAAAGTGTCGTTTCTAATTATACGTTTAACTATAGCCCAGGGGCTGCTGACCTTTGGTGATGATTTTTGCAGCCGTTTGTGGGGATTTTATGCTTTGTTGAGGTGTATTTGCTTAGAATGACTAGGCGGCACACACCTCGTCGCGCCTAAAACGCTTATAGCGAGAACAAAATTTAACCACCAAAGGTCAACAGCCCCTAACTATCTCAAGGAAATGTAGATTGACAGAATGGTTGTATACTGTGTATATAAACAGTGTCTGATTTGAGCGAATGAGTTTATGAGAAAGATAATCCACGTCGACATGGATTGTTTTTACGCGGCAGTAGAGATGCGGGATAACCCGGCACTGCGCGACATCCCTCTTGCTATTGGTGGTTCTGAAAAGCGCCGAGGGGTGATCTCGACCTGTAATTATATTGCCCGTAAATATGGTGTTCGTTCTGCCATGGCGACGGGCCATGCCTTGAAACTTTGTCCGAATCTTACTGTGATTCGTGGGGACATGAACAAATACAAAAGCGTTTCCCGTCAAATCCGTTCTATCTTCGAGCGCTATACCGACAAAATAGAACCGCTCTCGTTAGATGAAGCATACCTGGATGTTAGTGAATGCTCACTTTTTCGAGGTTCTGCGACCATGATTGCTGAGGATGTCCGTCGTGCTATTCGAGAAGAACTTGGCTTGACTGCATCGGCGGGGATTGCACCAGTAAAATTCGTGGCTAAGGTGGCGTCTGATCTTAATAAACCCGATGGTATGTATGTCGTCACACCCGGTGAGGTCGATGACTTCGTAAAAACGCTAGCACTAGAGAAAATTCCCGGTGTCGGAAAGGTTACCTTGGCAAAGCTTCATGAGATGGGGCTATACAAAGGCGAAGACGTGCAGCAATTTGATAAGAATGCTTTGCTTAAACGGTTTGGAAAGTTTGGTCTGTCTTTATGGAAGCGTTGCCATGGCATTGATGAACGTAGTGTGGAAACAGAGCGTGTCAGAAAGTCAGTAGGCGTTGAGCGAACCTTGCCAGAGGACATTCAAACCGAAGCAGAATGCCTCGATGTTATGGCCTCACTGTTCGAAGAGATGGAAACAAGGCTTAAGCGTGTCTCGCCCAATATGGAAATTGTTCGTCAGGGTGTGAAACTCAAATTTTCAGACTTCCAGCAAACCACAGTGGAGCATCGCCAGTGGCGTTATGACAATGCGATGTTCCCTGAGTTATTACGCGAAGCATTAGCGCGTCAGCAAGGAAGGGGGGTGCGGCTGATTGGCTTATCTGTTGGTTTGAAATCTGACGATAAGAACCAGCCTTCGCAACTCAGCTTTGAGTGGTAATGGCAGGGAAAAGATAGCAAAAGAGCGCCAATTGGCGCTCTTTCTCTTTGAGTTATGCTTTTTCGGGAATGGCCTTTAGCATTGCCAGCATTTGCTCCCAGAATAGCCCCACGGTAGCAATTTCCACTTTTTCATCCGGTGAATGAGGGAACTTGATAGTCGGGCCGAAGGAGATCATATCCATGTTTGGATATGGCTCCTTGAATAAGCCACATTCAAGACCGGCGTGGATCACCATGATGTCAGGAGCATGACCATAGATGTTTTCATAGGTTTTTCTGAAAACATGCATGATTTCTGATTCTGGGTCCGGCTTCCAACCCGGGTACGCGCCAGAGAAAGTCACTTTAGCTCCAGCCAGCTCACCGGTGGATTTCAACATGCTTTCTACATAGCTGCGACCACTGTCTGCCAGTGAACGGATCAGGCAGAGTAGGGTCATCTTGTCGTCTTCAGTCGTAATCACGCCAAGGTTAAGCGAGGTTTCAACCACACCGGGAATGTCGTCGCTCATGCGAATCACGCCGTTTGGACAGGCATTGATGGTGGCGATAATACGGCTTTGTACCGAAGGCTTCAGAGCTTGCTCGGAGAGCTCGGCATCCAGAACCGATAGTGCGATGGAGGTCTCTACAGCGCCCAGTTCTTCCTTCAGCAGAGATTCAAAATGACTGAAGAGGTTCGCCAGTTTTTCTTCGTTGGCTGCAGGGACAGCAACATCTGCAAAAGCTTCGCGTGGGATGGCATTGCGAAGTGTACCGCCGCGGACCGAAAGCAGGCGAAGACCCAATTCATTCGCGTGACCAGCTAGAAAGCGGCCCAACAGCTTGTTGGCATTTGCACGGCCGGTGTGAATATCAACACCGGAGTGACCACCTTTTAGGCCTTTAATCTGAAGCGTTTTACCGACATAACCGCCGCCCAGGGTCTCGCGCTCCAAAGAGAAAGCGACAGAGGCATCCACGCCACCCGCACAACCCATGTAGATTTCGCCTTCTTGCTCAGAGTCGGTATTCAGGAGGATCTCACCTTCCAACCAACCTGCTTTCAGACCAAACGCGCCAGTCATGCCCGCTTCTTCATCAATGGTCAGCAGAACTTCCAGTGGGCCGTGCTCAATGTCTTTAGACGCAAGGACGGCAAGACATGTCGCCATACCCATACCGTTGTCTGCACCCAGAGTGGTGCCATCGGCGGTAACCCATTCCCCGTCAATGTAAGGACGGATAGGATCTGTCGTGAAATCATGGTCCGTGTTTTCGTTTTTCTGCGGCACCATATCGATATGTGCTTGCAGCACCACACCTTTGCGGTTTTCCATGCCCGCTGTGGCTGGCTTTCTGATGATCACGTTGCCGATGTCATCACGGGTTACAGAAAGGCCTTCACTGGTCGCCCAGTCAACAATGTACTGTGCCAGTTGCTCTTCATGCTTGGATGGGTGAGGGATAGAACAGATCTTATCGAAAAACTGCCACACAGGTTGTGGCGATAGTTGGCTGATTTCTGACACAGGCTTTCTCCAGAAAACTCGAAATAAAAAGGCGCTTCACAAAGCCAAGATGGCTTCTATACCCATACAACATACCATTTCCATATACAAAAACGGCACGCCACTGGGGCATGCCGTCAAACTAACAGAATTTGTAACGTAAAAGTATGCTTTGTTAAAAGCATATCTCTGAATGGCGAGTGATAGCTTACATCTTGAACTGACCGATGGCACTTTTCAGCTGAACGCCGACGGCTGACAGAGCAAGACTCTGTTCGGTCAGGTCACGACTTTGTTCAACGGTTTCCCGTCCTTTGCTAACGAGGTTGTGTAAATTAACGTTGATCTCCTCTGTAGCAGCAGCTGTTTGGCTGCATGCAGAAGCTATCGACTGTGTTACCCCTGTGATGTCCCCAACTTTAGTGTCTATCGCAGTTAATGCATGCAAGGTTAACTGGTTATGCTCGGTCGTGGCTTCGGACAGCGTCTGCGTTTTACCTAATTCTGTATTGAGCGAAGAGGCTCGGGATTGGAGTGATGTAATGATGGTTTCAATTTCATCCGTACTTTGTTGAGTGCGAATAGCCAGCGTTCTTACCTCATCGGCAACCACTGCAAATCCCCGTCCCTGATCGCCAGCTCGTGCTGCTTCAATCGCCGCATTCAATGCGAGTAGATTGGTTTGTTCAGCGATGGCACGAATCACGTCCAATACCTGGCCGACATTTTTGGAATCATCGGCCAACATATTTGCTTCGTTGGCAGCACTTTGGAGGCTATCAACCATTCCCTGCATCTGATGATGCATATTGTTCACAACCTTCTGGCCTTGTTGACATTCTTCCGCCGCCAGCTGTGCTTCCTCAGCTGCGTGTGAAGCAGAGGATGCAATCTCTTGATTGCTGGCTAGCAGCTCATTAACAGCAGCCGAAATACTGTCGATCTCTGCACTTTGCTGATTCGCCAATCTTTCAGAGTTCTCTGAAAGGCGCGCCATTTCGTCGGCGGATTTTGCCAGTGTGTCAGAGACTGGGTTGATCTCTCCAACTATGCCGCGAATTTGGTCGATAAAGCGGTTAAAGAATCGGGCTATCTGACTGAGCTCATCGCGACCAGAAGAAGATAATCTGTGTGAAAGATCGCCTTCACCGCTGGATATGTCCTTAAGCGCTTTGGCTGTTTGGGCACTTGGCGCGACGATAGATTGTCCGATAGCAGCGCTGATAAGCAGAACGATTCCGAGAATAACGGCCACACAGGTGACTAGGAACTTAAGCTCTCCAATAAAAGTGGTCTTTACATCGTCGACATAAATGCCCGTTCCCAGAATCCAGCCCCAGGGTTCGAAAAGTTTCACGTAAGATGTTTTTTGTACTGGTATCTCTGAGCCTGGTTTACTCCAAAAATAATCGACGAAACCCGCACCAGAGCGTTTTGCTGTTGCTGCCATTTCCACAAACAGGCGGTTACCAGCTTTATCTTCAAATTGGGAGAGATCCTGACCGTTCAGCTGGGGCTTGATGGGATGGAGGACCATGGCAGGTTTACTGTCGTTGATCCAGAAGTAGTTACTTTGGTCATAGCGTAAAGCAGCAATCGCATCTAACGCGGATTGTTTCGCTTCTTGCTCAGAAATATCCCCATTTTTAAATCGGTTGTAGTGGTGTTCAATCAGCGAGTGTCCGCTATCAACCAGAACCTTGGTTTCGTCTTTTTTATATTCCATCAGCGTTTGATAGTTATGACTGGCAAACAGGTAGATGGGAACAACCATGGCGCTGAGGGTGATTGCGACCAGAATGAAAACGCGGTGGCGGATTTTGATATTACGAATAGCGTCAACAAGCATCAAAGTACATTCCTATGTTGCGGCTGAAGTGGGCGAGCCCGTTTCAGCCTGTCGCCTCCCTGTACCGCTGTTTGCGGCCCTGTGGGAGCGAGTCCTTATTGTTGGTGTCTCATTTATAGTTATGATGTCTACTTTTTCAGCAAGTTGGAGGCGATTCAAGCGATTAAGACTAAATAGCTGGTTGTCTTAACATTTTTCTCAATAACACCTGAAATTGTGTGTAATTAAATTACATAAATGGCAGGTGATTGATATAAAATGTGATCCTGATCGCTTTTATGGTTGTAATAAAATAACAGATAGGCTAGTATCTCACCGTCCCTTGGATTGGGCTGTTTGCCCGGGACATGGCCATGCGCTTTCATTTGTTTATGGATAAGCCCGAAATTTATTCGTCTCCACGGAACCGAGCTTTTAACGAAGCTGCATTCTTTTCGAATTTTTTTGAGGTAATAAGCTGATGAAAGGTAGTTCAGCGTGTCACTACTGGAACCGCGGTTCTGTATACACCACGAATTTTCGGTATCCGGCGACATTCGGATACAACCGCAAGTAAGCTTACTTGTTCCCCCTGAGGGCTGAGGTCCTCAACTGTAATACCCCGCTCTAACAGATACTTTGTTTCCGCAGTTTGGAAACGCCATTTTTATCTGGCGCCACTTTTAAAGTGGCGTTTTTTTTACCTTTGGGCTGGTGAAATATTGAGCACCTCTCATTCTGTTGAGTCACTTCTTTATATATCTCTCAGATTTCAACTCAGTACATTTCTTAAGCAGCATTTCCCTCTAACATAATGTGCATAGACCCTTGAGACCTTAGGGTCGCGAAATGTCGTTTAATTCGTCAGCAATCAAGATTTTTAAACAGTTATTCACGCTGGAAATTTTGTGATGTGGCGGGTAATATTCGCGTCAAATTTTCACGCAAACGTTTGTGGAAAACGTTTGCGTCAACTTTTGCTAAATTCATACTTTCCAAGGAACCGAAAGCCATGCTTGAGCGTCTTTTTAAACTGAAAGAGCAAGGTACAGATATTAAAACCGAGGTTATTGCGGGACTGACAACATTCCTGACAATGGCTTACATCATTTTTGTAAACCCTGCGATTCTGTCTGAAACAGGCATGGATCGTGGTGCAGTCTTCGTTGCAACCTGTTTGGCGGCGGCGATTGGCTGTTTCATTATGGGTTTGGTAGCAAACTATCCTGTTGCTCAGGCACCAGGTATGGGTCTGAACGCCTTCTTCACTTATACCGTTGTTTTTCAAATGGGCTACTCATGGCAGGTCGCACTGGCTGCGGTATTCCTGTCTGGCGTGTGTTTTATCGCGCTGAGTCTGTTTAAGGTGCGTGAGTGGATTATCCATTCTATTCCGTTATCGCTGCGTACCGGTATCTCTGCCGGTATCGGTATGTTCCTCGCGCTGATTGCACTGCAAAACTCTGGCATTGTTGTCGATCATCCAGCCACTTTGGTTTCAATGGGTGACCTTTCTTCTTTTGGTCCTGCGATGGCGGCTCTGGGTTTCTTCCTAACCATTGGCCTGGTTAACCGCGGTATCAAAGGTGCAGTAATGATTGCGATTCTTATCGTGACTGCGCTGGGTGTATTGTTTGGTGAAATCCAATATGGCGGCATCATGTCTGCGCCACCAAGCATTGCGCCAACCTTCATGCAGCTAGATTTTGCCGGTGCGATGGAAGTGGGTCTGATTTCTATCGTGTTCGCGTTCCTGTTTGTTGACCTGTTTGACACAGCGGGCACCTTGGTAGGTGTGGCACAAAAAGCAGAGCTTCTGGATAAAGACGGCAAACTGCCGCGTCTGAACCGTGCGCTGTTGGCTGACAGTACGGCAACCACTGTGGGTGCGGTGCTGGGTACATCGAATACCACGTCTTACATTGAAAGTGTGTCAGGTGTTGCTGCGGGTGGCCGTACCGGTCTAACAGCCGTGACAGTAGGTATCATGTTCCTGCTGGCACTGTTCTTCTCGCCACTGGCTGGAATGGTTCCTGCGTATGCGACAGCAGGTGCGCTGTTCTACGTTGCTATTCTTATGATGTCGGGTCTGGTAAGCATTAACTGGCGCGACCTAACTGAAGCGGCACCTGTTGTGGTTGTGTGTTTGCTGATGCCGTTGACCTATTCAATTGCTCACGGTATCGGTCTGGGTTTTATCTCTTACTGCGCTATCAAAGCATTCAGCGGTAAAGGACGTGATGTGCCTATCAGTATTTGGGTTCTTGCTGCCCTGTTCTTGCTGAAATTCGTTATGTAAGACACAATACGCCGCAATCGTTTGACTGAGTTAAATTGGCGTCTAACGCCTGAGGTTTTCTAAATGAGCAACAAGTTTGTTATCACCTGGGACAACATGCAAATGTACACCCGTCAACTGGCTGAAAAACTGCTACCTGCAGATCAATGGAAAGGCATTATCGCGGTAAGCCGTGGTGGTCTGGTTCCTTCAGCGATTTTGGCGCGTGAGCTGGGTATTCGCCATGTGGATACAGTTTGCATTTCTAGCTACGACCACGATCACCAGCGTGATATGCGTGTTCTTAAGAAAGCAGACGGCGACGGCGAAGGCTTCCTGGTAGTGGACGATCTGGTTGATACTGGCGGTACTGCAGAAGTCATTCGTGAAATGTACCCGAAAGCGAAATTCGTGACTGTTTGTGCGAAGCCAGCGGGTAAACACCTGGTAGATGACTATGTCGTAGACATCCCTCAGGATTGCTGGATTGAGCAACCTTGGGACATGGGCGTAACTTTCGTTGAGCCAATCTCAAAGCGCTAATTACTAAAGAACTTGAAAAGCCCCTCTATGGGGCTTTTTTTATGACCAAATTTAGGCGTCTATCATTCAGGTGAGGTCATGGTTTTGAGCATTTTTAGGTATACAATGGTGTCAGTTCAGTTATTTAATCAAGGAGAGGTTCCGTGAGCGAAACCGAATCCGAAAACCTTTCAGTAAAACTCTTCAAACAGCATAAGCACGCCAGAGAAACATCGACCATTGTTGGGTCGGTCAATCAGTCGCCAAATGGTGTACACAATGCATTGGATGGTGACAGCGATAACAGCTGGTACCGCACACTCCGTCGTCCGCAGTGGATTTGGCAAGGTGTTGATCCGATTGATATGGAAGCCACTCTGGCGCGTATTGCGGGTTCTGATAACAATCGAAGCAATGAGACCCTTCTGGATACCGTTGTTGGCTATCGTCCTGGCAACTGGTCTTATGAATGGACACAGGGGGGCATGAAGCACCAAAAGCTGGCGCAGGACTGTGAAGAGCAGGGAAAACAAGTGGAAGCAGCTGAGCATTGGTTACGTGCTTGTACCCATTTCAGTATTGCTGCCTATCCGCACCTAAAAGGCGATCATCTGTCTTTGCAGGCAGAAGTGCTAGCGAACAAAGCATTTCATTCAGCCATCGAAAAGTCCCCATACAAAATCAAAAACGTTGTCACTAAGGTTGATGGTAAACCCCTCGAAGGTTTCTTATACCTTCCCCATACCAATGAACCTTTGCCTACCGTGATCATCAGCGGTGGTTTGGATGCATTGCAGACTGACTTATGGCGTCTGTTTGAAACCTACTTTGCACCCGCTAATATCGCCATGCTGACATTGGACATGCCGTCAGTGGGTCGTAGCAGCCATTGGTCTTTAAGCGAAGACACCAGCAAACTGCATCAGGCGATGCTGAGTGAGCTCGCCTCAGTACCTTGGGTTGATCATCATCGTGTTGGCTGTATGGGTGTGCGTTTTGGCGGTAACGCTGCGGTTCGTATGGCATTTGTCGAGCAAAACCGCATTAAGTCGTGTGTCTCCATTGGTGGTGTTCTGCATTCAATGTTGAGTGACATGCAGCGTCTCAACGCTATCCCTCCTATGTATTTGGATACCATTGCATCGCGTATGGGGAAATCACAGGCTTCAGCCTCTTTTCTCACCCAACTTCAGGCGTTGTCTCTGAAAAATCAGGGGTTACTGACCGGGCGGAAAACTAAGGTGCCGGTACTGGCAATGAGTCTTGAAGGAGATCCTGTCTGCCCAGATACAGACAATCAACTGGCCGCGCTTTACAGCTACGGTGGTAAAGCCAAGACGCTCCCCAATAAGCCACTGCATGACGGATATCACAGAATAATGACTGAGGCTGTGAAATGGTTTCAGGATACCTTGTGATCTAGATCTTCTTAACGGCGTGGGGCGTTCATTAAATGCTCAAAGCATTGCTCGATGGGACGATATATTGATCGTAGCGTGTTATACAGACATGAACTGCTGGTAAAAATACACATAATTAAAACAGGGGCTTTGCGCTAATTAGCCTCTCTTTTTGCCTATATGCAGTCGTGTTGAAACGGACTTTTTCTCGTCTTATGGGAGCTTGCTATGACCGATGAAACCAAAACACTTTCACATGGACGCCTGCTGACGCGTTTCGCACAACTGGGTCCCTATCTGCGCCAGAATAAATGCTCAGAAGAAGGTTACTTCTTCGATTGTCTTTCCGCCTGTGTCAATGCCAAAAAATCTCCTGAAAGCCGGGAGTTTTGGGGCTGGTGGATGGAAATTTCACCCAAAGAGGGTGGTTTTGAGTATGCCTATACTTTTGGCAAGTTTGACACTGTAGGCGAATGGAAAGAGGAGAATGTGCCAAATAAATCCTCTACCGAAGTGAAAGCCTCGCTAGATGCTTTTTATTCAAAAATAACTGATTTTGTCGAAGGTGAACTGGGATTGGAAATCACTGCCAAGCCTTCGCTGAAGCAGCCTAAGCTGGGCTCTGCCGCTTAAACCTCTTCTTTTGATGAATTATGTGATTGAGTTGCTTTAATCACTTGTTATCTTGGTCTGGGATTGATAAAAGAAGGGCTTAATCGCTTTTATGTTGTCAATGTCATGTCAGGCCAAGAAAACGTTTCATCTGTCTATTCTGGTGCTGGCGATACTTCTGATCGCCAGACCATTGTCGTCAAACTCGGTACCAGCGTACTGACCGGCGGCTCCAAGAAAATCGACCGCGCACACCTTGTTGAATTGGTGCGTCAATGCGCCATGCTTATCCGTCAGGGACACAAAGTCATTGTTGTCACCTCAGGTGCGATTGCTGCGGGTCGTGAACACCTCAACTATCCCGAACTTGCGCCGACCATTGCTAACAAGCAAATGCTGGCTGCGGTAGGTCAAAGCCGCCTTATCCAAGAATGGGAAAGCATGTTTGCCATTTATGGCATTAACATTGGTCAAATGCTGCTGACCCGTGCTGATTTGGATGACCGCGAGCGCTACCTCAATGCACGCGACATGCTGCAAGCACTGCTGGCAAACAACATTGTGCCTGTGGTGAATGAAAACGATGCGGTTGCGACGGCAGAAATCAAAGTCGGTGACAATGATAACCTGTCAGCACTGGTCGCGATTTTGGCGGAAGCAGACAAGCTTTTATTGCTGACTGACCAACCGGGTCTATTCACTGCTGATCCACGCAGCAATCCTGATGCAGAGCTTATTCGCGAAGTGCATACCATCGACGAGACCCTGCACAAGCTGGCTGGTGGTAGTGTCAGTGGGTTAGGTACAGGTGGTATGGCAACCAAACTGCAGGCAGCAGATGTTGCCCGCCGTGCAGGTATTGAAGTGACGATCGCAGCAGGCAGCCGTCCGGAAGTGATTCAACATTTGGTGGATGGCAAAGAAGCGGGTACGCGCTTCCTTCCATTGGAATCACCTTTGGAAAGCCGCAAACGCTGGATTCTGGCTGGGCCTCCTCCAGCGGGGAACATCATTATTGACGACGGCGCTGCGAAAGCAGTAGTTGAGCGTCACAGCAGCCTGTTATCAAAAGGTATTACTGGCGTAGAAGGTCATTTTGACCGCGGCTCGGTAGCACGCATCTGTAACCAGAATGGTAAACAGTTGGCGCGCGGTATTTGTCGCTACTCAAGCAAAGATCTCAGCGCGATCGCGGGTCGACATAGCCAGGACATTCAAGATATTCTGGGATACGCTCACGGCGCGGTCGCAGTGCACTGCGACGACTTGGTCGTTATCGATTAATCAGACTGTGGCAGAAGCTGCGGTTATTCAGGAAGAGCAATAGAGGCTGAAATGAGTCTTCAACAAATGGGACGTGCAGCGAAAGACGCTGCTTACGCACTGGCAACGGCACCAACAGCGCAAAAGAACAAAGCGCTGGCAGTCATTGCTGACGAATTGGAAGCGAACGCAGCAACTATCCTTGCTGCCAATGCAAAAGACATCGATGCGGGACGCGAAGCGGGTTTGCCCGACGCGATGCTGGATCGTCTTTTGCTGAACGAAGCGCGTCTGGCGGGTATTGCTGCTGACGTTCGCAACGTGATTTCGCTGTCTGATCCCGTCGGCAGCGAGATTGACTGCAAAGTGCTGGAAAACGGCATGACATTGAGCCGTCGCCGTGAACCCATTGGCGTGATTGGCGTGATTTATGAAGCGCGCCCGAACGTGACCATTGATATCGCTTCTTTGTGTCTGAAAACCGGCAATGCCAGCATTCTGCGTGGTGGTCGTGAAACCTTCCACTCAAACGTTGAGCTGGTGAAAGTGATTCAGACCGCGCTGGAAAAAGCCGATTTGCCAGCCGCATCTGTGCAGTACATTGAAAAGCCAGATCGCGAGCTTGTGGGTGAGCTGCTTCGCCTGGACGAGTATGTTGACATGATCATCCCTCGTGGCGGCGCTGGTCTTCACAAAATGTGTAAGGAAAACAGCACGATTCCTGTGATCATTGGCGGCTTTGGCATCAGTCACCTGTTCGTGGATAAAACTGCGGATCTCGAGCGCTCGCTGGATGTGATCATTAATTCCAAGGTTCAACGTCCTTCTGCGTGTAATGCGCTGGATACCTTGCTGGTACACGAAGCGGTTGCCGCTGAGGTGCTGCAAAAACTGACGCCACTGTTCAATGACAACAAGCTGAAAATCGTTGCCGATAAAGCATCGCTGCCATTACTGGGCGGCGTTGCAGATCTGCAGGAAGTGGCAGAAGGTGATTTTGACACCGAATGGCTGAGCTACACGTTGGGCGTGGCCGTGGTCGCCGATGTGCATGCAGCGCTCAAACATATGCGTGACCACAATGCGAGCCACTCAGATGCGATCCTGACTAACGATCTGGCTTCAGCAGAAGCTTTCATCAATGGCGCAGGTTCTGCGGCGGTATACGTGAATGCGTCTACTCGCTTCACAGACGGCGCACAGTTCGGTTTGGGTGCAGAGGTTGCGGTATCTACTCAGAAACTGCACGCACGTGGCCCAATGGGCTTGGAAGAGCTCACCACCTACAAGTGGGTCGGTAAAGCAGACTACCTGCCACGCGCTTAACCTGCGCACCGAATGAATATTGAAAGGCACGCTCAGGCGTGCCTTTTTCTTTTCTGCCAATCTCTTTGAAGGTAATCTCTCGCCAACCTTCACGATTGAAAAAGACCGCCATGGATTACACCACGCTTTCCCGCATCAGCCTGAAAAATCTCACTGTAATGCATGTGCTTTTAATGACGCACAGCGTGACACAAACGGCAGAGATCCTTTGCGTGACGCCATCAAGTGTCAGTAAGGCATTGGGGCAGCTTAAATCCGATCTGAATGACGAACTCTTTTTCCGTCGCGGCAACCAACTGATGCCGACGCAATACGCGCTCAGCATTGGTCCTGCTATCCATAACGTGCTTTCCAACATCAGCGGTATCTTTGAGCAGGGTGAATTCGCACCGGAGAGGTTTGGCGGCAGCCTGTCACTCGCCATGCGGGAAAGTACTTTTGAACTTTTCGCGCCCACGTTATGTGATATTTCCCAAAAGCTAGGCACCAATGCGCAGCTCAGTATTTCCACCAAGGAGCAATTCAGTTTCGAAGCGCTGCTCAGTGGGAAGCTGGATTTTCTCGTACTTCCTCACGATGTCAGTCAGCCACCGACGCTCAGCAAGAGCCTTGTATGGCAGACGATTTTGGAGGATGAGATGGTATGTTTGATGAACCCAAACCATCCGTTAGCTAATGTGGAATTAGACATTGATGGCTACCTGAGTTGTCGCCATATCAACGTGATAGATAAAGACTTGTCAGAACCGTATTTCGAACAAACCCTGACCCAGCACCATGGTGCGCGCCAAATAGTCATGCGCGTGGCGGACTTTGGTTCGGCAGCATCCACCTGTCACCACTCAAACTATTTGTTTACCTGCTCTAAACGTTGGGCGGAAACCGCCTTGCAGGCAAAAGGGTTGGTGGCGAAACCTCTGCCGTTTGATTATGGGCAAGTCGCGTATAGCTTGGTGTGGAATACGGTGAGCTTGAATAACCCAGCGTGTCGTTGGCTGCACAGCCAGCTTATTGCCAAAAGCTAAACGCCAGCCCAAATTGGATGGTGAGTTAGGTATAAATGGTCGGTTTCAGCATGGGGCGTTGAATGCGGGCGAACAGCAAATCGTGGAAGCGATCCATTTCCGCTTCGCTGCATTTTTCCCACTCCAGTGCCTGACCGATTACGCCATGGTGTTGAAACGCATTGAGGCGAATTTGAACCGATTCTGGCAGTTTATTGAGATACGCGCCGACGGCATCCACTTCCGTATCCAAGTCACTTTTCCCCGGAATATGAAGCAAACGCACTTCATGCAGTTTTCCCTTCTCAGCCAACAGGTCGATAGTCTCAATCACGCGGTGTTTGTCGCGGCCAATGAGCCAGCGGTGCGTCTCCGATTGCCAAGATTTTAAATCAATCATTGCGCCATCAAGGTAAGGGGCAACGCGCTCCCAACCTGCGCGTGACAAAGAACCATTGCTGTCGATAAAGCATGTCAGGTGTGACAACGCCGGATCGGCTTTTACGGCTTTGAACAGCTCGATGATGAACGGTAGTTGCAGCGTGGCTTCACCCCCTGATACGGTAATGCCGTTCAGGAAAAAGTGGTGTTGGCGAACTAAGGCCAGCATGTCGTCCAAGCTGTAGCTGACAATTTTGGGGTTGGATTTGTGAGGGCACACGTCGATGCAAAGATCGCAGTGGGTACACTTCGCGGCATCCCAAACCACTTTGCCTTCAGCACTGAATGACAGCGCATCAGCCGGGCAGGGAGCCACGCAATCGCCGCAATCGGTGCAGTGATTGATGGTATGCGGGTTGTGGCAGGTAATGCAGTCGAAATTGCAGCCCTGCAAAAAGATGACAAGGCGGTTGCCCGGTCCATCGACGCAAGAGAATGTCAGGATCCGGCTGACCAATGCGTTTGTCTTACTCGGTTTCACTGACATTCTCCGGTGGTATTACAGTTTATCGCTTACTTGTAAACAGGCGTTGTCTCAAAGCTCACCACTCGTGGTGCGCGGTCAAGAATCCCCGTGTTGCAGGCCGCTTCTGCGCCCAGCCACGTGGTGTTCTTGCGAGAACCTTCATCGTCGTATTTTGCGATGTCAGACAGTTTGATCATGTAACCCGTTACGCGTACCAGATCGTTTGATGCAACGTTCGCGGTGAATTCGCGGTAGCCCATGTTGATTGCACCCTTACACAGGTTAAACATGGCTTCTGGGTTAGATTTTACGGTCTCGTCGATGGTCAGAATGTCACTGATACCCGAGGTGTAGTATTTGTGGTGACCAGCGGTTGCGTGCACGTAAGTCACTGGGTCTGGTTCAGTACCGTAAGGAATACGAACGCCCGGCGTCACGTCTTTGTCGATGCTGATACCACCTTGTGAGTGCAGCACCGCTTTACCGTTCAGGCCGTACTTCACAGGGCTTGCTTCAACCAACTCCGCCAGTTTTGCAGAGATAGCGTGGCCTAGTTCGTTTGCCGCAATGTTGTGACCGTACTTCGCCGATTGACCGTCTTTCTCCATCAGAATGTTTACCGCTTCCGCCATGCCGTAAATACCGAACATAGGCGCGAAACGACCTTCTTCAATCAGACCTTCTGTTGCCAGGAAGTGTTTGAAGTAGTTTGAAGACTCGTGCAGGAAGCTGCTGCGAACGTCCATCAGTTCAACCATCAGCTTGCTGTAAGTCGGCAGCACAGCACTGAGGAAGTCTTCAGCACTTTCCGCTTTCTCAGCCGCGTGCTTCAGGTTCATACGCACCAAGGTGTTAGAGCCGCCAGCCAATGGCAGCGAGTTGTAGCAGCTTACGATTCCGAAACGCTTGTCACCGTAAGCGGCCGCGTGCATTGGGTAATTCGCGATGTGTGGCTTGCTGCACTCAACGATGTTTGAGGTTGCGTGACGCAGCAGGTCGTCAGAGGTGACTGCAGGGTCGTACATGAACGTCAGGTTCGGTGCGATTTGCTTCAGCTCAGCATCCACGCGCAGAATGGTGCGACAGATGATGTTGTCTGCTGGGCCGATGTTGGCGTGCATGAATGCGTCTGGCAGGGTGCGGTCCAGCATGATCCAGAAACGCTTAATTTTTTGGTAGATCTCTTCGTCTGACAGATCGCCCACGTAAGGCATCAGCACGTCATCCAACTGACCCACGTAAACAGGAATGTTGGTCACAGACGGTACGTGGTGGTAGATGATGTTCAGCATGTTCAGCGCATCATCAAGGTTCTCTGCTGGAGACAGCTCTAGGTACTCAGAACCCTGAGACAGGAACTTTGCGTAGTCTGGCAGTACGTAGCGAGGCTTGAACGGTGCGTGACCTTCAAACATGTCACAGATAACGCCGTCTTTCATCGCCTGCTCGATATCGTCCGAGATATCCATGTAAGGCAGGCTTGCTTCTGCTTCCAACGCCAGCCATTGGTTTTTCTGCTTTGGCGACAGGGTTGGGTTGTTGATGATTTGGTAGAAACGTTCTTGAAGTTCTGTCAGATGCTTGCTCATGGAAAAGACCCTACTTTAATTTGGGTTTATTCTAAGCGTGAATCCGGTTTTCCACTATTGAACAATCAAGAAGTATATTTTTCCAAAATGGAAATCCATACGCTGAGCTTGTACCTACCGTAACTCAAAAATGACCCGTTCTTTGTTGGCGAAAGCTAGCAGAATCCATCTCACCCCGAGAGCTCTCTATAGAATTTCTAATACCAATCGTGAGGTGCGTAGAAATACCTCATTTTGCCATAACCTCTTATTCTCGTTTTTGATACATCTCGTGATACCCTCCCAAGAACATGAAAAATAGGGCAATTAAATGGCCCATTTTGATAGCTAATAAAATTGTTGTCTAACGAGGAGGTTGTTCAAGCATGTCTCAAAAAATAGCAAAGTTCTTGAACTCACCACTTTGTCTATTGGTTTGGGGATTTATTTTTACTACTTGTGTTGGTTCCTATATCAATAACCAGTACCACGAGAAATCATGGAGAAGTAAAGCTCAGTTTGAGATCTTTAAAGAACAGCTAACTGAGTCAAAAGTATTTGAAGAAGAGTTACTTACTCTAGCAAGCCAGCGTTTTACTCTCCTTGAAAGAGTTTATTTTGAATTGGCTGCATATCGTCTGGATTCAGCTAGAGCTACTTGGAAAGAGTACTATGTAATAGTGAACCTTTGGAACCACGCCATAAATGCCAACCGTAACCGCACTGCTTTGCTTTTTGGTGAGGCAATGTCTAAAGCCCTATTAGATGACACTGAAAATCAATCTGATAATCCAAAAAGTTTGCATCATAGGTTCAGACTTGCTCATTACTCCGTGCTAGAAACACTCCAATGTATGAAAAGTAACTGTGAATCTGAAAATCGTCGAAAAAATTTAGATATAGCAAGAGAGCATATTAATCTACTAGGTGTTGTAAAAGATGAACTATCACGTGATATTAGGCGAGCGATCATACAAAAGCACGAAAACTTAGTGACACACTAGCCACATAACAAATGAATCAGTGGGAGGAACATCAGACGCACTCGTAGCTAATTTTTCATCGAAATGCTGTGATTTAGGCGCTTCAAACAATTTGGGCGAGTAAAGGCCCGTTATTCAAACGTTATAAGCTAATCGAGAAATTAGGTAGTAATGAAATTAGATTTAATGTCGATTATTAAGAATAGTTCTATAAAAAAAGCGTTTGGAGGTCTTTTGGCTATATCAACGCTGTTAGGTGGATATGTAGCCGTAGTAGATATCTTGGGTGGTGACGATACCAGGTCAACACAATATCCTGTAACGCAGTACTCTGGAGGGTCGAAGCCATATGACTCCACTCGGCTAATTAAACCAATATATGAGGAGGACTGGATTGCAATATCTTACGGTGATCTAAACGAATTCAGATCTTTTCTCGACAGAAACGTTGGTAAAATTGTTTCCATACATTCAAGCTTTTCATTTGATACTGTGCTTGCTGAAAACCATTTGGCGCATGAGGTATGTGATTTCGAAGATTTTATAGCGTCGGTTGTAAGTAATCCAGATAAAGTTTCAGATATACCATTTGGTATGCCTAGATTTTTAAATCCTATTTCAAGTGAACAATGGCAAATCTATTACGATACCGGTGAATATACGAATGAGATCTATCGTTCTATAAATTGTCTGGACCAAATAAGGTTAGTTGTAAAAGATCCACGTAGTTTACGTTTGAGTTATGGCGGTACAGGAACAATTTCGTTACCAATTTGGGGCGACTTTCTCATTGAGCAGAGAGCACTTAGTGGTCCCAGAATTGAATATACTTTGCGTGAAATGTGATGCGACTCACAAAACACATGGGCCTTTTGAATCAGTAAGCAACATGTTTTATTTGGTTGCATTCACAGCCAATGCTCTCGAATAACTAAACACTCTACTTCATTTTCTATACCTGAAGTTATCCAAACTGGTCAATAAAAAACGAAATTCCTAACTCAGAATTGCCCAAAACCCATTTTGTGTTGCATGACACTTAACCTATTTATTCACCACAGATATAAGCTAAAAACAAAAAACGCCGAGCAATGCTCGGCGTTTTCGTATTTAGAGTTGCGTTAGCGCTTACTTAATTTCCACGCCTTGCGCTTGCAGGTCAGCATGGTAAGAAGAGCGAACGAACGGACCACACGCAGCGTGAGTAAAGCCTAACTCCAGCGCAATCTCTTTCAGTTCATCAAACTCTTCTGGCGGCACGTAGCGCTCAACCGGCAGGTGGTGACGGCTTGGTGCCAAGTATTGGCCCAGTGTCAGCATAGTCACGCCGTGTGCACGCAGATCTTTCAGCACTTCGATGATCTCTTCTTTGGTTTCGCCCAGACCCATCATCACGCCAGACTTGGTCGGGACGTTAGGGTGCATTTCACCGAATTTCTTCAGCAACTCCAGAGACCACTTGTAGTTCGCACCCGGACGCGCTTTACGGTAAAGGCGCGGTGCGGTTTCCAGATTGTGGTTAAACACATCTGGTGGATTGTCTTTCAGCAATTCCAGCGCGGTATCCATGCGGCCACGGAAGTCAGGCACCAGTGTTTCGATGCGGATTTCTGGGTTAAGCGCACGGATTTCGCGGGTACAGTCAGCAAAGTGTTTTGCGCCACCATCACGCAGGTCATCACGGTCTACTGAAGTGACAACCACGTATTTCAGCTTCATGTCGCTGATGGTTTTTGCCAGTTTCGCTGGCTCATTTTCATCAGGCTGGTTTGGCCGGCCGTGTGCCACATCGCAGAACGGACAGCGACGGGTACAAATCGCACCCAGAATCATGAAGGTCGCGGTGCCGTGGTTGAAACATTCCGCCAGGTTAGGGCAGGATGCTTCTTCGCATACCGAATGCAGATTGTTCTTGCGAAGCGCAGACTTAATGTCTTGGATACGCTTGCTGTCCGCAGGCAGCTTGATCTTCATCCACTCAGGTTTGCGCAGCATCTCTTTTTGTTCGGTCGGCATGTTCTTGACCGGGATGAGCGCCATTTTGTCTGCGTCGCGGTACTTAACACCGCGTTCCATCTGGATCGGTTTGCTCATAGTTGATTGCTTTCTGTTAGGGACTCGACCTGATCATAGCCCAGATGCGAAGTCAGTTTTTCTACTAACACAGGGTATAGCTCGGGCAGTGATGCCGGGCCCCCTAAATCGACGGTTTGTGTCATTGCCATGCCTTCATAACCGCAAGGGTTGATACGAAGGAAAGGTGACAAGTCCATATTGACGTTAAGCGCCAGCCCATGGAAAGAGCAGCCTCGGCGGATACGAAGACCCAGCGAGCAAATTTTGTCGTTACCCACATATACGCCCGGCGCATCTGGACGCGCACGGGATTCAATACCGTAATGGGCGAGCGTATCGATCACAATGTTCTCAATCGAAGTGACCAGCTCTCGCACACCCAGCTTTTTGCGTTTCAGATCGATCAGGAAGTAAGCCACCTGTTGGCCCGGACCGTGATAAGTCACCTGGCCGCCACGATCACTCTGAACTACCGGGATATCCCCCGTTGCTAACAAGTGTTCAGCTTTTCCCGCCTGTCCTTGGGTAAACACAGGTTCGTGTTCAACCAGCCAGATTTCGTCAGTTGTGTCGGCGTTACGTTCGTCAGTGAAAGCATGCATGTCTTTCCACGTTGGTTCGTAAGGACGCAATCCGAGTTGTCTGATAATGAGGCGGTTCTGCTGCAATGTACACCTGCCGGAATTGAATATGATAGGGATAGCTGTCTCAGTCACGACATTATAATGACAGACGGCTGAAATAACAGCCGCCTAATCGTATGGGTATTGTGGTTCTTTGGTCTGATAAAGGATTACAGAACCATGCGCACGATTTCGATATCACCCAGTTCTTTGTACAGCGTTTCAACTTGTTCGATAGAAGTGGCCGTAATGGTGACTGAAACTGCGTTGTAAGTGCCTTTGCCGCTTGGCTTAACGCTTGGGCTGTAATCGCCCGGTGCGTGGCGCTGGATCACTTCCAAAACCAGATCTGTAAGCTCTGGCTTCGCGTATCCCATGACCTTGTAAGTAAACTTACACGGGAATTCCAGCAGGTCTTTTAGTTTTGGTTGCTCTTGCATTTATAACTCCAGAATTGGTCACAGATCTTTCTCTGTTGACCCAAAATATATGTGCAGATGATCACGCAATTTGTTGGGAACGAATAGTAATCGTCCTGTGTTGAGAAAACAAGTTGGTGACTTTTTCTTTGATTCCTGCCTTATATGGGGGTTGGAAAGGGAAATAAAAAGGGCAGCCATTGGCTGCCCTTGAAAGTCATGACTTGAGTCTTAGAACAAGTTCTTGAAGAACATGATGATGTAGTCCATCAGACGGCTGAACAAGCCACCTTCCTGTACATCGTTCAATGCTACCAATGGGTATTCCGCGATGTCTTCACCGTCAACCTGGTAGTAAAGCTTACCAACCACATCACCTTTCGCGATTGGTGCTTCCAGTGTTTTCTCAAGCACAAAGCTTGCTTCCAAGTCTTTTGCCTTACCGCGTGGCAGGGTGACGTAGGTGTCTTCAGAAACGCCCAGAGCAACTTGGTCGGTGTCGCCCATCCACACTTTCTCGGTCACGAAGGTTTCGTTCGCTTTGTGTGGTGCGACGGTTTCGAAGAAACGGAAGCCGTAGTTCAGCAGTTTCTTACTTTCAGCCTTACGTGCGTTTGCACTGTTGGTGCCCATGACAACCGCAACCAGACGCATGTCACCTTCGGTTGCTGAACTGACCAGGCTGTAGCCTGCTTTGTCAGTGTGGCCGGTTTTGATGCCGTCCACGTTCATGCTCTTGTCCCATAGCAGGCCGTTACGGTTGTACTGGGTAATGCCGTTATAGGTGTAAGACTTCTCGTTGTAAATGCGGTACTCGTCCGGCACGTCTCGGATCAATGCCTGACCCAACAGCGCCATGTCATAAGGCGTGGTGTAGAGGTCATCATCATCTAGGCCATGGGAGTTCGAAAACTTGGTGTCATTCATACCCAGGGTTTTCGCCCAGCCATTCATCAGGTCGACAAACGAGTCTTCAGAACCTGCAATGTGCTCAGCCATTGCCACACAAGCATCATTACCAGACTGGATGATGATGCCGCGATTCAGGTCTTCCACTTTTACCGTGGTGCCGACTTCGATGAACATCTTCGAGCTGCCAGGGAAGTTTTTCGCCCAGGCGTTTTTGCTGATAACGACATCATCATCAAGGCTGATGTTGCCACGTTCAACTTCCTGACCGATCACATAGCTGGTCATCATCTTGGTCAGGCTGGCCGGGTTAAGACGTTCGTAGGCGTTGTTTTCCGCCAGGATCTTACCCGAGTTGTAATCCATCAGTACGTACCCTTTTGCCGCGATTTGAGGCGCATCCGGGACGACGGTTGGGGCTGCAACGGCTGCAGCAGAAGAAAAGACAGCAGTCGATAAGACTAAAGAGCGCAACAATGAGGGTGATTTTTTCATAGATTTAGGTACTTACTTGGTATTTCTTCAGTCAAAAAACTGTCGACACTATAACAGATAGCCTGTGCAGTGTCAGACAGGGTTACAACAACTTACTAAATTGAAACTTTCAGGCCAACAGCCTTAATTACTGACACCCGAATTCTTGCCCGGTTCATCAGCAATTGGCTCAACAACGACGAATGCCTCATTTATTTGCTGTTCTCTGGCAAGCAATGCGGCTTTTTGAGTTTGGTCGTAGTCATAGAACGGCCCTAAACGCACGCGATAAACACTGCCGGACTGGTTGATATCTGTTGGCAGTTCAAACTGCTTTTGGAAAGTGTCAGCAGCCTGCTTCGCTTTGTCCTGACTGGATATCGCGACCAGTTGTACAAAATAGCGGTTTAAGCGGGCACCTTGCCACTCATTATTATCCTCAGGTTTATCAACCTTGAGTAGCGTCACTTTTACCGGGGCAGTTCCGGTTTTCAGAATGTCCAACTTTGACGCTGCGGCATAGCTCAGGTCGATAATGCGGCCTTCATGGAAAGGACCACGGTCATTGACGCGGACAATGGCTTTTTTGCCGTTAGCGGTATTTTCTACTTCTACGTAGCTAGGCAGAGGTAATGTTTTGTGGGCTGCTGACATGGAGAACATGTCATAAATCTCGCCATTGGAGGTTTTGTGGCCGTGAAATTTCTTGCCATACCAGGATGCAATGCCTTCACCGACATAACTTTCCGGGTCCTGCATGACCTCATAACTCTCACCAAGAACGGTATAGTTTTTGTTTCCTGCCCGGCTGTAAGGCTCGTATCGTGGCTGTGCATCTTCGACATGATCCAGCGTAGGAATGGCTTCCGGTGCTTTGTCATGTTCCAGGCTGTAGCGGTCATCACTTTGTGTGGCACAGCCGGAAAGAATGAGAGCAGTCATCACTAATATTTTTTTCATTACAGAGCCTTAGAAAGCATTTTTCTGTGTGTGTGGATAGACATTAAGATGCCGAAACCTGCCATCAAAGTCACCATGGAGGTACCGCCATAGCTGACAAGGGGCAGGGGAACACCAACAACGGGTAAGATCCCGCTAACCATGCCGATGTTAACGAAAACATATACAAAGAAGCTGAGCACGATACTGCCCGCCATCATACGACCAAACGCCGTTTGTGCGCGGCTCGCAATTAACAGGCCACGGCCGATGATGAAAAGGTAAAGCGCCAGCAAGCATGCGACACCAATCATTCCCCACTCTTCAGCAATAACGGCGAAGATAAAGTCGGTATGGCGCTCTGGCAGGAACTCCAATTGAGATTGTGTGCCTTGAAGCCACCCTTTACCGCCAATTCCCCCGGAACCAATGGCAATTTTTGATTGGATGATGTGGTAACCCGCGCCTAATGGGTCGGATTCTGGATCAAACAGGGTGCGAACGCGGACACGTTGGTATTCGCGCATCAGGAAGAACCAAAGTACTGGGATGAACGCAGCCACCAAAGTACCGGCGCCTAAGATGATTCGCCAACTGATACCGGATAGAAACAAAACAAAAATACCTGATGCCGCAATCAAGATTGAGGTTCCTAAATCAGGCTGTTTGGCGATGAGAATGGTGGGTACAAACACCATCACCAAACCAATAATCAGGGTTTGAAAACGCGGGGGTAGAGGTTCTTTACCGATAAAGCGGGCCACCATCAATGGTACGGCAAGCTTAATCAATTCTGATGGCTGGAAAGTGACAACGCCTAAATCCAGCCAGCGCTGTGCGCCCTTGGCAGTTTCACCAAACAAAAGCACGGCGATCAGCATCAGAATTCCCGTCACATATAGATAGGGAGCCCAGAACTCGTAATGCCGGGGAGAAATTTGGGCGAGCACAAACATCACGCCCAGCGAAAGAAAAATCCGGAAGACCTGACGTTCCATCATGGCAACGCTTTGGCCACTGGCACTCCACATCACCATCAGGCCAAAGCCCATCAGAGCCAGAATACCGAGCAAAAGAGGCAAGTCTATGTGCAACCGCTCAAACACAGTCTTCTTCTGACCAGTTGATGCAAACAAGCTCATTGGACTTGCTCCTCCTTCTTATCTGCGTTCTTTTTGTCTTTGTAGCCATCAACCAACATATGGTCGAAGATACGACGGGCGATTGGTGCACCGTTACTAGAACCGCCACCGGCGTTTTCCAATACCATAGAGACAATCACTTCAGGTTCATCAAAGGGTGCAAAACCGGTATAAAGCGCATGGTCACGCAGGTGCTCCGCAATTTCATCGGCGTTGTATTCTTCGTCTTCACCCAGGCCAAAGACCTGCGCTGTTCCTGATTTACCGCCAGTCACATATTCACTGTTGGCGAAGGCGCGGCGCGCGGTACCTTTTTTACCGTGGTTGACCAGACGCATCCCTTCAAGAGCTGCATCCCAGTATTTCCCATCCACATTTTCAATCGGTGGATAAGGAGAAAATGGTGCGATTTCCATGACGCCTTCGTTCTCTATGCGTTGGAGAAGGTGGGGCGGGTTGACTTCACCACGGTTCACCAACACAGACGTTGCTTTCGCGATTTGCATCGGGGTGGCCGTCCAATAGCCTTGACCAATACCGACTGGAATGGTGTCACCCTTGTACCAAGGCTGGCGGTGACGTGCCATTTTCCATTCGCGGGTTGGCATGTTGGCTTTGCTTTCTTCATGGATGTCGATACCGGTGTAATCCCCGAATCCAAAACGGCTCATCCAAGTAGAGAGCTTATCGATGCCCAGATCATAGGCAATTTGATAGAAGAAAGTATCCACGGATTCTTCAATCGATTGAACGATATTCACCCGACCATGACCCCATGCGAGCCAGTCGCGGAAAGGACGTGAGGTTGAGTTTGGCAAACGCCAGTAACCCGGGTCATTTCGTGTGGTGTTGAGCGTGATGGCTTTTTCTTCCAATGCCGCAACGGCAATGAACGGCTTAACCGTTGATGCAGGTGGATAGATCCCCAAGGTTGCCCGGTTCACCAGCGGACGGTTTTTGTCGTTCAACAACGCGCGATAGTCTTTGCCTGAAATGCCGTGAACGAAAAGGTTCGGGTCATAGCTTGGCGTTGATACCATCGCCAGTACTGAAGAGTCTTTCGGATCGAGCACCACAACCGCGCCACGGCGATCGCCGAGGATAGAGCGTATGTACAGTTGCAGATCGACATCGAGGTTCAATACCAGATCTTTACCCGGCTCTGGTGGTACGTATTTCAGCGTGCGGATAATACGACCACGGCTGTTGACTTCGACTTCCTGATAACCAGCAGTGCCGTGCAATTCAGATTCGTAGAACCTTTCAATGCCGAGCTTGCCGATATCACGGGTTGCCTTGTAGTTGTTGAGGACACCTTCACGATCAAGACGGTTTATGTCTTTATCGTTGATTTTCGCCACGTAGCCCAGGACGTGGGTTAACGCGTCACCATAGGGGTAGTAACGTTTGAGGTAACCTTTAATCTCTACGCCAGGGAACTTGTGCTGATTGGCTGAGAAAATAGCCACTTCCTCTTCCGTCATCTGGTTTTTCAGGGTGACGGCATTGAAACGGCGGGTGCGTTTCTTATCACGTTCGAAAGCCCGGATTTCGTTTTCAGAAATCGGCAGCAATTCCTGCAAACTGGCGATGGTGCCGGGAATATCTTTCACCTGCTCTGGGGTGATTTCCAATGCATAAACAGGTCGGTTTTCCGCGAGCAATTTGCCATTGCGGTCGTAAACCAATCCACGGTTTGGCGCAACAGGAACGACTTTGATGCGGTTATCATTGGAGCGGGTGATGTAATCATCATGATCTTCCACCTGAATGTTATACAGGTTAAGAAGCAGGACGCCGACGAGAACGAGAATACCGCCGAAAGCCACAACGGCCCGGCGGAAAAAGAGGGAAGACTCGGCCTGATGATCGCGTATAGGACTACGCTTGTGCTTCATGAATTATTCCCGGTGATAAGGGTGATTTGCTGTGATGCTCCAGGCGCGGTAGAGACTTTCAGCCATCACCACACGTACCAGCGGGTGAGGAAGTGTCAACGGAGACAATGACCAGCTTTGGTCTGCGGCCGCTTTACATGCCGGCGACAGGCCTTCAGGGCCTCCAATCAGAATAGACACATCGCGTGCATCCAGCTTCCAGCTCTCCAGCTGTTGTGCCAGTTGCTCTGTGTCCCAGCGCTTGCCCGGAATATCCAACGTCACGATGCGGTTACCTTTTGGAACGGCGGCCAACATGGCTTCCCCTTCTTTTTGCAGAATACGCGCAATATCGGCATTTTTGCCGCGCTTACCTGCTGGGATTTCTACCAGTTCCAGTGGCATGTCTTTTGGGAAGCGGCGACTGTATTCTTTGTAGCCTTCCTCAACCCATTTCGGCATCTTTGTGCCGACCGCAATCAGTTGTAACTTCATTGCATCAATTCCACAGCTTTTCTAGCTGGTACAACTGACGTTGTTCATCTTGCATGATATGAAGCATCACATCACCGAGATCCAGGACGACCCACTCGCCTTCGTTTTCACCTTCCATACCCAGGGTATCAACGTTAGCTGCACGTGCTTCATCGGCAACGTGTTCTGCGATGGAAGAGACGTGGCGTTTTGAGTTACCGGTGCAAAGCACCATGAAATCGGTAATGCTGCTCTTTTCACGGACATCGAGCGTCACGATGTCTGCGGCTTTCATATCATCTGCTTTATCGACAACAAAGTGTTGAAGTTGTTCCGGAAGCAATGTTTTCCCCTTATCGGTGTTTGGTGCATTGTTCTGCAAAAAGTGCAGGACAGCCCCTAAGAATATAAAAATTATACCACTGGCTGAGATGAATAAAATACAGCGGTGTCGCGGTTTGACAGTCAGTTGACAGGTGACAGCGGAAGTGGATGACCACACATCTCGAGACAAAACGCCGAAAGTGCCGGCCAAGGTTGGCTGTCGAAATCGGTTTTAACCATCACCTCAATGGCTGCAAGGCTTTGCAGAAGGTGCATCAGCGTTGGCAACGTCAAACGGTGAAGCGCTGCTGTCATCGCAGGACGGCGTGTTTGCCAGACTCGGAAATGGTCAAAAATTTTGCTGAGACCCATACCAGACGCGCCGTACTCCTGCATTTTACAAAGCTGGATCAGTTCTTTCTGGATGACCCGCAGCAAGATGGTGATTTCCACGCCTTCTGCTTCAAGCTGACGAACGATACGAACAGCGCGCTTGGCTTTGCCTTCAATCAGCGCGTCGGTGAGCTGGAATGGCGTGTAGTGGTTGTGACGTGATAAGGCATCCTGAAGCCTTGGCAGCGTCAGTTCACCGTCTGGATAGAGCAGTTGAAGCTTCATCAGGCTTTGCGACAGCGCCAGAAGGTTACCTTCATGCCATTGCGCCAGCAGCATCACAGACTCGTGATCAGGATGCAATCCCAGACTGTGACAGCGGTTCTCTATGAATCGTGGCAGCTGTCGGCCATCAGGTGTGTTGCATGGCACATACAAACCGTTTGCCTGGAAACTGGTGAACCACTTGGCTGATTCCTGCTTTTTGTTCAGGCGAGGACCATCGAGGATCAAAACCAAATCCTGATGCAGCATAGGCTGCAGCTCTTTCAGAGCATTAGCTTGGGCCGTGGTCAGCGGGTTTTCAGGTAATGCCAGAATGATGATTTGTCGGCTGGCGAACAGACTCAGGGCCTGACAAACGTCGTAAACGTCCTGCCAGTTAAGCTGATTATCGATGACGAAGCGGTGCTTCTCATCGAAGCCCTGTTTTTGGGCGACATCAATAATGCTTTGCTTGGATTCTTCTTTCAGCAGCGGCTCGTTGCCGAAGATGAGATAGGTCTGACACAGCCCCTGATTAAGACGCTGTGTCAGTTGTTCTGGGTAAATCCTCATTGTGTGTTTTCTTCACCGCTGGTGGTGAAGCTCGACAGAGGCTTACCGCGGGTTTCGTCATCTTTGCCATCGAAACGGGTTTCGATAGTCATCGAGGACTTCTCTTCATCCACACCCTGATACAGTTCACGCAGTGCTTTTTCTTCTGCCTCTTTGCGCTCAAAGGCTTCGATGTGCGCATTCAGACGGGCAAGCTGTCGCATGATCTGTTTGGTTGCTTCAACGCGCATTTCCTGCGCCAGCATTTCCTCTTCCACCGACTTCGCGAGGGCGGTCAATGGGTTATCAAGGTAGGTGCGGCTAAGAGATGTGGAGAAGTTGTAGCTGCCTTTTTCCGGCACTGTCACTGAGTAGCTGACGGTATAAGCAAATTGCTTTTCCGCTACGCGGCTGTTCTGGTAAAGCGATAAGGTGCTTTCACCATAGCTTTCGCCTTTCAGGTGCAGGTTGGAAATGGTTTGGGCCGGCGGGATGACATCAATGTCATGAAGACGTAGTTGGGTCTTCATTTCACGGGTGAGTTTGCCGTATTTATCGAAACTGGTGACTGACAGTTTCTGAATTTCTTCTGGCAGATTGTAGCTGCCACGAAGGTGAAATCCGCAAGAAGCGGTGGCCAGAGCGGCCACCACAACCAGCAGGGTTCGGAGAGAGCGAAAGATCGATTTCACCGAATACTCCCTGTATTAGTTAGCAACGATGTTAACCAGTTTGCCCGGTACGTAAATCACTTTGCGTACGGTTTTACCCTCGGTGTGCTTGACAACGTGCTCGTCGTTTAGCGCCATCGATTCTACTGATTCTTTAGCTGCATCTGCTGCAACGGTGATTTTCGCACGAAGCTTGCCATTCACCTGAACGATGATCAGCTTCTCGTCTTCCACCATGGCGTCTTGGTCAGCAACCGGCCATACCGTGTTGTCGATGTCAGTTTGACCCAGTGCAGCCCACAGCTCAGTGCTGATGTGCGGAGTGATTGGGTACAGCATCGCAACAATCGCTTTCACTGCTTCATCCAGAATAGCGCGGTCAGCATCAGTGTCTTGAGGTGCTTTGGTCAGACGGTTCATCAGTTCCATGATCGCAGCGATCGCGGTGTTGAAGGTCTGACGGCGGCCGATGTCATCGCCCACTTTTGCGATAGTCTTGTGAACTTCACGACGCAGTGTTTTCTGATCAGCGTTCAGTGCTGATGTATCCAGCGCAGCCACTTCACCTTTTGAAGTGTGCTCGAATACCAGTTTCCAAACACGTTTCAGGAAGCGGTTAGCACCTTCAACGCCAGACTCTTGCCACTCAAGGGTCATGTCTGCTGGTGATGCGAACATCATGAACAGACGCACGGTGTCAGCACCGTACTTATCAACCATCTCTTGTGGGTCGATACCGTTGTTCTTTGACTTAGACATTTTGGTCATGCCTGAGTGAACAAGGTTGTTACCTTCAGTATCTACTGCGGTGGTGATGCGGCCTTTCTCGTCACGCTCAACAGTCGCTTCAGTTGGAGAAACCCAAACTTTCGCGCCTTTGTCGTTGTTGTAGTAGTACGCATCAGCCAGCACCATGCCTTGACAAAGCAGACGCTTGAACGGCTCATCAGACTTAACGTAGCCTGCATCGCGTAGCAGTTTGTGGAAGAAGCGCGAGTACAGTAGGTGCATTACTGCGTGCTCAATACCACCGATGTACTGATCAACTGGCAGCCAGTAGTTTGCTGCTTCTGAATCCAGCATCTCATCTGCTTTTGGTGAACAGTAGCGCGCGTAGTACCAGCTCGATTCCATGAAGGTGTCGAAGGTATCTGTTTCACGCAGCGCAGGTTGACCGTTGTAGGTGGTTTCCGCCCACGTCTTGTCTGCTTTGATTGGGCTGGTTACGCCGTCCATCACAACATCTTCAGGCAGGATAACTGGCAATTGGTCAGCTGGTACTGGATGCACTTCACCGTCTTCAGTGGTGACCATTGGGATTGGCGCACCCCAGTAACGTTGACGTGAAACACCCCAGTCGCGCAGACGGAAGTTCACAGTCTTGTGACCTTTACCTTCTGATTCCAGTTTCGCTGCAATCGCATCGAACGCTTGCTCGAAGCTCAGGCCGTCGAACTCACCTGAGTTGAACAGAACACCTTTCTCAGTGTGCGCAGCTTCAGAGATGTCTGGTGCGTTGCCATCTTCTGCCAGAATCACAGGCTCAATGTTCAAGCCGTATTTGGTTGCGAATTCGAAGTCACGTTGGTCGTGGCCTGGTACTGCCATCACCGCGCCCGTACCGTAATCCATCAGCACGAAGTTCGCGATGAAGATTGGCACTTCACGGCCGTTCAGAGGGTGGATAGCCTTAAGGCCAGTATCCATACCCTTTTTCTCCATGGTCGCCAGCTCAGCTTCAGCTACCTTGGTGTTTTTACATTCTTCGATGAATGCAGCCAGTTCAGGGTTGTTCTCTGCTGCTTTGGTCGCCAGAGGGTGACCCGCTGCAATACCCACGTAAGTCACGCCCATCAGGGTATCAGGACGGGTGGTGTAAACTTCCAGATCGCTTTCGCCAGCCACTTGGAATTTCAGTTCAACACCTTCCGAACGGCCAATCCAATTACGCTGCATGGTTTTAACCTGCTCAGGCCAACCATCCAGAGTTTCCAGATCATCGAGAAGCTCTTGTGCGTACGCAGTGATTTTGATGAACCACTGTGGGATTTCTTTTTGTTCTACAGGCGTGTCACAACGCCAGCAGCAACCGTCTTCAACCTGCTCGTTCGCCAGAACGGTTTGGTCGTTCGGACACCAGTTAACCGAAGAGGTCTTTTTGTAAACCAAACCTTTCTCGTAAAGTTTGGTGAAGAACTCTTGTTCCCAACGGTAGTATTCAGGCGTACAGGTTGCGAATTCGCGATCCCAGTCGTAGCCGAAGCCCAGCAGTTTCAGCTGGTTCTTCATGTATTCAATGTTCTCGTAAGTCCAAGGTGCTGGCGCAGTCTTGTTCTTCACCGCTGCGTTTTCTGCCGGCAGACCGAACGCGTCCCAACCGATTGGTTGCATTACGTTCTTGCCTTGCAGACGCTGGTAGCGCGAGATGACGTCACCGATGGTGTAGTTACGTACGTGACCCATGTGTAGTCGACCGCTTGGGTACGGGAACATGGAAAGGCAATAAAACTTTTCTTTGCTTGGGTCTTCTTGAACTACGAAGGTTTTGTTCTTGTCCCAATCGGCCTGAACTTTAGGCTCGATGTCCTGTGGACGGTATTGTTCTTGCATCGATGACATCCGGGAATTTGTGAGATAGGTATAAAATGAACCAAAATAATCGACATAGAATAACTAAAGGTAGAAGGCGCAACAACAGTTGAATGCAGAGGTGGCCTATGTCAGAGCAAAAAGCGGAGTACAAGGTGCTGGTCGAACGGATCAGTGAAGCACTAAAGCACAGCCCGGAAGAGTTACAACGTTGGCTGGATTTGTCTGAAAAGTACGTGAAAGCGGCGTCGGATATGACCAAAGATGAGCTTGCACTTATAGAAGCTTATTTTAAACGCGATGTGCAGGAGTTTGGTGCACGTTACAACGAGCCGGAAGAAAACAAAGACGATGGTGCGCTGTTTCGCGATCTGATTGCCAATACACTTTGGGAACAACTTGCGGAGATCACCGACAAAACTCAGCTTGAGTGGCGTGAGGTATTACAGGATATCCAGCATCATGGCGTCTACAACGCCGGTGAAGTGGTGGGGCTTGGTATCTTGATTTGTGAGAAATGCGGTAACCAGACCGAGCACACCCATGTGGATGTGCTGACGCCTTGCATCAAATGTGGCAGCAAACAGTTTAGCCGAAAGCCGTTTCCTGCATAGTCGGCTCTGACGCTGAGAGCTGATGGGCAAAGAGGCTTGAACACTGGCTTGTTTACCCTTCAAATTTTTAGGACCTAGGACCTAGGACCTAGGATCGGTTTGTCTTAATTCCCCAGCGGCTCGATATTGAATTTTTGTCCGGCCAAGGCAGCTTCGATCATCAAGCCGCCTTTGGCTTGGGTGAAAATGGCGGTGCCATTGATGTAATAGGCTTTGGATTGCGCACTACCTGCACTGGCAGAGGTGCCTGTCGTGCCAACATGTGCCGCAGCGCCTTCGGTGAGAGCGGTGGCAGAAGCCTGCGCTCCGAGCTCAAAGCTGCCCGACATAAAACTGTCGAAGGTTTCTTTGTCTTCAAAGAAAAGTATCTCGCTGAATGCCTGACCACCGAAGGTCAACCCAACCGACACTTGAATCAACTCGGCTTCGGCGACAGTTTGATTACCTTGGTAAACCAACCCATTGCCATATGCGCCGCCAATCCAGAAGCCACCTTTACCCACCGATGGAAATACTGCGTATCCATAAGCTTTTTCAAAGAAAGGTTTTACCTGCTCGAAGCGATGGAAGTTCGCCAATGCAGCACGGGTATCAGCAAAGAGCTCGGCATCTGGCTCTGCATGGGAAAGAGGAGCAAAGACTGATGCTAAAAAGATAACAACGGAAGATGCAATTCTGGCCAAGGCGCGCATAAGACTCTCCATATCAAACTAAATCAATCATTAAAAAAGCCAGAGGAATAAATCCCTCTGGCTGATTAAGACATGATTTTACGTTGCTTGTTCGCTCTTATTGTTGCGACTGAGTGCTAACGGTTGATTTTTGACCGCGGGTTAACAGAACCAGCGCTAACCCTGACAAAACAATCCATGCATAGAGGGGCCAGTCTCCGAAGCGGGTGTAAGGTGTTTGGCCTGCCGTCGTCGGCACATCAGTTCTCAGCACTACTGTTTCGAACTGCGGGATCTGGTCGATGATGTCCCCTTTGTAACCAATAGCAGCGGTCAGACCAGTATTGGTGGCACGCAGAACCGGCTTGCCGTTTTCCAGCGCGCGCATGCGGGCAATTTCCAAATGCTGGTGAGGGCCAATCGATGTACCAAACCAGGTGTCATTGGAAAGGGTGAGAATGAAATCCGACTCTTCCGTGAGGCTATGCCTAACCTGATCACTAAAGGCAATTTCATAGCAAATCGCTGGGGCTAGCTGATAGCCTTTGGCGTCTATGTTCGACTGGGTGTAATCACCTCGACTGAACGAAGACATGGGTAGATTAAACAGAGGTGCAAGCGGGCGAAGAAAGTCGCTGAAAGGCACAAACTCACCAAAGACCAACAAATGGTGTTTGCTGTAACTTTGCGTTGCTGGATAGGTATAACCGCCTTCGCCATTGTTACCTAAGGTGATGACGTTGTTATAGAACTGCCCATCCGGGTTTTGGTCGAGTACTCCAGTGATGACAGCCGTGTCGTTATTGATGGCTGCAGCGTCGAGTCTTGCCAGAAAATCCGGTAAATCACGCTCCAAAGCTGGGATGGCCGCTTCCGGCCAAATGACGATATCTGCATCCCAGTTCTGGCGTGTCATGTCCTGATATGCAAGCAGAGTAGGCCAACGCTGGCTTGGCAGCCACTTTAGCTCCTGCGGCACATTACCCTGGACCATGGCGACATCAACGCTGTCTCCCGTTTCCTGAACCCAGGGTACAAAAGAGGTACCGGTTGCAACCGCGCCAACAACCAATGCCGGAAGAAGCGCAGACGCTTTTCGGTTTATCAGCGTGATGGCGATTGAGCCTGAAATGATAAGCAGTGCGAGCGTAATACCTTGTACACCAAACATGGGCGCAAAGGAGGCTAATGGCCCCTCAATCTGACTGTAACCCGGCCAGAGCCATGGGAAACCCGTCAGGAACCAGCCACGGAACCAATCAACAACCAGCCAGAGCGATGGTGCCAACAGCAGATAGGAAAGTGCCAGCGGCAGTTGAACACGGCGCAGGATATAGGAAAAAAGCGCAGGGAACAGTGCGAGATAAGCAACTAACAGACCAATCAAGGCCAGTCCAATTGCTGTAGGCAGCCCCCCGAATTTCTCGATAACGACGTAAACCCAGCCGACGCCGGTTCCGAATTGCCCCAGCCCCCAGAAAAATCCGATGTAGCCAGCACGCTTCGGAGATTGCCCATGAATAAGAAGGAGAAGTGCCACCAAGGAGACCAGCATGGCTGGCCAGAAGGAGTATGGCGCGAAGGCGAGGGTGGCGAGTGCACCTGAAAAAGCGGCCCCGAAGATCCGCATGAATACTTGGGGCCGCTTAAATGTTTCGATGTTTAGCATTTGACGTTTATGCCGTTTCCTCTGCAGTAGTATCTGGAATAGTAACCTGCAATTGGATGATGCGTCGACTGTCAGCTGCCGTCACCTTGAAGTGGAAGCTCTCAATGTCCACTTCTTCACCACGTCCTGGTAGGTGACCAAAGCTGGTCATCACAAGGCCACCGATGGTGTCGATGTCGTCATCGCTAAACTGAGAACCGAACTTCTCATTGAAATCTTCCAGTGTGGTCAGCGCCTTCACCGCGAAGGTGTGCTTGCTGAGCTGGCGGATTTCCTGCTCTTCTTCGTCGTCGTATTCGTCTTCGATGTCGCCGACGATTTCCTCAAGAATATCTTCGATAGTTACCACGCCAGATACGCCGCCAAATTCGTCGACAACAATCGACATGTGGTAGCGTTCTTCCTGGAATTCTTTCAGCAGTCGGTCAACACGTTTGCTTTCCGGCACAACCACGGCTGGGCGGATCACTTTGTCGATGTCGAACGGTTCGCTGTCCGGCATCAGGTAACGCAGCAAGTCTTTTGCCAGCAGGATGCCTTCAACGTGGTCTTTATCATCGCTGATCACCGGGTAGCGTGAATGCTGGGCGTCGTTGATGATGGTGATGATTTCTTCGAGAGGTTGTGAGCGCTCGATGGTCACCATCTGCGAACGCGGAATCATGATGTCTCGGATGCGCATTTCAGAAATCTGCATAACGCCTTCGAGCATATCCCGTGTATCGTGATCGATCAGATCGTTCTGTTCCGAATCACGGAATACATCTACCAGTTCCTGACGATCTTTAGGCTCACCCTGAAAGATCTGTCCTAAACGTTCGAAGAAGGTCTTTCTACTCGGACCTTCAGAGCTTTGTGAGTTGTCTTCGTTCATTGTCTCTATTTTTACAACGTTGATATTAGATGAAGTCCGCCGCATAAGGGTTCTCGAAACCCAGTGCGTTCATGATAGAAATCTCGAGAGACTCCATCTCTTCGGCTTCTTCATCGTCTATATGGTCATAACCTAGCAGATGGAGACTGCCGTGTACAACCATGTGCGCCCAGTGGGCAAGTAGGTCTTTATTCTGTTCTTCCGCTTCTTTTTCGACGACTTGACGACAGATAATCAGATCGCCCAGCAGATCCAACTCCACACCCGGAGGCGCTTCAAACGGGAAAGACAGCACATTGGTCGGCTTGTCTTTTCCGCGATAGTCGCGGTTAAGAGACTGGCTCTCAAACTCGTCTACAAGACGGATAGTGACTTCCGCCTGCTCTTGGAAAGATTTGACGGCTTGCTCAAACCACTGCTGAAACTGTTGTTCCGTGGGCAGGTTGTCAGTGCTTTGTGTCGCAATTTGAAGGTCGACAAAATATTGCATTTACGGTTGCTTCTCTTCTGAAGGCGGCGCAGCATTTAATGCCGCTTCGCGTTCCTGGCGACGTCGCTCTTCCGCTTGTTTACGGGCACGGGCGTCTTCCGCTTCCCATGCATCATAGGCCTGCACGATACGTGCAACGACAGGGTGACGAACCACATCATCCGCTTGGAAGAAGTTAAAGCTGATTTCGTTCACATCTGCTAACACTTCTATCGCATGACGAAGGCCAGATTTTGCATTACGTGGCAGGTCAATCTGCGTCACGTCACCGGTGATCACTGCGCGGCTGTTAAAGCCGATACGTGTCAGGAACATCTTCATCTGCTCCACGGTGGTGTTCTGGCTCTCATCAAGAATGATGAAGGCGTCATTGAGCGTACGGCCACGCATGTATGCCAACGGCGCGACTTCAATGACGTTGCGTTCAATTAACTTCTCTACGCGCTCAAAACCCAGCATTTCAAACAAGGCGTCGTATAGCGGGCGCAGGTAAGGATCGACTTTCTGGCTCAGATCGCCTGGCAGGAAGCCCAGTTTCTCACCGGCTTCAACCGCAGGACGGGTTAGCAAAATACGGCGGATTTCCTGACGTTCCAGTGCATCGACTGCGGCGGCAACCGCTAAGTAGGTTTTACCTGTACCGGCAGGACCAATACCAAAGGTGATGTCATGCGTCACCATGTTGGCAATATATTGCGCCTGATTAGGTGTACGCGGCTTGATCACGCCTTTCTTGGTTTTGATGTTGATCTCTTTGCCGTAAGGGATCGACGACTCGATGTTTTGTTCCAGCACACCACTTTCTTTGATCGCCAGATGCACCTGCTCAGGCTCAAGGTCAACGAAATTGCCTTTGACTGGTGCAGTTTCAACGTAAAGTCGTTTGAGAATATCGATAGCGGCAGTGGCGGTGTGAGGTTGGCCGACCACGGAGAATTGATGACTTCGGTGATTGATTTCCACACCTAAACGGCGTTCGAGCTGTTTGATGTTGTCATCGTAAGGGCCGCAGAGGCTGGCCAGGCGCGAATTATCAGCTGGTTCCAGTGATACTTCTAAAGTAATGACTTTGTTCAATGCTTCCTCGCAATGGTTATCGGCGTCTGTATAGGACGCCGATAACAGGTGATTACCCTCGCTTCTGCGAGGCTTGGGATGGCTTTATTGGCCTCCGTATATTTACGGAGTATACACGCCTACGCCAAGATCATCTTCTTTGCGTGTTTTTGCCATCATCTCTGCAGGCGAAACCGCCACACGCAGATTCATGTCCTTTTCAGTACGAACCAGCTCACCGCGCAGTGAGTTTGGCAGTACTTCGGTGATTTTTACATCAACGAACTGACCGATCAAATCGACAGAACCTTCGAAGTTAACCACGCGGTTGTTTTCAGTACGGCCACGCAGCTCCATCAGATTCTTCTTCGATGGGCCTTCGACCAGAATACGCTGCTCAGAATCCAGCATTTGGCGAGAGTAGATCATCGCCTGTGCGTTGATCTGCTGTTGCAGTTCGTACAGACGCTCTTTCTTGGTTTGCTCTGGCGTGTCGTCAGGCATGTCTGCAGCAGGCGTACCTGGACGTGGTGAGTAAACAAAGCTGAAGCTCATGTCGAAGTTAACATCGCGGATAAGCTTCATGGTCGCTTCGAAATCAACATCAGTTTCACCTGGGAAACCGACGATGAAGTCAGAGCTGATAGCGATGCCTGGACGCGCTTCACGCAGTTTACGGATCTTCGATTTGTACTCGATCGCTGTATGCGGACGCTTCATCATGGTCAGAATACGGTCTGAACCGCTCTGAACTGGCAGGTGCAGGAAGCTCACCACTTCTGGGGTGTCTTCGTACACTTCGATGATATCGCCAGTAAATTCAATTGGGTGGCTGGTGGTGTAGCGAATACGGTCGATACCGTCGATCGCCGCCACATAACGCAGCAGTTCTGCAAATGAACAGATTTCGCCGTCGTGCATTTCACCACGATAGGCGTTAACGTTCTGACCCAGCAGGTTCACTTCACGAACACCTTGCTCAGCAAGCTGTGCGATTTCGTAAAGCACATCGTCCAGTGGACGGCTGACTTCTTCACCACGGGTGTAAGGCACTACGCAGAAGGTACAGTACTTAGAACAGCCTTCCATGATTGAAACGAATGCCGTTGGGCCTTCTGCACGTGGCTCTGGCAAACGGTCGAATTTCTCAATCTCAGGGAAAGAGATATCCATGACCGGTGCTTCGTCCTGCTGAGATTTTTTGATCATCTCAGGTAGACGGTGCAGGGTTTGCGGGCCAAAAATAACGTCAACATAAGGTGCGCGTTCACGAATGTGATCACCTTCCTGAGTAGCTACACAGCCACCTACGCCGATCACCAGACCTGGCTTCTGATCTTTCAGGTTTTTCCAGCGACCCAGCTGGTGGAACACTTTTTCCTGAGCCTTTTCACGGATAGAACAGGTATTCAGAAGCAGCACATCTGCCTCTTCCGGCTCCTCGGTCAGCTCGTAGCCACCGGCCGCATTGAGCAGATCCGCCATTTTTGATGAATCGTATTCGTTCATCTGGCAGCCCCAGGTTTTGATCAGCAGTTTCTTAGCCATGTAACTCATTGCTCATGTTGATGTTTTACGTGTTCCGGCCGGGAGGCACTTAATCATCGCTGGCTGTTCGCCGCGGAAATCCCAACCGAAAATCATGGTTCTTTGTTCGGCTTGAGGCAACGAAAAATAGCCCCAACCGTTGATAAGCCGCGTATTGTACTGCTTTAGTCAATCTGTGACCAGATCACGTTCTCCCCAAATTTTTTAGTGGATTTAGGGATGAGCAGCGCCTGCAGGAGTCGCATTTAAGTGAGGTGGCGCTAGAATGGGCGCAGGAATTTTAGAGATTGTGTTATGAAACAATTCGATATTATCGTCGTTGGCGGTGGTATGGTCGGTGCTGCCACAGCATTGGGCCTTGCTAAGCAGGGTAAACGCGTCGCCATGGTTGAGCGAAGCGAGCCAAAAGCCTTTTCTCCTGAACAGCCGATGGATCTCCGTGTGTCTGCGATTTCTCCTGCCTCTGTCTCTTTGCTCAAATCCCTGAAAGTTTGGGATGACGTGCTGGACATGCGTCTTTGCCCCTATCGACGTCTGGAAACCTGGGAGCACCCTGAGTGTCGTATCCGCTTCAGTGCAGAGAGTATGGATTTAGCAGAGCTCGGTTTTATCGTCGAAAACCGCATCCTGCAACTCGCACTTTGGAATGCTTGTTTGGCGCAAGAGAATCTGGAAGTACTTTGCCCGGGCAATATTGTCGCAATGCTTGCCGACTCCGAAGGGCACGTCGTTGAATTGGAAGATGGTACTTTGCTTCATGGCCGTTGGCTGGTCGGTGCGGATGGGGCGAATTCCCGTGTACGTGATTACGCCAAAATTGGTGTGACTGCGTGGGATTACCGTCAGCATTGTATGTTGGTGAATGTTAAAACTGACCTGCCACAGCAAGATATTACCTGGCAGTGGTTTACACCCGATGGCCCAAGGTCTTTCCTGCCACTGCCCGGGCATCAAGGCTCATTGGTGTGGTATGACAGTCCATCACGCATAAAAGCTTTGTGTGCAATGTCGCCAGAGGTGTTAAGAGAAGAGATCCTTGCGCACTTCCCGCAAGAGCTGGGTGATATTGAAGTCATCCAACAAGGCGCGTTTCCATTAACCCGTCGGCATGCCCAGCGTTACTTCAACAAGAATGTAGTGATATTGGGAGATGCTGCCCACACTATCAATCCGCTGGCAGGGCAGGGTGTAAACCTCGGCTTTAAAGACGTGGATGCTTTGCTGGATGTGGTCGCCGATGCAGGTGTAGAGTGGCTGAATGAAGACGTATTGGCATCTTACGAGCGCAAACGTAAACCGGATAACCTCATCATGCAAACCGGTATGGATGTGTTCTATGGTGGGTTCAGCAACGAAATAGCGCCGCTCAAACTATTGCGCAATGTCGGCTTAAAGTTGGCGGAAAACAGTGGGCCGGTTAAGCAACAGGTTCTCAAGTACGCTATGGGCCTTTGAATTACTTGAATGGCGATAAACTGTCTTGTCTATCGCCATTTATCCAGCGTCAGTAATGTCGCTGAATCTTAAGGTTATGTACCGCAGAATGTTCTTAGTACTCGTTCTTCCGGTGCTGGTGGCGTTTGTAAATCACGGTTTTCTTCGCTGATGGTATAAGGCGTTTTCAGTGCTTCTGCCAGTCGGTGGAATAGCGCAAAGTCGTTCCTTTCCATTGCATCTTCAATCGCTTTTTCCACCTGATGGTTTCGGGCAATTAATGCAGGGTTGGCTTCTCGCATTGCCTTTAGTGCTGATTCACTATCATCTTTAAGTGAATTCCATTCACTTATCCAAACCTGACCTTTTTCCTGATTATCGAACAGGGAAAGCAGTTCAGTTTCTTCCTCTCCATTGGCAACACGTGTCAATGCATCAAAAAACAGCGTGAAGTCTATGCGTTCAGATTCCAGCGTTGGCAGTGCTTGATTAACAAAGGCATCAGCCTCTTTTGAATCTGCGGTGATCGCGAGCTTGGTCATCAACCCCTTTTGGAACAGCTCCTGGAAGGTGATGATGTAGGTCTGAAGTTTGTCTTCCGCAATCTTCACCGCCTCATCCGAGTCGTCAGCAAACAGCGGCAGCAAAGTTTCTGCAAAGCGTGACAGGTTCCAGTAGCCAATATTGGCTTGCTGATCCCAAGCGTATCGGCCATCGCGGTCTATCGAGCTGAATACTTTCTTGGCCTTGAATTCATCCATAAAGGCACAAGGGCCAAAGTCGATGGTTTCGCCAACCAGTGACATATTGTCAGTGTTCATGACGCCATGGATAAAACCAACCAGCATCCATTTTGAAATCAGCTGTGCTTGCCGAACGGCAACGGCTTCAAGTAAGGCTGGGTATTTATCTTCATGACTGGCCACTTCCGCGAAGTGATGTTCTATAAGGTGATCAGCAAGCGCTTGGACGCCATCTTTACCCATCTTGGCATAAGCATATTGAAAAGAGCCCACGCGAATGTGACTGGCACCTGTGCGAACCTGAATACCGCCCGGCACCATTTGGTAATCGCGCATCACGGACTCGCCAGTACCCAGAATGGCAAGAGTTCGGGTGGTTGGTATACCAAGCCCCGCCATGGCTTCGCTGATGAGGTATTCGCGTACTACCGCCCCAACCGTTGCTCTTCCATCGCCTCCTCGCGAATAAGGGGTTCTGCCGGAGCCTTTCAGTTGCACATCAATGAATGCACCATCCGCGTTTTGAAGTTGACCCAGCATATGTGCGCGGCCGTCCCCAAGCAGTGGCGAGTAGTGCCCAAATTGGTGACCCGCATAAGCCATCGCAACAGGGCTTTCACCGTCATAGTCGCCATTGCCGGCAAGAAAGTGAATGCCTTTGGCATCCTCAAACCAGTTGCTCGACAAGCCATATTCATCAAGTAATGCTTTGTTAAGGGCTAAAAGAGAAGGCGACTCCACGCGGCGTGGCGCGAGGGGGGAATACATGACTTCCGGTAATGAAAGATAGACTTGATGCTTGATAGGATTTTCGAACGACGCCATGACTGCTAATTCCTTGTTCCGAATACTTCAAGCGTACAGGGATTGCAGCGGCTTTCAACCACGTAAGGTTTGGGGGGAATTTCCGAGGGGCTGTTGATCTTTGGTCTAAAACGAGAAAAGCCCGCTAGAAGCGAGCTTTTAAATATGGCTGGGGTACCTGGATTCGAACCAGGGAATGGCGGCATCAAAAGCCGCTGCCTTACCGCTTGGCGATACCCCAATTGTTTTATGCTTTTCAGCAAAGGTTTGGTGCGAAGGGAGAGACTTGAACTCTCACGTCCGTAAGGACACTAACACCTGAAGCTAGCGCGTCTACCAATT